>CAYHHL010000047.1:1646-31561 GCA_964356325.1 uncultured Enterobacteriaceae bacterium | reverse complement strand
GGCGATCGCATCTACGTCGTGGCCTCGGATGGGGCCTTGCACGTGGTGAGGTTGGCCGACGGTCAGCGGATCTTCGCGCGCAGGCTGCCCAATCCAGTCGCGGGCCAGTTGGCGGTCCTGCCGGAACTGGGCGTGCTGCTGGTGCCTTCCGAAGCCGGGCTGGACCTCGTGGCGATGGCGACGGGCATGCCGGTGACGCGCGCGCAGACGGAAACGGGCTTTGCCTCGCGGCCCGTCGTCTGGAACCACAATGCCTACATGCTGAGCAACGGCGGCGTGGTCTATTCGTTCACGGTGCGCGAGACCGAGGGCACTTCGCCACTCTTCTAGCGTTCTTCACGCTTTGGGAGCGAGCGCTTCCTGCAGCCGCCGCCGGATCGACGCCTCGAGCTTGGTCGCATCCACTCCGGCGACGCGCGCCATCATCCCCAGTTCGACTTTGACGTCGACGGTGGTATCGGACACCTGGACGTCGCCCGAGACGCCGGTGCCCTTGATGTCTGCCTTGCTGCCCGACCACGCGAGCTTGACCCGGTATTTCCCCAGCATCTCCTCGAACGAGTGCAACGCCGAGCGCGCAGCTTCCTTGCCGAGTTGATGCGACTGCTGGACGCGAACGGTGGCCATGCGGATCTCCTGCAACGGGTGGAGCGCGAGGATGCGGCAACTACGGTGGCGCTGTCGAGGTCTGCGCCGGCGGTCTTGACGCCCCCGGTCCGACCGGCTACTTGGCCTGGGCACGCGCATTGCCGGGAGCCGCCATGTCCGCACGCCGCCTCCAACGTCTCGCCGGGACTCTTGTCGTCGCCCTGCCGGCTCTCCTGCTCGGCCTCACTGGCTGTTCAGCCAAGGCTTTGGCTCCCGGCGTGACCGACGTGGTGACGTTCGCGGACGGGGTCAGCCACGCCGAGATCGCACCGGGCGACGATGCCAAGCCCTCGGACGTCCAGGGTAATGACGCGACACCCGGCGAGGTCGTCGCCGAAGCGTGCCTGGCCGCCAACGATCCCAAGGCCGTGTGCGACGACGACGGCAACTGCACGACTGGCGAGTATTGCGACGAATGCACCCGAGTGTGCCGCCCCTCGCGCAAGCTGTGCGAGCCGTGCACCGCCGATGAGCAATGCGCCAAGGCCATCGTCGACAAGAAGCCTTTTTCCGCGTGCCTCGCCTACAAGGACGGCGGCACCTTCTGCGGCCTGGGCTGCCTCGGCGACGCCGCGTGCGGAGCGGGCTTTCAGTGCTTGAACGTCACCGGGCTGGGCGTGAAGCAATGCGTGCCAAAAAGCGGAAGCTGCGCGCCAGGTTCCGGATCGTGCAAGGCGGACGGCGACTGCCCGTTCCAGTTCGTGTGCAACGTCGAGTACGCCGCCTGCGTGAAGGGGTGCACCGCCGACGGCATGTGCGCCACCGGTCAGGTCTGCTCGCTCGGCCATTGCGTCGCGCCGTGCGTCGCGGACGGCGAGTGCACGACGTTAATCGCCGAAGCCAAGTGCATCGACAAGCACTGCAAGATTCCGGGCGGTTGCATTGCCTCCGAAGAATGCGACGAGAAGCAGACGCATTGCGACCTCAAGACCCACAAATGCGTGCCGGGCTGTGAAGTGCCGAGCGATTGCAAAGACTTGGCGATGAAGTGCGAGGGCGGCCAGTGCGTCGAGAAAGGCTGCACGATGAACTGGCAGTGCGGGTACTATCAGCTCTGCGACGCCGCGACCGCCAAGTGCGTGCCCGCCACCGGCAAATACTGCGAACCGTGCAATCCCAAGGACGAAAACGTGCCGGAATGCGGCGGCAAGCCGGAGTTGTGCGTGACGTTCAAGGACCAGGCTGACGTCGAGAAGGGCAGCTTTTGCGCGATCACCTGCACCGAATCCGCGACCGGACCTTGCCCGCAAGGCTGGGCGTGCCAGGAACTGAAGGACGACAAGGGCGCGTCGAAAGGCAAGTACTGCTTGCGACCGTGCTACTCCAAGCCAGTGGGCACGCCGTGATGCCGCGGATGCACCGCCTAGGACTCGCGAACGTGCGCTGTGCATGACAGACTCATGACGAACATCGCTTCAGGATCCGTATCCTACCCGCGCGCAACCCATCCTGCGCTATCGAGTTTGCCATGCTGAAGATGAACGGCCGCCAACGCTTTCTCGCCGCCCTCGCCGGCCAGCCCGTCGATCGCCCGCCCGTGTGGATCATGCGCCAGGCGGGGCGTTACCTTCCCGAATACCGGGCGTTGCGGCAGGGTCACTCCTTCTTGGAGATGGTCCACGAGCCCGACGTCGCGACCGAGGTCACGCTGCAGCCGGTCAGGCGCTTCGCCATGGACGCGGCGATCCTGTTCAGCGACATCCTCACGGTTCCCGAGGCGTTGGGCATCGACGTGCAGTTTCCCGAGGGCGGTCCCGTGCTGCAGCCGGTCGTGCGCACCGCGGCCGACGTGCAAGCCCTGCCGCGGGTCGACGTGCGCGAATCGCTGGGCTATGTCGGTCAGGCGGTCAAGCAGATCCGGGCTGAGCTCGGCGATCAGACGGCACTCCTGGGCTTTTCGGGCGCGCCCTTCACGCTCGCTTGCTACATGGTCGAGGGCAAGGGATCCAAGCAGTTCGACCACATCAAGGCCATGCTTTTCGCCGCGCCGGACGTGCTGCGGGCCTTGCTCGATCGCCTCGCGGACGCCGTGATCGACTACCTGCAGATGCAGATCGACGCGGGCGCGGATGCCGTGCAACTGTTCGATACTTGGGCGGGTGAACTGCGGCGTGCCGATTACGACGCCATGGTGCGGCCCGGTACCGAACGGATCGTGCGGACGATTCGCGAGCGCGGCGGCAAGATTCTCGTGTTCGCGCGCCATCCCGGCCACCTGCTCGACAGCACGCTCACGCTGGGCGCGCACGGCCTCGGTCTGGACTGGCGCGTGGAACTGGTGCAAGCCAATCTGAAACGCAAAGCCTGCCGGGAGCACGTGGCCTTGCAGGGCAACCTGGATCCGATCGAACTGTTCGCCCCGCGCGCCCACATCGAACGGCGGGTGGCGGAGATGCACGCGGCGGTCGGCCACGGCTGGATCGCCAACTTGGGTCACGGCGTCGTGCCGGCCACGCCGATGGCGGGGGTCGAGGCCTTCGTGCAGGCCGTCCAGAACCTGCGGCCGCTGGCCACCGCTCAGGCGGTCCCCGGGAATACCGTGTGAGCGCGGAGGTGGCTGCGGACGCGGCCGGTGCCACGGGGCCAGATGATTCCTCGGGAATCGTCGACCTCGTCGTGCTCGGCGGCGGCATCGCTGGCTTGACCGCGGCGTGGGCGGGCCACCAACGCGGTTGGTCGGTCCGGCTGCTCGAGTCGAGTCGCCAGGTCGGCGGCAAGGTCCGCAGCGAGCGCAAGGACGGCTACCTCATCGAATGGGGGCCCAACAGCTTTCTGGGCTCCGCGACGATGATCTGGAAGCTGATCGAGGCCTTCGGGCTGCAGGATCAGGTCGTGGCCGCCCAACCGCCCGGTCACCGCTTCATCTACCGGGGTCGTCGCGCCCGCCGCCTGCCTTCGAGCGCCTGGAGCTTCCTGACCGGCGACTACATGAGCCTGGCCGGCAAGTTGCGCATGCTGGCGGAACCCTTCGCGCTGGGCGACGCGCAACCGGGCGATACCGTGCTCGACTTCGCGCGGCGTCGCTTGGGCAAGGAAGCGACGCAGTACCTGGTGGCGCCTCTCATTTCAGGCATCTTCGCTGGCGATCCGGACCAGCTCGGCGCGCGCGACGCCTTTCCGCGGCTTTGGCAATGGGAGCACGAGGCGGGCAGCATGACCTTGGGCGCTCTGCTCGGCTGGTCGATGCGCCGCGACACTCAGGTGGGACGGCCCGACGTGGCACCGCCGGTCCGGCGCGGGCTGTACAACTTCTTGGAAGGCTTCGGAACTTTGCCCAACGCTATGGCCGCCTCGCTGCCAGCGGGCACCGTGCAGACCCATGCGGTCGCCGAAGCGGTGCAGCCTCAAGCAGACGGCACGTTTCTGGTTCGCCTGCACGCTCGGTCGGACCGCCCGCCACAGGGTCTGGAGCCCGGCCAGACTGGACCGTATCGGGCCCAGCCCGGCGCGCCCGTGGCCCCGCGAGATCCTGAAGCGTTCCAAAGTGTACGGGCACGCCGTGTGGTCATCGCCGTGCCGCCTCGGGCTGCCGCGTCGTTGTTGAAGGCCACGGTACCGTCGGCGAGCGAAGCGTTGTCTGCCGTGGAACTGTGCAGGATCGCGGCGATCCACTTCGGTGGGCCGGATCCCGAGGGCATCGCGCCCAAGGGGTTCAGCGTGCTGATTCCAGCCGGTGAGGGGCTGCGAACGCTGGGAATCCTGATGCCGTCCAGCGTCTTCCCGAACCGCGCGCCCGAGGGCGGCTGGCTGCACACCGGCTTCATCGGCGGCACTCGCGATCCGGACGCTGTCGATCTGACTGACGAGACGTTGCTCAACCTCGTGCGTCGCGCCCAGGCCCACGCTTTCGGGCACTTGTATCCGGGCAGGCAGCTCGAGTGTACCTTCTGGCAGGTCCTGCGCTGGCGCGACGCGATTCCACAGTACCGCGTGGGTCACAGCGAAGCCATGGATACGATGCGACAAACCGTGGAGACGCGGTTGCCGGGCGTGGCGCTGGCGGGCAACTATCTGGCCGGCGTGAGCGTGAACGACGCGGCGCTTTCCGGCTGGGATGCGATCGCCCGCCTCGCCGAACTGCCGATTGCCGCGGGACACGACATTGGCGCCAAGCTGGCGCCCGAGGAGCCTTGACCGGTGCCCGACCTCGCCCAGCCGCCAGCTGCGAACCCGCCTCGTCTCGAGGCCGCGCAACAGCACGCCCTGATGCGGCAAGCGACCCGCGCGTCCGTGGCCGTGGCGGTCGCGCTGTTGGCGCTCAAGTCGGTCACGTGGTGGTGGACGGATTCGGTCAGCGTGCTGGCGAGCCTGCTGGATTCTGCTGTCGACGCCACCGCTTCGGCGGTGACCATGGTGGCGGTGCACGCGTCGCTGCAGCCCGCGGATCGCGAGCACCGGTTCGGACACGGCAAGCTGGAGCCGCTCGCGGCGCTGGGGCAGGGCATCCTGATTGGGGTTTCGACCATCGGTCTGGCCGTCTCGGCGGTGGAGCGGTTGCGCAATCCGCATCCGGTCGACCAGGGCCTCGTCGGCGTCGCGGTCATGATAGTGGCGAGCGCGGCGACCCTGGCCCTGGTGCGCTTCCAACGCCACGTCGTGCAGCAGACCGGTTCGAGCGCGGTGACGGCCGACGCGATGCACTACCGCTCGGATCTGCTGATGAACGCGGCGGTGGCGCTCTCGCTGCTGGCCTCGACCTACCTGGGCTGGCCCATCCTGGATCCGTTGTTGGGTCTGGTAGTCGCGGTGCTGGTCGGGCGCAGCGCGTGGAAGATCGGTCACGATGCCGTGCAGTTGCTGATGGATCGCGAGTTTCCGGATGACGAACGCCACCGCATCAAGCAGATCGTCCTGTCGCACGCGGAAGCCAAGGGTTTACATGACTTGCGCACGCGGCGCTCGGGGACGCTGCCGTTCATCCAGTTCCACCTCGAACTCGACGGCCACATGACCCTGCAGCGCGCGCACGAGATCTGTGACGAGGTGGAAATCTGCATTCGCGCGGAGTTTCCGGACGCCGAGATCATCGTCCACGCCGATCCGGATCAACTGCCGCCGGACGGGCCGAGCTTCGGTCGGTAGCCGCGTCCCAGGCAATTGCGCATGATCCCCGCAGACAGTGGTCGCGGCAGGTGCTAGGATTTCCGCCCGCGTCTGGCTTGCAGTCGCCCTTCCGGAGCCTTCGTGGCACCTGTTCTGGAGAGTCATGGCGTTTGACGCGCACGAGCCCACTTCCGCCCCGGCGCCGGTCGGATTCCAAACTGATCCGAGCCGCTACCGCCACTGGAATCTTCAGGTGCAGGGCCCGGTTGCGACCCTGACGCTGGCGGTCGACAAGGATGCGCCGCTGCGTCCTGGCTACGAACTCAAGCTCAACAGCTACGACCTCGGCGTCGACATCGAACTGGCGGATGCCTTGCGCCGCCTGCGCTTCGAACATCCCGGCGTGCGCTGCGTGGTGGTGACGAGCAGCGTGCCGAAAATGTTCTGTGCTGGCGCCAACATCAAGATGCTCGCCAGTTCGTCGCACACTTTCAAGGTCAACTTCTGCAAGTTCACCAACGAAACCCGGTGCGAGATCGAGGAAGCGACGGCCTCGAGCGGGCAGCGCTGGATCGCCGCGGTCAACGGCACGGCGGCGGGCGGTGGTTATGAACTGGCTGAAGCTTGCCAGGAGATCTACCTGATCGACGACGGTTTTTCCGCGGTCTCGTTGCCCGAAGTGCCCCTGCTCGGCGTGTTGCCCGGCACCGGTGGCCTGACGCGCCTGGTGGACAAGCGCAAGGTGCGCCGCGATCACGCCGACGTGTTCTGCACCAAGGCCGAGGGGTTTCGCCTGCGCGACGCCCTGAAGATGCGCCTGGTCGACGGTGGTTGGCCGAAGTCCAAGTGGGACGCGGGGTTGCAAGCACGCGTCGGCCAGATCGTCGCGGAGTCGCCGGCCAGCACCGAACAGGGCATCGCGCTGCCGATGCTCGAGCGCAACCACGAGAGCGTCGGCGGTAACGACACGCTGCGCTACCAATACGTGACCGTGCAGGTGTTCAATTCCGAGCGGTTGGCGCACATCACCATCCAGGGTCCGACCGATTCGCCGGCGCAGACTGCCGAGGCCTTGCACGCGCAGGGAGCCTCGGCCTGGGCGCTGCAGGCGTTTCGTGAACTGGACGCGGCGCTGCTCGAACTTCGCTTCAATTTCAACAAGGCTGGCCTGCTGATCGTGAAGACCCAGGGCGATCCGGCCCAGGTGCTGGCCCATGACGCGGCGCTGACCGCTTTGCGCGAAGGCGGCGATTGGCTGGCCCGCGAGATCCAGTTGCACCAGGCGCGGACGTTGCGGCGGTTGGACAACATGGCGCGGTCGATCTTCGCGCTCATCGAGCCGGGATCCTGCTTTGCTGGCACGCTGTTGGAACTGGCCTGGGCGGCGGATCGCGCCTACATGCTGGACGATCCGGACGGGCAAAACGTCGTACACGTCGGCCCGGTTTCGTTCGGCGCGCTGCCGATGCACCACGGCGCGACCCGCCTGCAGACCCGTTTCCTGGGTGAACCCGGCAATATCGAGCTGACGCGAGGTAGGCTCGGCGTGGCGGTGACCGCCCAGGATGCCGACAAGCTGGGGCTGGTGACGCGGGCGCCCGACGACATCGACTGGGACGACGAAGTGCGCCTGGCCATCGAGGAACGCGTGTCCTATTCGCCGGATGCGTTGACGGGCATGGAGCAGAACCTGCGCTTTCCCGGGCCGGAGAACGTCGACACCAAGGTGTTCGGGCGGCTGTCGGCGTGGCAGAACTGGATCTTCCAGCGCCCCAACGCGGTGGGCGAACGCGGCGCGCTTTCGATGTACGGCAATCCGCAAAGCGCCGTCTTTGACTACACGAGGACTTGATGAGCACAGCGATCGACTACCAGAGCAAGATCCCGAACAACGTCGACCTGTCCTCGGATCGCCGCCTGCAACGCGCGCTCGAGCACTGGCAGCCGCGCTTCCTGCAGTGGTGGCAGGACATGGGCCCCGAGGGCTTCCAGGACAAAAACATCTACTTGCGCACCGCCGTTTCCGCCGACAAGGACGGTTGGGCGCACTTCGATCACGTCAAGATGCCGGACTACCGCTGGGGCATCTTCCTGGCCGAGCGCGAGGCGGATCGCAAGATTCCGTTCGGTGATCAGCAGGGTGCGCCAGCCTGGCAGGAAGTGCCCGGCGAAATGCGCACCGCCTTGCGCCGCATCATCGTGACCCAGGGCGATACCGAGCCCGCTTCGGTCGAGCAGCAGCGCCGCCTGGGCCAGACCGCGCCTTCGCTCTACGATTTGCGCAACTTGTGCCAGGTCAACGTCGAGGAGGGCCGCCACCTTTGGGCGATGGTCTACTTGCTGCACAGTCACTTCGGCTCGGAAGGTCGCGACGAGGCAGAGGAATTGCTCGTGCGCCGCTCCGGGGACGCCGACAAGCCGCGCATCCTCGACGCCTTCAACCAGCCGTGCGACGACTGGCTTTCCTTCTTCTGCTTCACGATGTTCGCGGATCGCGACGGCAAGTTCCAGCTCGGCGCGCTGGCAGAGTCCGGGTTCGATCCGCTCGCCCGCACCTGCCGCTTCATGTTGACCGAAGAAGCGCATCACATGTTCGTCGGCGACACCGGTCTGGAGCGAATCCTCCGTCGCGGCGCCCAGTTGACCAGGCTCGACCCGAATGGCGACGCGCGCGCCCAGGGTGGCATCGATCTGCCGACCATCCAACGGTTCATCAACTTCTGGTTCAGCTACTGCCTGGATTTGTTCGGTTCGGAAGTCTCGTCCAACGCCGCGGACTGGTTCGCCGCGGGCCTGAAGGGGCGCTTCGGCGAAGAGAAGAAGTATACGGATCACAGTCTTCTGGGGCAGACCAAGACCTTGACCGTGATGAAGGAGGGCCGCCTCGTCGAGGAGCAGGTCGACCTGCGCCTGGCCATGAACGACGTCTTGCGCGACGACTACATCGACGATTGCGACAATGCGATCCGCCGCTGGTCCAAGGCCGTGCAAGGCGAAGGCGTGGATTTCGAACTGAAGTTGCCGCACCGTCGCTTCCACCGTCGCCAGGGCGTGTACTCGTCGCACCACTTCGACCTGCAGGGAAATCCCATCACGGAGGCGCAGTTCGAGGCGCACCGGGCGGAGTGGCTGCCGAGCGACGAGGACAAGGCCTACCTGCGCAGCATCATGAAGCCGGTGTACGGCCAGGGTCAGATTGCCCAGTGGATCGCGCCGCCGCGCCGGGGCATCAACGAGAATCCCTTCGATTATGAGTATGTGAAGATGGACTAGGACTTCGTTACAGGGGTTTCGATCAGTTGGCGACGGCAGGGAAATTGCCGGCGGCTGAAGCCGCGCCTTGATCTGCGAAGTCCGCCTACGCGGACTGGGCCCTCAGCCGGCGCAGGCCGGCTTTGCAAGGGTAGGCGCGGCTTCAGCCGCCGGCCCCTCCCCCCCCACCCTGGGAGTCCTGTGAGCATCACGCAGCCGCCACAATTGCCGCAGTCGCCACTCCTCGACCACCTGCACGAAGGCGTGCTGACGCTGGTCTTGAACCGTCCGGACAAGCTGAACGCCCTGGATCAGGCGATGGTCGACGCGCTGCACGCGGCGCTCGAATACTACGCCCGCGATCCCGGTGTGCGGGCGGTCGTGCTGTCCGGTGCGGGCGAACGGGCTTTCGCGGCCGGTGCCGACATTGGCCAACTGCGTGAACGGCGTGCGGAAGATGCGCTCAAGGGCATCAACGCCGAACTGTTCGATCGCCTCGCGCGTTTTCCGGCGCCGACCATCGCGGCCGTGCGCGGTTTTGCCCTGGGCGGCGGTTGCGAACTGGCGCTGGCCTGCGATCTGCGCGTGGCGGGCACTTCGGCGCGCTTCGGGCAGCCGGAAACTGGCCTGGGTATCCTGGCCGCCGCGGGGGCGACGTGGCGCCTGCCCGCCTTGGTGGGTCTCGGTCGTGCGCGGGAATTGCTGTTCACGGGCAGACTTGTCGAGTCCGAGGAGGCGCTGCGGATAGGCCTGGTCAATCAGGTGGTGCCGGACGGCGAGGTCATGGACGCCGCGCAGCAGATGGCTGCGACGATTGCCCGCAACGATCCGCTGGCGACGCGCCTGACCAAGCTCGCGCTGGCCGCGGCGCAAGGTGACGTGGCGATGGCGCGGCGCTTTGCCGACACGGCGCAGGCGGTCTTGTTCGAAAGTCCCGAGAAGTTCAAGCGGATGGATGGCTTCCTGGCCCGCAAGCGCAAGTCGCGGCCGGACATCTCGCGCCCCGACGTGTGAGCCCCGAAGCTTGCGGCATCAGTACTTGTAGAATCCCTCGCCGGACTTGCGCCCCAGCTTGCCCGCCGCCACCAGGTCGCGCAAAAGCTGCGGCGGGGCGAACCGGACCGGCTCGATTTCCCGCGCCAGTGTTTCCGCAATCGCCAGCCTGACGTCCAAGCCGATGAGATCCGTGAGCTTGAGCGGTCCCATCGGGTGCCGGTAGCCCAGTTCCATGGCCTTGTCGATGTCCTCGGCGCTGGCCACGCCTTCTTGGACCATGCGGATCGCCTCGAGTCCCAACGCCAGGCCCAGCCGACTCGAGGCAAAGCCGGCGACGTCGCGCACCACGATCGGTTGCTTGCCCAAGCGGTGCGCGAAGGCCAGCGCGTCGGCCAGCGTCGCGTCCGAGGTCAGGTCGGCGCGCACGACTTCGAGCAACGGCTGCACGTGCACCGGGTTGAAGAAGTGCATGCCGCACAACCGCGACGGGTCGGGCAGGGCACTGGCGAGGTGGCCGATCGGGATGCTGCTGGTGTTGCTGGCCCACAACGTCCGAGTTGGCGCGGTCTCGGCGGCGCGGGCGAACAGACTGCGTTTGAGTTCAGCATTTTCCGGCGCGGCCTCGATGATCAGATCGGCCTGGGCGGCGGCGGTGCGCAGATCGGGTTCGCCTTGCAGCAGGCCCAACGTCTGATCGCGGGCTTCCGGCGTGACCTTGCCCCGCTTCACCCCTTCGTCCAGGTTGTGGCGAATTCGCGCCAGGCCGGCTTCCACCGCTTCGGCTGACACGTCGTTGAGCCAGGTCGCGCATCCGGCCGCCGCAGCGACCTGGGCGATGCCATGGCCCATGGCGCCGGCGCCGATGACGACGACGCGATGCACTTCAAAGGGTTCGCTCCAATCCACACAGCCTCCTGGCGTTCGCGGACGCTTGCAGGCGCGACCGGTCCGCGCATGATTGACGCGCGACTGTCTGCTGTCCAGACGGGACAGGGATCCGGCGTCCAGGGACTCGGCGCACAGGGACAGGGACCCGGCGTACAGGGACAGGGACCCGGCGTACAGGGACAGGGACCCGGCGGCTAAAGCCGCGGCTAGATTTACAAAGCCCGGCCTGCGCCGGGCTGGGTTACCAGCAAACTGAGCCCGGCGAAGGCCGGGCTTCGTAGTTTGTTGCCGGCGGCTTCAGCCGCTTGGCCATGACCCGTGATCGCTGACTTGCGCCCAGCCGAGCGCCGACTATCCTCAAGCGCCATGAAACGCTGCCCTGCCTGCCTGACGACGTACGAGGATAGCAGCGAACGCTGCCTGATAGACGGCGTCGAGCTCGAGAACGGCCACGTTGACGCCCTGTTGGGCCACGTGATCGAGGATCGCTATCGCCTGGACGCCGTCATCGGTCGCGGCGGTTTCGGCACGGTCTATCGCGCCGCTCACCAACGCCTGCCGCGCGATTTCGCCGTCAAGGTGTTGCATGCGGCGCGTGCGCTCCAGGCCCGCCACCTCGCCCGGTTCAAGCAAGAAGTGCGCGCCGCGGCCGTGCTAGAACACCCGCATGTCTTGGAAGTCATCGACTTCGGTCACGATGCGCGCGCTGGGTACTTCGTCGTGATGCCGCTGTTGCAGGGCGAAACACTGCTCGATCGCATGCAGCATTACGGTCGCCTGCCGATTGCCGACGTGACGCCGATCGTGCTGCAGACCACCAGTGCGCTGCAGGCGGCCCACGACCTGGGCATCGTGCACCGCGACATCAAGCCCGAGAACATCTTCCTGGCGATCAAGGCGACCGCGCCCGAGGGTTTCACCGTCAAATTGCTGGACTTCGGCATCGCCAAGGTGTTGCAGGAGGGCAGCCATCCGCGCCTGCTGGAACGTGGTGAACAGCCGCTCTCCGAGGCGATGCAGGCCGTGGGCACCTGCCTGACCATGTCGCCGGAGCAGGTGCTGGGCGGCCAGGTCGACGCGCGGGCGGACGTCTATGGTTTCGGGTGCATGCTATTCGAACTGCTGACCGGCGAGCTACCCTACGAAGGCGCCGGCGGCGAGATCATGCGCAAACACGTGCACGATCCAGTGCCTCGGCCTTCGGAGCGGGCGGGAGGCGCGTGGATGCCGCCCTCCCTGGACCAATTGCTGATGCGCCTGATGGCCAAAGAAGCCCGCGATCGGCCACAATCCATGCACGAAGTGGCGGAGCGCTGGGAGGCGGTGCGCGCGGATGCCGACGAGGCCTGGGCAGATTGGCACCTGATTGCGCATGGTTCACGGGCATCGATAAGCCCGCGGACCGGCGATGCGCCTGCGGCGGCACCGACCTCGTTCAGGACGCTCTCGGGCCGGGAACTGACGGACGTTCTACCCGCGGTCATGAACGTCGCGGCGATGGAGGACCAGGCCGAGACCGAGCCCGCGGCGGCGCATCATGCCCTGGTGATCGACGACGACGTGGCGATTCGCAACCTGTTGAGACTCATCTTGCAAAACGCCGGCTGGTCCTGCTCGACCGTGGATGGAGGGCCGGCCGCTCTGCAGTGGTTGCGCGACCATCCGCAGCCGTCAGCGGTGGTGCTGGACATGCTGATGCCTGGGATGGACGGGCTCGCGGTGCTCAAGCTGGTCCGTAAGCAGGGCTATCTCGGCCCAGTGGTCATCTGCTCGACACTGCAATCGCCCGCGATCAAGGCCGAGGCAGAGGCGCAGGGCGGCGTCTGTTTCGTCACCAAAGGCCGGGAGTTGCACACGATTCCGCAGGTGCTGCTGGGCCTCGGTCTCGGCGCGGCCTAGATCGGATGGCGGCCCCTTGATCGTCATTCCCGCGAAGGCGGGAACCCAGGCTAACTTATCGTGAATCAGAGGAGAGCTCCGACCACAGGTCCAGCCACTGCGGATTCCGCTCCTCGATCAGGCGGATTTTCCACGCTCGATTCCATTTCTTGAGCTGCTTTTCCCGAACGATTGCAGGTTCCATGCGATCATGTGGTTCAAACCACACCAAGGAGTGGACCGCGTAACGCTTTGTAAATCCGTCTAGTTCGTCGTTCCGGTGCTGCCATATGCGCTTCGGGAGGTCGCTGGTGACGCCGATGTATAGCGTGCCGTTGCGCCCTGATGCGAGCATGTAGACCATGGGCTGTTTGTCCATGTGCAAATCGAGCTAACCCTGGTTACAGATTACTTTCAATGGTTTCGAGATAGCCTGGGTTCCCGCCTTCGCGGGAATGACGGCTAGGTGAAATGCACCGTCACGTGATCACAGCGTGCCTTTGCGGATCATCGCCCGAGCCCAAGCGTTGCAGGAACTGAACCCGTCTATCTCTTCAATGATCGCGCTGCCGCGTTCGCGGAGCAACTGATCTCGCCCCATGTTGACACGCTGTTTGATCTCTTCCGGCAGCGGCCGATCCTCAGAACTGCTCAACTCGATCTGGGTGTCCAAGCCGTAGAACGGGACGGTTTCCTTGTCGTCGACCACAAGTTCCGGAATTCGAAGAGGCTGATACACGGGAAATGCTTTTTGAATTGACCGAGTTGCGATTCGTGTGCGCAGGTCATCCGAGATCGCCTGAGTTTCTGCTTGCTTCCAGGCGTGCGCGAATTCCTCTACGAAATACAAGATGTCATTTGCACGCACTGTCGCGCGGACAAGCGGACTCAGATTCCACCACCAGCGAAAGTCCTCGATTCTCATTCCATCTGCGACCTTCTCCTCGTACGATGACCTTAGCGCAGCGGCGAACTTGCGAGCGGAAACGCTGGAAAGCTCCTCTGGTGGAGCGCCAGACAGGACGATATCGCCGAAATTCTCTGGAAGGTCTGCCGCGCCTTCCCGCCTCAAGATTGCTTTCGCCCAGTTCTTCATCATCACAGCAGCTTGCTCCGCGTTTGGAGCAGCGCTGCGCAAGCTGAACGCAATCCACACCGCCACGACCGTCATCGCCAAGCCGAACCAGGTCGCCGCATACTCGACGTTCTTGCTCGGCAGCGGGTGGATGGGATACATGTACCCGTCCAAAGGCACTTTTTTCGGATCCACGACGTCGCCGACCGCCTGCGTGCCCGCCTGCAGCATCAAGTCCGTGTCCAGCCCCGGCACTACGGCGGCCAGCGCGCGCGGATTCGGGTGCCGCCACTTCGGTACGCCCAGGTGTACACCGACGGGCAACTCTTTCGGATCATGGGCTTCGGGCCGTTGCAGGCGGCCAGTCACGGTCCGTTGCGGGTGCGCGCGCAACTCAGCCAGGAACCCGCCTATGTCTTCCGCGGAGGCCCAGCCGAGGTGGACCAGCAGCGGATGCCCAGGCCGTTCCGGTAGTTGCATCGGCACGATGACCGCATAGCCCAGCTTGCCGAGCATGTAACGCGCCGTCAGCAATTGCACGTGCTGCATGTCCAGGCTGCCGGTGAGCGTCGCGCGGCGAAAGTTCAGCACGTGCAAGCGCGGTTCGCCCGTCGTGCCCTCCGCCAGGGAGGTCAGCGGCGGCAGGACGTCGTGCTGGTGGTGGTAAAGTTCAGCAGCGGCGGCCTGTTCGAAGTAACGGTCGGCCTGCCACTTGCCGAGCGTGCCGAACAGCGCCAACGCCGCGAGCATGAACACGGTCGGAAACACACGTGGCGCGAACACCTTGCGCGGTTTGGGGGCATCGGAAACTGTCAGAGTCATGTTGCTACCGTCCCGCCAACCAGCGCGCCGCCCGGTCCGCCTTCTCCAACCCCGCGTCATCCTGGTCATATAGCCCGCGGATGTGCCCGTCCGGCCCGACCAGCACGAAGCGCAGGCTGTGCGCCGTGTCCAGGGGCGTCGGCTTGTCCGGCTTCTGCCCGCCCGGCACCTGATCGGACCGCACGATGGGCAGCATGAACCCTTGCGTCACCAGCCTTTGCATCTGCTCGTAATCGGTCGTGGTCGCGAATTTCCACAGCCGATTGTCCGCGCCGTACTGGGTGCCGAACTCCAACAGGCGTTCCGGGGTATCGGTCTCCGGATCCACCGACACCGAGACGATCTGCACCGGCGGCAGGCCGTCAGTGGGCATCCAGGCTTTCAACTTGCCCTGTAGTTTCGCGGTCGCCCGGGCCAGCGGCGGACAGGACGTCGGGCATGAGGTGAACAGGAAGTTCGCGATGTAGGGCCGTCCCTGCAACGTCTGCGATCCCACGGCCTTGCCCTGCTGATCGATAAACTGCCAGGGCGGCAGCGGTCCCAGGTCGATCAGCTCCGCCGGCGGCGACTGGCAGCCGACGAGCAGGAAAAGCCACGCAAGCCATGGTTTACCCATCGATACCCTCCGTTACTTCGCGGCTGGCGGGGGCGTCAACCAGCGCGCGTCTGGCAACGGCCCGGTCAGCGTGCGCAGGAACGCCACGAGTTCGTCCGCTGAGACCTGCGGGTCCAGCAGGTGCAGAACGAGTTCACGGTGGCCGACCTGCGGCTTGCCCGGCAACGTCTTGTAGAAGGCGAGGACGGCCTCGAGCGTGGCGAACTGGCCGCCGTGCATGTAAGGCGCGGTCCGGTCGACGTTGCGCAAGGTAGGGGTCTTGAACGCGCCCACGAAGTCCTCGAAGCGGGGATCCAGGAAGCGCAACTCCTCGCAAACGTAGGTGTCCGAGAAGCGCTCGCCACAGCGGAACGGGTCCTGCTTGACCGCCAGCGCGCCCTGCGACCGGCCGACGTCCACGCCGTTGCGACCCGGAATCGGCGGCAACCCCAGGTTGTGGAAGCCCTGATCGGTCAGCAGCGGACCATTGTGGCACGTCACGCACTGCGCCTTGCCGATGAACTGCCGCAAGCCCCGCCGCGCCGCCGGAGTCAGCACGGCCTGCCCCGCCAGATCGTTGTTCACGACAGCGTGAACATAGCGGTCGAACGGCGCCGGCTGGGGCATCAGCTTGCGTTCATAGGCTTCCAGCGCCTTGCCGACCTGGGCGAATACGCGATCGACGGCCTCGCGATCCTCTGGCGTCATGCCATCCCACGCCACTTGCAGGGGATCGCGCGAACCATACGGCACTGGACGGCCATGCGGCGGAAAGCGCGCGGCCTCGGTCAGTGGCGGCAAGGGCCCGAACAACGCCTCGTACTGCGCGCGGTAGTGCCCGGCAACGTGATGCGCGACGGCGAGACGGTCTGTGCCGTGCTCGTTGGCATCCTCCAGCGGTCCGAGGGCTTGCGCCCACAGGCTGTCCTTGCGGCCATCGGAAAAGGCGAACGGCAACCCCTGTGCGCCCAGGATCGTCGGCGCGTGCCGGGCCGCGGTGCCCATACCCTTGGCGATCGGCAAGCCGTCGGTGAAGTACTTCTCCGGCACGTGGCAGGTCGCGCACGACACCAAGCCATTGCCGGACAAGGCTTTGTCGAAGAACAGGCGATGGCCGAGGTCCGCCGCGCGCGGATCGTCGGCGACGCGATTGCCCGGGCTCGGTGGCGGCAACACAGGCGGGGGCGACAGGCTGCGCAGGAGCGCGAGTTCTTGGGATTTCCAGGGCCCGTCCGGATCGTCCGCTGGCGCGCACGCCGTGGCGACGCACGCCAGACAGCCCAACGTCAGGCTCAAATATCGCGTGCAATCAAAGGCACTTCGGCGGGTCATAGCGGCGGCTGCTCCCACGGCAGGTGGACCGTGTCCTGGCGCCCGCCCGCGTCGATCGTCACGTTGATGAGCCAGTGGCCGTGCATGTGCAATTTCATCCCTTCGGTGCGCCAAACTCCCGGGGTCGCCTCGATGTGCACGGGTTTGGTCATCATGCCGTGGCGGTGCTCGGGCATCGTCGCGTCCAGCTTGAGCGTGATCCCGGGAACGAGCGCGCCGGTAGCCAGATCGGTCACTGTGGTCTGGGCGGTGAACAGGGTCGAGACTTGCGGCTTCTGGAAGCGAACCTCGACTCCTACCAGGCCTTTTTCGCCCTTGCCGCGCAGGATGACCGTCTCGCCTTCCAGGGTCGCGGTCGGCCGTTCGGGCCACGGTGAAGCAACCACAGGCGGAACCGGTATCGCCGCACTCGGACTGGGCGCCACGGCGGGCGCTGCCACCTCGACCGGCGCTGGCGGCGGGGACGCAGCGGGCGCTTCAACAGGCGCTGGCGGCGGGGACGCAGCGGGCGCTTCAACAGGCGCTGGAGCGACTTGCGGAGCAGCGGTGGGCGGTTCGGCGGCTTTGCTGCAACCGACCGCGAGCAGCAGGGTGGACGCGAGGACGTAGCGCATGGGAGCTCCTTTTCTCGAGGCCGACAAGGTGTTCAGGTCGCTTCGCTGGCTTGCAAGGCAGCCGCGCTGTCGGCCTTGGCTTGCAAGGTAGCGCGGCGGGCGGCATCCAGCGCGGGAATCCCTGAGGATCCGCGGGCTGGCGTGCCACTGCGCACCCATTGCCACCACAGCCGACCGAGCCCCGCCCACAGCAGCGCACCGCCCGGCAACCACATCAGCATGCCACCCAACTGCTGGTCCCCGAAGGCATCCAGACCGAACACGCGCGGTTGGCTCTCGTAGAAGGTGTACAGCACGTGGTCCGACAGGCTGATGATCAGACCCAGGGCCTTCATGGCCAGCATGTGCGCGAAGATGAACACCATGCGCCGCGGGAAGGTCGCCTGCAACTCCGGCACCGGGCCGAGCGTCACGAACCAGGTCAGCAACGAAACCGACATGAACATGAGGTGTTGGACGATGTGCCAGTTGTGCGTCTCGAGCGCAGTGTTGTACGCGGGCGGAAAGTGCCAGCCGTAGACCACGGCGTTGTACAGCACGAAGGCGACCATCGGCCTGGTGACGATCCGCGCGATTCGATGGATGAAACGCGGCTTGAGCAGCACCGGCCACAGCCACTTCGGAATCGACAGCAGCAGCAGCGGCGCCCACAGCAACTGCAGCGTCATGTGCTGGAGCATGTGCGCGCAAAACAGCAATTCGTCAGCGATGTGGTGCAGCGGCCCGTCCAGCGTCAGGTACAGCAACGCCACGCTGGTCCAGAACATGTTGCGCTGGCCGCGGGAAACCGGCGTGTCGCTCCAGCCGTAGCGGATGCGCCACCGCGTCGTCGCCAGGAGGTACAGCGTGACCAAAAGCGCGGTGCCGATCAGGATGCTCGGGTGGAAGTCCCAGCTGAACCAGTTCGAGGCGACGCCTTGCCAGGTGAATTCGCCAGTAGTCTTCAGCGGTATGGCGCCGGAATGGGCCAGCGCGGGCGACGCGAGCATCAGCAACGACAGGACGAGGCGGACGACTGGCATCACGGGGACCTTGCCACTGTCATTACAGGGCGCTCGCCACAGTCATGACAGGGCGTTCGCCACTGGCGGCGTTCAATCGTTGACTTGCGGACCTTGGCAGGCTCGGCCGCCCGGCACGTTCGTTCCACGCAAGCTGCGCAGGTAGTAGGTCACGTCGCGAATCTGTTCGGCCTTCAACTGGCCACCCCAGGCGGGCATCGCTGGCGCCGCGGTCGGAACTCCATTGCGAATCGTGGTGTACAGGTCAGCCAGCTTGCCGCCGTGGATGTAGCAGTTGTCCGTGAAGTTCGGCCCGAGGTTGGCCACGCCCTGGCCGTGCTCGCCGTGACAACTGGCGCAGGATTGCGTGTAGACGGTCTTGCCCTTGTCGAACTTGGCGGTCTCGGCTTCCTTGTAGCCAACCAGCAGTTTCTCTTCGGGAAGCGCCGGTTCCACCATCTGGCCCGCACTCGGCGGCACGAAGCCCGCGCGCAGGTCCACCGCGGTGACGGCATGGCCCTTGCCGAACGGGCCGTAGTGCACCATCGCGAGCAATCCCAGGACCATGAAGCTGATGACCGCCAGCACGAGCGGCGACATGAACACGACCTTGTAGACCGAGCGATCCTCGCGCAAGTGCATGAACTCGCCCACGACTACCGCGAACTTCACGACCGACAGCACCACCATCAGCGGCACCCAGATGGCCTTGATGGCGGGCATGTACAGCAGAGCCAGCTCGAAGGCCGTGATGAGGGTGAGCGCGGCACCGACCCGGAAGTAGTGCTTCTTGTGCGAGTGCGGATGGCCGTGATCGTACGAAGCTTTCATCTCGTCCTGCGAGTGGCTCATGGGAAGACTCCGTCGTACGCCTGTATGAGGATGGGGCATGACGAACTGGCGTGACCGCGCGGTTTACTTCGCGAATTCAAGCAGATAGACAAAAGTGAAGATGACGATCCAGACGATGTCGACGAAGTGCCAGTACAGGCCCATCACCTCGACGTTGACCGCTTCCTTGCCGGGCACCAGCTTCTTCTTGGTCAGCAGGATCGACATCATCGTCAGCCAGATCACGCCCACGGTGACGTGCGCGCCGTGAAAGCCGGTCATGATGTAGAACGTGGAGCCGAACAGCGAGGTCGAGAGCTTCAGGCCCTCGTGGTAGAAGTGGTTGAATTCATAGACCTGGAAGCCCACGAATGCGGCGCCGAGCAGGGCCGTGACCAGGATGAAGTTGCGCGCGGTGAGGTGCGAGCCTTGCTTAATCGCGTCGACGGCCAGCGCCATGGTCAGCGACGACATCAGCAGCAGGAACGTGGAGATCGACGTGATGCCGACGCTGAAGATGTCCTGGGGCAACGGCCCGCCCAAGCTCTTGTCGTGGTAGAAGAAGTAGGTGCCGATGAGCGAGCCGAAGAACATGCACTCCGAACCCAGGAAAGCCCACATCGCCAGCTTGATGTTGGGCAACCCGAGGAAGTTGTTCTCGGCGAGCTGATGACCGTGGTCGTGATCCCCGCCGTCTGCCGGATCGTGGGCCATCTCGAGGTCATGAGCGGGGGCAGTCGTTGTGGACATGACGGGCCTCTTGCGATTCGGATCACGCACGGTTCGGATAACGCACGGTGACCAGGCAGGTTTCCTGGTCCGGACTAGACGGGTTCGGTCACCCACGCGTAGATGCCGCCGATGATGCCCAGCGCGCCTGCGATGCACAGGAGGAAGGCGCCCGGGAACAGGTGGATGCACAAAAGCCCGATGATGATCACGAGGATGCAGCTGGCAACCCACATCGGCCGCCACGAGTAGGACGGCATGTGGATTTCCTCGGCGCTCTCGGCCATCGGAATCTCCATGCCGGGCGTGTACTTGTGGTCCCAAACGGGGCGCTCGCTCAACACCAGGGGCGTGAAGTCGAAGTTGTGCACGGGCGGCGGCGAGGTCGTCATCCACTCCAACGTCGCGGCATCCCAGGGATCGCTGCCGGCCAGCTTGCCCTTGGTCCAACTGACCAGCACGTTGTAGACGAACACCAGCGTGGCAATCGACATCAGGACGACGCCGACGGTGCCGAGCATGTTCTCCATGTTCCAGCCTGCGTCGGCCGGGTAGGTGTAGATGCGCCGCGGCATGCCGTTGTTGCCGAGGAAATGCTGCGGGAAGAAAGTGACGTTGAAGCCGATGAGGAAGACCCAGAAGTGGAACTTGCCCAATGCTTCGTTGAGCATGCGGCCGCTGATCTTGGGCAGGTAGAAGTAGAAGCCCGCGAACAGGCCCTGCAGCGCGCCGCCGACCAGCACGTAGTGGAAGTGCGCGACCACGAAGTAGCTGTTGTGCTGCTGGAGGTCCAAGGGCGGGCTGGCGTGCATGATGCCCGAGAGGCCGCCGATGGTGAACATCGGGATGAAGGAGATGGCGAAGAGCATCGCGGTGGGGAAGGTCAGCTTGGAATTCCAGAGCGTGCCCAGCCAGTTGAAGATCTTGACGCCGGTCGGGATGGCGACGATGGCGGTGGTCGAGGCAAAGGCGGCGTCGGCGATGGGGCCCATGCCGCTGGTGAACATGTGGTGGCCCCAGACGCCGAAGCCCACCAGGCCGATGAAGATACCCGAGAAGATGATGGCGTGGTGACCGAACAGCGGCCGGCGCGCGAACACCGGCAGGATTTCGGAGACGATGCCCATCGACGGCAGGATCAGGACGTACACTTCCGGGTGACCGAACAGCCAGAAAAGGTGTTGCCACAACTGGGGATCGCCGCCCATCGCGGTCTCGTAGAACAGGGTGCCAAACGTGCGGTCCAGGGCCAGGAAGATGATGCCCACGGTCACGGGCGGAAAGCTGAAGGCGAGCAGGAACTGGATGACGAGCATCATCCACGCCAGCACCGGCACGCGCATCAGGGTCATGCCGGGCGCGCGCAAGTTCAGGATCGTGACCACGAAGTTGACGCCGGCGACCATCGACGAGATGGCCAGCATGGTCAGGCCCGCCCACCAGAAGTCCATGGCCATGTCCGGATGGAACGCCTTGGTCGTCAGGGGCGCGTAGCCGAACCAGCCCGCGGACGGGAAGGCGCCGGTGAAGAAGAGCGAGGCGTTCAACACCAGCGAGCCGAAGAAGAACGTCCACCAGGAGAAGGCGTTGAGGCGCGGGAAGGCCACGTCGCGGGCGCCAATCATCAGCGGCACGAAGTAGTTGGAAAACGCGGCGATGATCGGCATGACCGCCAGGAAGATCATCGTCGTCGCGTGCATCGTCACGAGACCGTTGTAGGTATCGCCGATGAAGATGTTCTGATCCGGCTTGGTGAGCTGGATGCGGAACAGCAGCGCCTCGAGGCCGCCCACGAGCAGGTAGAACAAGCCGGCGGCACCGTACAAGATGCCGATCTTCTTGTGATCCACCGTGGTCAGGTAGTCGACGAGCCCATGCTTGTCAGGCCGTTCCTGGTGGTAGATGGGCTTGGCCGCGTGGGCGAAATCCGCAATGGATGCCATGGTCTGGGCTCCCTGAGTGCCATGATTCGGGACGCGCTGTCGGGCGGTCGGGTTCAGGCTGGCGATCGGCTAGCTGCGTCGGCTACTTCAAGCTCGTCAGGTAGGCGGCAACGTCGGCCGCTTCCTGGTCGGTCAAATGCATGTTCGTCATCAGCGCGCCCGGCTTGAGCGCCTGCGGATCCTTGACCCACTGTGCGATATGCTTGGCCATTTCCGCGTCGCCCTTGACGGTGCCGACCGGATTGGACAGCCGCAGCGCATTCGCGGCGATGCCCGTGCGCATACCGACGTGGGTCAGATTGGGTCCCGTGGTCAGCGTGCGCGCGCCCGAAGCGAGTTCAGCCACGCCCTGGATGCTGTGGCATGCCGTGCAACCCTTGGTCATGAAGACCTTCAGGCCGGCTTCCTCCTGCGCGGTGACGGGCTTGCGGGCCGGCGTCCTGACGTGTTCCACCCACTTGTCGTAACTGTCCGGTCCGGTCTTGGCGTGCACGATGATGCGGGTGCCCATGAGCGCGTGGCTCGCACCGCACAAGTCCGCGCATTGACCGTCGAAAATGCCGACTTCTCGCGCCTTGAAGTACATCGGCTGGGTCCGGCCCGGGGTCGCGTCGCGCTTGCCACCGATGCGCGGCACCCACCAGGAGTGGATGACGTCGGACGAGGTCATGTGCAGGGCGACCTGGGTGCCGACTTCGACGTGCAACTCATTGGCGGTATTGATGCCTTCGCGCTTGTAGTCGAAATCCCACCACCACTGCTTGCCGGTCACTTCGACTTCGATCAGCTTCTGGTTCGGATCCGGCTTCTTGGCCAGTTCGAAGATGCCGCCCAGCGTCGGCACCGTGATCGCGACCACGATGATCGTCGGAATGACCGTCCAGGCGACTTCGAGCTTGATGTTGCCGAACGATTGCTCGGGCAGCACGTCATCGCCCGGCTTGCGGCGGAACTTGACCAGCGCGAAGACCATGGCGACGACCACGATCAGCAGGATGAACGCGTCCAAGCCCAGCAACATGCGGTAGAACCACGCGCTGATGGCACCGCTGTCGGCGACCGGCTCCAGGGTGTCGCGCGGGTGCAGTTCACCGCAGCCGGCTAGCAGCGCAAAGCACGCGAGCGCGCCAGCCTGCAGCGATGCAGCCCACCTCGCGGAGGAAAGGACAGACCTTGCGGCGACTTGCAGGCGACGGAAGGCGTTGGGAGCAGTGTTCATGCGAATTCGTTCCTTGCTCGGTGCGGCTCGCGCGGTCAGAACAAGAGGTCAAGGGTCATGGCCGTGAAGAGCACGTGCAAAAAGACCAGCGAGGCAAAGAAGGCGCGCCGCGCGAGGGCATCTGTGCGGCCCCGCAACAAAAGCACGCACTTCCACGTGAACCACAGGCTCACGACGAGCGCGAACAGGCCGTAGCCCACGCTCAAATGGCGGGTCAAGGCGGGCAGCACGGCAAACGGCGCGATGCTCAATGCGTACAGGACCATGCGGGTGCGGGTGGCCTCGTCGCCGTGCGTGATCGGCAGCATCGGGAAGCCGGCATCCTGGTAGTCCTGCTTGCGAAACAGCGAGATGGCCCAGAAGTGTGGCGGCGTCCAGAGAAAGACGATGGTGAACAGGGTCAGGCTCATCAGGCCGATCCGACCGTGCAACGCGGCGTCGACGATGAGGGGCGGGGCGGCACCGGCGGCGCCTCCGATGACGATGTTGAGCGGCGTTCGGGGCTTGAGCCACACGGTGTAGACGAACACGTAGAACGCGACCGTCAGCGCGCCGGCCAGGGCTCCCTGCCAACTGCCTTGCCAATACAAGAGCCCCAGACCCGACAGGCACAATGCCCAGCCCCAGGTCATGGCTTGGTCGGGCGTCACCAGGCCGGTCGGCAGCGGGCGCAGGCGGGTGCGGACCATGCGCGCGTCGAGATCGCGTTCGACCCAGGCGTTGAACACCGAACTTGCGCCTGCAATCAAGGCGATGCCGAGCAGCAGGAGCACCGAACGCTGCCAGGAGGGCCACACGTGATCGTCGATGGCGAGCGCTGGCAGACCGGTGAAGAAGACGAGCGCGATCACCGAAGGCCGCGTCATCGCTACGAGTCCACGCATGACGTTGCGCTTCGTTCGCGTCACGGTCGGGCTCGACGGCTCGCGCTCAGTCGCCACTCGGGCCGTCGCCACTTCGGCCCAATCGAGACCAGCGCCCGCGTGGGCGGGATCGGGGAGCATGCGCTGGCCCGCTCCTTCTCCTAGTGTTTGTGCAGCGTTGGCGAGGCGTTCCATGTTCCGGGGGCGATCTCCTGTCCCTGACTGGCCCGAGCGGTCTGGCGTCGGCCCGTCTCGGCTTCGGCAGGGCGGGGTTGGCCGCGAATAGCAAAACAGCTGAGTGCTTGGCGGACACGGCCCGTCGGGCGCGGCTTGTAGCGCAGCGGGCTGACGTTGTCCAGGCCGGACCCGCCTCGAAAAGCTGCTCAGGGCCGTTGCCGATCACGGTCGCAGCCGAACGGTCCACGCCCGGTCCAACCGCGCGATCGGTTCCGGCCGCGCGCCCGTGCCAATGGCTCAGTCCCACCACTTGTCGTCGGTCTCGTCCTCGACGTCCGGTTCGGCGTCCACTTCGTCGAGGTCGAGATCGTCCTCTTCCAGGTCCTCGGCCTTCTTGCGCGGCACCTCGTCTTCCTCGACGCCCTTCTCCGGTTCGACCTCGCCTTCCTCTTCGTCGTCTTCGTCGCGGATCTTGTAGTCTTCTTCGTCGAAGTTGAGCTCGCGCTCGACCTCTTCGTCGTCTTCCTCGTCTTCTTCCTCTTCCTCGGCGTCGTCGTCCTCGAAGTCGTCGTCTTCCTCGACTTCCTCTTCCTCTTCTTCCCAGTCGTCATCGTAGGCGGCCTGGAGGCCTTCCGCTGGGCGTCCAGCCGTCGCGGCAACGGTCAGGGCAAGCCGCTCGCGGGTCTGGTCGAGATCGAAAAGCATGTTGAGCTCCATTGGTGCAAGGACGCGGGAAGGGGTCGAACAGCTGGCCCCCGGGCATTGGGGAAGACCTGGGCGCGCTCATTGCCGCAGTTTCGTTCCACTGACAAGGGGGCAGATGGCGCAATACCGATGAACGAGACACACAGGGTCAGGAGAACAGCAAGCAGTCGGCGTGTTGGCACATCTCGATGGCTGCATCTTGCCCATGCGCGTCCCGACGTCAAGACGCCCCTTCGCGCGTCGCTGCCAGGCCCCGTCCTCTGGTTGGTCGCGCGCCCGGCTGGGCGGTAGCCCCGGTATCGGCTACACTTAGAAGCGCTGACGAAATCACTTGCACAGTCGCCATCGCGCACTCACGAGGCAGTCATGGTCCACGCCCACGCCGACGCCTTGTTGGAAGCCCTGCTGACCGCGGAGGACGCGCCGCTCCTGCACGAAGCGGTGACGAGCCTGATCGACTTGCTGCGGGACTGCGATCTGGATCCGCGCACTTTGCTGGGCGCGACGAGCGCGGCTGAATTGTTCCGTAAGCACAAGACCTTGCGAGCGCTGGGCGACGCGGGCCTGCTCGACGGTCGGATCCTGCGCGCCGACCTGGAGGAACTGGCGTCACCGGACATGACCGCTGCTGCCGAAAAAGTGCCAGCCGCAGCGGAGGTCGATCGTTTCCTGGTGGCGCCGGTGCTGCTCGGACTGGCTCGACTGCCCGGAGGCAATGCCCAACTGCCGCGCTGGCTGGTCGATGCCGCTGCTTCGTTGATCGCGGTCGATGCCTGGCGACCGCTGCTCGCGCCGGATCTGGCCCCGGAGGCGCTGCTGGTGGGGCCCGGTTGCCACATCGACCCGCGCTTGGTGCGTCGCCTTCCGGCCGGGCATTTGCTCGCGCGCGCGGTGGGTTTCGAGTCGCTGGTGCAAGGGCTGGCCGGTCAAGGCGATCTGCTCGACGCCCTGGACGCGCAGACGCTGGACGCCTGCGAATCCCTGACCAAGCCGGGCGGTGAATTCGCTGGCAGCGAGCTGGCTTGCTGGACCGACGAGTTCGGCGAACAGGACGCCGCCTGGCTCGAGGACACGCTGCAACTTCTGTGCGTGCGCCGACGTCGTGAGCACGGTTTGCCGCGCGCCGTGCACGTCGTGCCCGATGGCGGCGGACTCGTGATCGAGCTGGAGACCTGCCGGATGCGCATGGCCCAGCCGCGATCGTTCGGGCGCGCCATAGCCGAAGGTTGGTTGGATCCCGTGCCGGAATCAGTACCTGCGCCTCCTGCCGCGTGCGGGGCCCTGGCGCGTGCCGGCTGGGAAGGCGTCATCATTCGCATGGAACATACAGATTCCATGGAGGATCTGTCAGAGGTTCTGTTCGACCTCTGCGACCAGCCCGACGCGCCGCACGCGATCCATGGCGACGGATTCTCGATCGAGCCGCTGATCATCCCCAGCCGCGACGCGCACTTGCTCGCGACGTGAGTCCGGGGTCCGCACGCGCCGCCAGGGCTTCGGTCTGGCTGGCGTTTTGGCAATCGTGCGGCTAAGGTGCAGGCCATCCAGAGAGGCCCGCATGCCATCGCCCGCGCTCCCGAATTCGTCGCTCCAGCCTCACGGCCATCCGCCGGACCTGCCGGCCCAGATCGTCATCTTCGGCGCATCCGGTGATCTGACCTCGCGCAAGCTGATCCCGGCCCTGGCGGACAGTGCGCGCTATCGATCGTTTCGCGGCCCGGTGCAGGTGATCGGGGTGGCGCGCACCGAAATGACCAGCGAGGAGTGGTGCGCGGAACTGGAGAAGTGGCTGACCCCGGCCCAGCGCGAGATCTGGCCCGAGCTGGAGCCGAACTTCCACTATGTCTCGATAGGCGAGAGCAGGCCCGAGGATTTCCTTCATCTGAAGAATACCTTGGACGATCTGGCGGGACCGTTCAAGGCCGAGGTAGGCCGCCTGTTCTACCTCGCGCTCAAGCAGTCACTGTTCGTGCCGACGGTCGAGGCGCTGGCGCAGCAAGGAATGCTGGCCTCGGACGAACTGCGCGTGGAGGCCTGGCGGCGTGTGGTGATCGAGAAGCCCTTCGGCAGCGATCTGGCGACGGCGCAGTGGCTGAACATCGTGCTGCGACGCTTCCTGCGCGAGGACCAGATCTACCGGATCGATCACTACCTGGGCAAGGAAACCGTCCAGAACATCCTGGCTTTTCGCTTCGAGAACGCGATTTTCGAACCGCTGTGGAACCGCAATTACGTCGAGTCCGTCGAGATCTCGGTGTGTGAAGAATTGGGCATGGAGCAAGGGCGCGCGGCCTACTACGACACCGCGGGCGCTTTGCGCGACATGCTGGCCAACCACTTGATGCAACTGCTGTGTCTGGTGGCGATGGAGCCGCCGTCGTCCCTGGAGGCCGAGGCGGTGCGCGACGAGAAGGTACAGGTCCTGCGTGCCTTGCAGCCGTTTGCCAAGCCCGAGGATGTCTGGCGCGACACGGTGCGGGCTCAGTATGTGCGCGATCCGGATGGCGCGGAACTGGGCTATCGCGATGAGAAAGGCGTCGCCGCGGACTCGACCACCGAGACGTTCGTGGCGATCCGCGCGCACATCAACAACTGGCGCTGGGCCGGCGTGCCGTTCCTGCTGCGGACCGGCAAGCGCCTGGAAAAACGCTATACCAACATCGTCATCCGCTACCATACGCCGCCGACCGACCTGTTCAACGGTCCCGCGCCCGATGGCGTGTGCCGGTTGCGCCCGAACGAGCTGACGTTTCGCCTGCAGCCCGACGAAGGCATCCGCATGGGCTTCCTGGTCAAGCAACCGGGACCGGGCCACGTGATGCGCCAGGCGGCGTTAGGCTTCGATTACAAGGAGTTGTTCGACTCCGAGACGCCGGCGCCCTACCAGCGCCTTCTGCTCGACGCACTGCACGGCAACCCGACGCTGTTCATTCGCGGTGACGAGGCGGAAGCTGCCTGGAAGTTTGCGGATTCCGTGCGCGCGGGCTGGTCTGCTCCAGGAGCGCCGAAGCCGGCCGAATACCCGGCAGGGTCGCAAGGTCCCGTTGAAGCTGACGAATTGTTTCGTGGTTGCGAAGGCATTTGGAGTCGAAGCTGACATCACCGACAGGAGGCCGCCCATGATCGTGCTGCACCCGACCGTGTCCCCCAATTCGGCTGCGCGTCCGATCGTGCACGTGACGGAATCGCTTCCGGAAGTCGCGGGTCCCCTCATCGCCGAGGCAATCGCGCGGTCGGTGCGGGATCGCGGTCGCTGTCGCCTGGGTCTGTCCGGGGGAGGCGCGCCGGGTAGCACCTACGCGTGGCTGCGCGACCACCTGCCCAAGCACCTGTACGGTCGGCTGTGGGTGACGTGGGTGGACGAGCGCCATCTGCCGATCGTCTCAGGCAAGGGCGCATCGGAAACGCCAGGCGATTGGCAGGCTTTCGACGCGGACAGCAACCTGCGCCTCGCCTACGAAACCTGGCTGGCGCACGTGCCGCTTTCCCACGAACAGGTGCTGCCGATGAGCCTGGGCGGCGACTTGCGCGCGCAGGTGGTGCGCTTCGGCCGCGGCTTCCTGGACGTGTTCGCGGGCGGCTTGGACGTGACGGTGCTGGGCGTCGGTGCCGATGGTCACATTGCCTCGCTGTTTCCGGGACATCCCGCGCTCGCGATCGACGACGTCTGCCTGGCCGTGCACGACAGCCCCAAGGCGCCGGTCGAGCGCATCAGCCTGACGCTGCCGGTGCTGCGCAGCGTGCGCTGGACGTTCCTGCTCGCGACCGGCAAGGCGAAGTCCGAGGTGCTGCAGAGCGCCTGGGCGGGTGATTCGACCTTGCCGATCGGACTGTTGCAGCCGGCGGGCGACGTGAACTGGATCCTCGACCCGGCGGCGGCGCGCGGTATCTTGGACGCCAGCGGTTTGATCTGAATCACGGCTCGGTTCGACGACAAAAGGATGCAGCATGAGCGCGGACATCGGCATCATCGGCCTCGGCGTCATGGGCGCGGCGCTGGCCCGCAACTTCCACAGCCGGGGCTTGTCCGTCGCGACGTACAACCGCGAACCGGAGATGACTGCGGCGTTCCGCAGCAAATACGGGGATGATCGCTTCGTGTTGTGCGACGACGTGCCGCGCTTCGTGCAGGCCCTGGAATCGCCGCGCCGCATCCTCGCGATGGTCACCGCCGGACGGGCGATGGACTCCGTGCTGGAGGCCCTCGCACCGCATCTGGACGCCGACGACATCGTGATAGACGGCGGCAATTCGTTCTTCCTCGACACGCAACGCCGCGACGCCTGGTGCCGGGAGCGCGGCTTCCACTTCGTCGGCATGGGCGTCTCGGGCGGCGAGCAGGGCGCGCTCGAAGGCCCGGCGATGATGCCGGGCGGCGACTGGGACGCGTGGTTGCGCCTGCGCCCCGTGCTCGAACTCGCCTGCGCGCGCTCGGACAGCGGGCCGTGCGTGGACTGGTGCGGGCGGGGCGGTGCCGGCCACTTCGTCAAGATGGTGCACAACGGCATCGAATACGGGGACATGCAACTGATCGCCGAGGTGTGGACGTTGCTGCGCGACGGCCTCGGCCTGGCACCTCGGCAGGTGTCGCAGGTCTTCGCGGACTGGAACGGCACCGAGCTGGAGTCCTATCTCATCGAGATCACGGCGTTGGTCAGCGGCGCGCGCGATCCAGACGGCGAGGGCCCGCTGGTCGACGCGATTCTCGACGTGGCGGGACAAAAGGGCACGGGGCGTTGGACGAGTACGCAGGCGATCGACATGGGCGTGCCGCTGCCCACGGTGACGGCGGCGGTCGATGCGCGCGCCTTGTCGGCGTTGAAGGCGGAACGCGAGCGGGTCGAGCAGGCCTACGGCGAGCGCGCCCGGGTGCCGATGCAAGGCGTGTCGGTGGATGACCTGAAGGACGCGCTCTACGCCGCCAAGCTGATGAGCTATACCCAAGGTTTCGCGCTGTTGCGTGAAGGGGCGCGCATCCACGACTTCGGCACCGATCTGGCTAGCGTGTCGCGCATCTGGAAGGCGGGCTGCATCGTCCGGGCGCGCTTCCTCGATCGGGTGCACGCGGCCTTCCACGACGATCCGCATTTGCCGTTGCTGTTGCTGGACGCGGGCTTCCAGGCCGATCTGGCGCGCTGCTTGCCGGCGTGGCGGCGCGTGGTGGCGCGATCGTTCGAGGCCGGCGTGGCGATTCCGGCGTTGGCAGGCTCGCTGGCCTATTTCGACACGTTGGCGACGGCCCAGGGCTCGGCTCGGCTCATCCAGGCGCTGCGGGACTGCTTCGGGGCGCACACCTACCGGCGC
>CAYHHL010000047.1:0-1546 GCA_964356325.1 uncultured Enterobacteriaceae bacterium | reverse complement strand
TAGTTGATGCCGATGAAGTCCATGCGCCCGACCATGTCCGCGCGGTGCTCCTCGGCCACGCCGTCCAGGTTGCGGTCCAGGTCGCCCTTGATGGTCGCCTCCAGGAACGCGAGGTTGTAGACCCAGTCGGCGTGCTTCACCACCGCCACATCCGCGGGATTGTTCGGATCCTTGGGCGCCATCGCCGCCAGGTTGCTGATGATGCCGACACGCGCCGCCTTGCCGTCGCCGTCCGCGTCGATCTTGTCGTTGGCGTGCACTGCGTCGTACATTTTCGCGTGCGCTTCCATCATGTTGAAGGCGACCTGGATCGCGAGGTCGGTCTGCAGCGCCACGCCGGGGGGATTGGTCCGGTCCGCACTGGGCAGCAGATAACCCGCGATGACCACGGCGAAAGGCTCGTTCAGCGTGCCCCACAGGTCGACCTCGCCGCCGAATTCCGCGCCGCAGTAGCCGGAGTAGAGCGCGATCGCCTTGATGATCCGCGCCTTGTCCGCCCAGCCGCGGTTCTTGCAGGTGTCGATGTCGTCGTGGCAGGCCTTGCCGTCGTGCAGCCAGAGCGGCAGCGTGTAGTGGTTGAGCGTGATCATCAGCTTGAGCCCGCGCGCCTTGGCGCCCTGGAACATCGAGTGGTAGTGCGCGACGGCCTTGGGGTCGGCGTATTGCTTCAGCTCTTGCACCGTGGTCGCGGTTTCGGACTTGGCGTCGGGAAACAGGCGGCTCCACTCGATGGAGTAGCGCAACGCGTTGTTGTGCAAGACGTCGCGCGCGCGGTCCATGTCGGCGGGCCACAGCTCCCAGAAGCCGGGACCCATGCTGGGCGAATCGCCGGCGTTGTAGGTGGCGGGATCGGCGATGAGCGCCTTGTCGGTGACCCACTGATACCAATCGCTATTCGGGTCGTCGCACTCGCTGGCCGGCAGGGTCGGGCAGCCCATGTCGACCTGGAAGCCGGCGATGGCCGAGCCCCAGAGGAAGCCCTTGGGAAACAGGTGGCTGAGCGCGGTGGCGGTGTCCGGTGCGGTGGCGTCGCTGGTGGCGGTGACGTCGGCCGCGTCGGCGACGGCAGTGTCCAGGCTGGCGGCGTCCTTGGCGGAGCTGGCGGGCGCCTTCTCGGAGCCGCAGGCGCTGGCGAACACGGCAAGGGCTAGGACGGCGAGGTGGCGGTGCGACATGGCGAAACCCCTGGCGCAGCGGCGCGCGAGGGCAGGGTAGGGGCAGGGGCTGGTGGGCGCAAGGGTGTTGGGCTAGTACCGGAAATCTGAAGTTCGCACCGGGATCACCCGCTAGATAGCCTGCCGGCGGCTGAAGCCGCGCCTAGATTTGCGAAGCCCCGCCGCCGCGGGGCTGAGAGGTCTTCGACTCGTCGTCGGGCCTATGGCAATCACGCGACCCAGCCCGGCGAAGGCCGGGCTTTGTAAGGGTAGGCGCGGCTTTAGCCGCCGGCCCATCACCCGTGGATGTGCCCCAAGCACCCCGAAACGTACTTGGGAATTGTCGTACTAGGGTTGAAACGTGGTGATGCGCAGAACCGGGGCTTTCGTCG
>CAYHHL010000046.1:0-31941 GCA_964356325.1 uncultured Enterobacteriaceae bacterium | reverse complement strand
GCCGTCGTCGCAGCCGCCGGCCGCGGCAACGTGGGTGCAGCCCTGGGCGCCGCAAGCGTCGGTGGTGCAAGAGTTGTTGTCGTTGCAGGACGCGGGATTGGCCACTCCTACGCAAGCGCCGCCCTTGCATTGGTCCGAAAGCGTGCAGGCGCTGCCGTCATTGCACTGTGCGTTGCCCGGGGCGTGCGTGCAGCCGACGGCGTTGTCGCAGGCATCGTTGGTGCACGGGTTGCCGTCGTCGCAACTGATGGTCTTGCCAGCGCAAACCGCCTTCTGGCAGGTCCCGCCGACCGCGCACTTGTTGCCGTCGTCGCACGGCGTGGCGTCCGCCTTGGCCTTGTAGCCGCAACTGCCGTCGCTGACATCGCAAGCCCCGTCCAGGCACGGCGTGCTGTCGCAAACCTTGAGCGCTCCCAAGCACTTGCCGGCCTTGCACGCGTCGGCCACGGTGCAAGGCTTGTCGTCACTGCAAGCGCCGCCCTCGACAAACGTGTGCGTGCATCCGGCCGGCAAAAGGCAAGCATCCTGGGTGCACGGGCTGGCGTCGTCGCAACTGTCTTCGTCCACCAACTTGTCGCAATCGTTGTCCTTGCCGTCGCAAGTCTCGGCGGTCGGGGTCGGCGCGTCGCACAGGCTCAGGCCGCCCACGCCGCAACCGCGCTCGCCCGAGCACTTGCCGATGACCTTGCCGCCCGCGTCCTTGGCCTCGACCGAGCAGGAGGTGCTCGCCTGTTTCAAGGTAGCCACGTACGAGCAGGGACAGACGCCCGGCTGGCCTGGCGACGCCGCGTCGGGTGCGCGCACGCACTGCCTGGTCGCCTGGCCTTCGATGGTCTTGACGTCCAAGCACTCGTAACCACCCGGGCAATCGGTCGCCAGCTTGCAGCCGATGCCGCAGTACGCCCCTTGCGCGCCCAAGTCCACGCACGTGCCGCCGCCCGAAGCCGCGGTACTGCACGCCTTGGACGCCTTGCACGGGTCGCACAACACCGCGTTTCGCTTGGCACAAGCCTTGACGGGCGTGCCGTTGCCCGCGGTGCCGCTGACAGTCACACAGGTCTCGCCACTGCCACAGCTATCGGCCGGGCCACACAGGACCGCGCATTGCAGGCCATCGCCGGTCTCGAGGCAAGCGCCGCTCGCGCACTCGGGATTGCTCGCGCAATGGCAGCCGGCGCCGCCCGGACAGCTCCCAGTGACGTCGGCACCTGCACTGTCACTGGTGACGACGTCCGCGGGCCCGTTGTCGCCACCCTGCAAGTCGCTGATCCCGCTGTCGATATCGTCGCCAGTCACACTGTCCGTGCCTGCGCCCATGTCGCCCAGCTTGGCGTCGGCGGCCTGCGCCTTGACCTTGGCTTCCAGATCGGCGCGCGCTTCCAGATCGCCCAGGCAGCCGGTGAGCCCCAACACGGCGCCGAGCGCACACGCAAGTCCGGGCCAGCTATGGTGCGAAAGCATGCTCATGTGCCGCTAGACCCTCGCCTGTTTCGCGTCGTGTTCAAAACCCTGCAGTCCAGACCAGTTGCCCGCCCCCGCGATCCGGAACCAGGCGCCAGGACGGCCTCGGTTCGGCCGTTGCCCCGCCGCGCCAGACATCGTACGCAGCCCAGCCGCCCAGCGCCAATCCGCCTGCCAGACTGCCCACCGCCACGTAACGCCACGTTTGCGCGTCCGAGGCGTGGCCCAGGTAGACCTCCACATCGGCCGAATCGCGCACCACGGTCGCCCGCGCCAGATCGGCATCGTGGCGCGCAACCAGGTATGCGGTCAGGGAAAACGCGAGCAGGCCGCCGGCACCCGCCAGCTTGGCGATTGGCAGCGAAGGCGCGGACTTGGGCGGCGGGACCCTGCCATCGACGTGCAGCGGCATTTGCGGCTCGACCGGGCGCGCGATCTTCGGCTCGACCTTGACCACGACCTTTGACTCCACCTTGGGCGTGGCAGTGGTCTTGGCCCGCTCGTCGGTGGCGCGCATGTCCGCTTCCAGACGGGCGATCCGCGCGTCGGCGTCCTGGCGACCCGCGTCGTTCACGTCAGGCAGTTTGCGGTATTCGACGAACAGCGCGTGGGCCTCGCGCAGTGCGCCCGCCTCTTCGTAGGCCCGGGCCGCGTTGAACATCAGCGATGGGCGCCTGGAGATCGCGTAGGCCTCCATGAAGCGCAACGCCGCCTTCTCGTGCAGCTTTGCCTTGAAGAACACCTTGGCTTCGGTCGCGAGCGCTTCGGCCTGGCGCATGGCCGCTTCATCGGGCGGCGCGTCGGCGTGCGCAGTCAGATGCACGGTCGCGGAGGCCAAAGCCAGCCACGCCGCGAGCCACCGTGCGGGCATCCGAGAGCAGCGGTGCAGTCCCAACGGCATGTCCGCCACCATAGCAACGGCTGGCGGCAAAGCAAAGTTGACGCGCGGGCCGTCTCGCGACACGGTGCGCGCCTGCACCCGCGAGGACCCATGCTGTCACAGCCAGAATCCGACCCGCCTGATCTGCGCCGCGTACTCGAGCAATTCGCGCCGCTCGATGGCCTGCATGCCGCGGACTTGCCGGTGCAAAGGCTGTCCGGCGGCCTGATCAACGACACTTTCGCGTTGGGCGAGCACTGGGTTCTGCAACGCCTGCATCGCATATTTACGGCGGAAGTGAACCTGGACATCGCCGCGCTGGTGCCGCCTTTGCTGGCCGCCGAGGTGACGGTACCCGAACTGCGATTGGCGCGCGACGGTCGACCGTGGGTGGACTTGGGCGCGGACACTCGCAGCGAGTGCATGGGCGTATGGCGAATCCTGACGCGATTGCCGGGGGATACGCTGCATCGGCTGGAACACGCGGGCCAGGCACGGTCGGCGGCACGGCTGGTCGCCCGGTTTCACGGAGGTCTCGCGCAAGTGCGCCACGACTTTGCCTTTACCCGTCCCGGCGCCCACGACACCGACCGGCACATGGCGGGGCTGGTCGCGGCGTTGGACACGCACCGCGGTCATCGCCTGTACGACTCGGTGGCGCCACTCGGGGAGGAGTTGCTGCGCCGCTGGCAGACCTGGGGCACGCCGCCCGCGCTGCCGACGCGCATCGTGCACGGCGATCTGAAGGTGTCCAACCTGCTGTTCGAGAAGGGCGAAGCGACGGCGGTGCTGGACCTGGACACGATGGCGCACGGCACGCTGGACATCGAACTGGGCGACGCGCTGCGGTCCTGGTGCAATTCCGGCACCGAAGACGACGTGCAACCCCGCTTCGATGCCGAGATCTTTGCCGAGGCCTTGGCGGGCTACCTGGAAGCCGCCGCGTCCTGGGTGACTCGCGAAGAGTTGGCCGCCCTGCCCTCCGCCGTCGAACGCATCTGCCTGGAACTGGCCGCGCGTTTTGCCGCGGACGCCTTGAACGAGACGTACTTCGGCTGGGATGCCCAGCGCTTCCCGGCCCGCGGCGAACACGACCTGGCTCGCGCGCAGAACCAGCTGGGTCTGGGCCGCGACGTCTCGAGGCAGCGGTCGGCGCTGGAAAAGGCTGTGCCGCGGCTCTGATTTACAGATCGACCCTACTTGCCGAACTTCTTGATGCAAGCCTGGATCTGCGCCTGCACGACCGGGTCCGTGTTCAGCTTGGGCTGCGGCAGTTGCGGCGGCTTGAGGTACGCCGGCTTGCTGAAGTCGAAGAAGTCCAGCAACGGCCAGGCGTTGGCATCCCGCTTGGTCATCGCGCCCAGGCCGAAGCGCGCCTGCACGAAGCGAATGGGCGAGGTGTTGTCCGTCACCGCGTGCGATACGTAACCCGGCTTGGACCAGGGTGAAATGACTAGCAAGGGCACGCGGATGCCGTAGCTGTCGAACGTCTCGGTCGGATCTTCGGGCGCCAGGATCGGCGCGTAGGCGTCCGGCACGCAGGCCTTGGGCGGCGGCACGTGATCGTAGAAGCCGCCGTGCTCGTCGTAAGTCTGGATATACGCAACGGTAGGCCAGTTCGGGCTCTTCATCAGCGCGGTGACCACGTCGTGCGCGAACTGCTCGCCCTTGTACGGTGTGCCGGGCGGGTGCTCGCTGTCCTGGTCCACGGAGCTCATCTTGGAAAACGTCGGCTCCACGAACGAGACCGGTGGCAGCTTGCCCGCGGCGGCGTCGGCATAGAAGTCCGCCATGGTCTTGAACCGGTCGATGTTCTTCTCGACCGCCATGTACTGACCGTAAATCAGGAACACGGTCAAGTCGGTGGCGTAGATGCGCCAGTCCACGCCGGCCTGGTCGAGTTGGTACAGCAACTGCTGGTTGTAGACCTGGGCCATGGTCTCGGGCGGCGGCGCCTTGTTGGATGTCCGGCCGAACGAGGTCGCGCTGACATAGTACAACCGGTTGATCCAGGTCGGGCCCGGTACCGAGCAGAAGTGCCTGTCGCTGATGCCGAATGCCTTGGCCGCGGCGTAGTAGAACACCAGGTCCGTCTCGTCGAAGTAGCCCAGCGCGCGCTCGCCGTTGGGTTCGTTGGTCGTGATGAAGCCGTCCATGAGCCCGCCGTTGACCTGGGTGTGCACGGCCGACCAGCCGTGGGCGACGTCGTTGATGCATGGGGTGACGGTGTGAAAGATTGGCACGAAATTGCCCTTCGAATCCGGGTTGCCAGCATCTTCTGGAAAGCCGTCGACGTCCCAGCCGAGCTTCTTGGCGGCGCCGAAGTAGTGGTCGAACGAGCGGTTCTCCATCATCGTCAACACGATGTGATCAATAGGGATGTCCTTGCCGGTCGGCCATTCGCTGCCCACCGTCTGGGCCACCGTCGCGCCGGGGCCGTACACGCAGTCGTTGCGCTGCACGGCGGCCTTGTACTCGTCGGTGCGCGGTTGGCAGGCGGCAGTCTTGGGGTCGCAGAACTCGCCCGGCTTGCACTTCACACTCAAGCACGCGGGCTTGCTGGCTTCGTCGCTGGTGGCCGTGTCCGCGGTCACCTCGACCGCGGCGTCCACCGGGGCCACGTCCTGCGCGCTGTCGGCTATGACGTCCGGCACGGTCCCGGCTATCACGTCCGGCGTAGAAGCCGGCTTGGGCGCAGCTGATTCCTGCCCGCAGGCGCAGAGGAACACGAGGCACAGCAGGAGGAATCGCATCGGCACGTCCGTCGGTGGTGGGAGTCGGCCACACAGGGCGCGCAGCGTAGCAAGCCTGACGCGTGGGAGCGAGGGTCAACGCGCGCGCTTGAACACCTTCAACGTCCGCGAAGGTAACGACGTACCCTGCCCCGCCTCGACCTTCTCGCTCGCGTCGTCGTTCGCCGTGTCGATCAGCAATTCCCATGGCGCGACCGTGGCATCGGTGCCCGGCATCACGAACTCGAGATCCGCAGGACTCGCGTTCAACAGCACGAACAGGTCGTCGTCCGTCACCGGCAGCCCTAGTTCGTCCACCTCGTCCAGGCCCTTGCCGCCCAGGAACATGGCCAGGCTACCGGAGTGCGGATTGCTCCAGTCCTCGTCGGTCATCACCGCGCCGTCGTGGCGAAACCACATGAGATCGCGCACATCCGTGCCACGGATACTCCGGCCCTTGAAGAACCTGGCGCGATGCAGCACCGGATGTTCCGCGCGAATCCGCACCAGCTTGGCAGTGAACTTCGTCAACGCCTTGGCTTCCGGGTCGAGATTCCAGTCGAACCAGCTGATCTCGTTGTCCTGGCAGTACGGGTTGTTGTTGCCGCTCTGGGTCCGGCCGAACTCGTCGCCTCCGCAGATCATCGGCGTCCCTTGCGATAAAATCAGCGTTGCCATGAAGTTGCGCATCTGCCTGGCCCGCAACTCGCGAGTACCGGCTGCGTCGCTGGGCCCCTCGACGCCACAGTTCCAGCTCAGGTTGTTGTCGGTGCCGTCGTGATTGTCCTCGCCGTTCGCCTGGTTCTGCTTGTGCTCATAGGTAACCATGTCGCGCAGGGTGAAGCCGTCGTGTGCCGCCACGAAGTTGACGCTGGAGTACGGTCGGCGGCCGTCGTTCTCGTACAAGTCACTGGATCCACACAGTCGATAGCCCAGTTCGGACATCAGGCCCTGGTCGCCGCGCCAGAACTGGCGCATGCAGTCGCGGTACTTGCCGTTCCACTCGGCCCAGCGCACCGGAAAGTTGCCGACCTGGTAGCCGCCCTCGCCGACATCCCACGGTTCCGCGATCAGCTTCATCCGCGAAATCACCGGGTCCTGGTGCACGATGGTGAAGAACGAGGACAGTTGGTCGACCTCGTGCAGGCTGCGCGCCAGGGCCGAGGCCAGATCGAAGCGGAAGCCGTCGACGTGCATCTCCTGGATCCAGTAGCGCAAGCTGTCCATGATGAGTTGCAGGGTTTGCGGATGCCGGACGTTCAGTGAGTTGCCCGTGCCTGTGAAATCGTAATAGAACCGAGGTGTTTCTAGCACAGTACGGTAATACGTCAGGTTGTCGATGCCCTTGAAGCACAGCGTAGGCCCCAGGTGATTGCCCTCGGCCGTGTGGTTGTAGACGACATCGAGGATGACCTCGAGACCGGCTTTGTGCAGTTCGCGCACCATCGTCTTGAACTCGAGCACGTCGTCGCCCGGCGTGTTCGAGGTCCGGTAGCGCGGATCCGGGGCCAGATAGCCAATCGAGTTGTATCCCCAGTAGTTGCGCAGGCCCTTGTCGAGCAGGTGCTTGTCGTCCACGAAGGCGTGCACCGGCAGCAGTTCGATGGCCGTGACCCCCAGGTCCTTGAAGTGCTGCAACATCGGCGGACTGCACACCCCCAGGTAGTTGCCGCGCTGCTCAGGCGGCACGTCGGGGTGGCGCATGGTCAGGCCCTTGACGTGCGCCTCGTAGATCACGGACTTGTGGAACGGCGTCGTGGGCCGAACATCGCCTTGCCAGTCGAAGCCAGGGTCGATGACCACGGACGCCGGCACGCCCAACTGGTCGGCGTCGTTGCGCTTGAGATCCTGTTCGGGGGCGCCCAGTTCGTAGCCGAAGAGGCCCTCGTCCCAGTGTTCCGGTTGATCCAGGGCCTTGGCGTAAGGATCGAGAAGCAGGCAGTTCGGGTTGAATCGCATGCCCTGCGCCGGCTCATACGGGCCCGAGACGCGGAAGCCGTAGAGCTGGCCAGGACCGAGGTCCGGGATGTAACCATGCCAGGTGAAGGCGGTTCGTTCACGCAAGGGGATGCGCGTGCTCTCGCGGCCGAACTTGTCGATCAGGCACAGCTCGACGCCGGTCGCGTGTTCGGAATACAGCGCGAAGTTGACACCATGGCCGTCCCAGGTGGCACCGAGCGGAAACGGATGGCCGGGGTGGGTTGGCAATGCGGCCTCGCAACCAGGGATGAAGTCGAATCAGCATAGTCAGCGGGTGCGATCCGTTGCAACCGACCGCGCAGTCACAGCAGAATGTGCGAAGCGCGGGTCGCGAGGCTGGCTACAGCCCTGCTAGAACGAACCCTTGCCCAGATTGCCCACGTCGAGGCGCCATGACCAAGTTGCACGGGTTGGAAATTGCTGAAAACTGTTATGAATTGGCGCGCGGTGAACGCTGCATCCTGAACGAGTGCCGCGGCGCTTGCTGTGGCAACGGCATCTGGGTCGACGTCGCGCACGTGCAGCGCATCCTGGCCCACGCCGAGCAGATCCGCCCGTTCATGTCGCCGGAGTACCGCGACCAGATCGACGTGTGGTTCAACGACGAAGAGGTGATGGAACACGCCGACTTCCCGTCCGGCTTGGGCATTGCCACCACGGTCGGACCGCGGCCCGGCAACCCTGCGTTCACGGAATCGGACGGGCGCGACGGCTGCGTGTTCTTGCGCAACGACCACAAGTGCAGCCTGCATGTGGCGAGCGAGGCGCTGGGCTTGGGCTACCCTGGCCTGAAACCATTCGATTGCGCTTCGTATCCGGTCTTGCGCAGCGAGGGCGAGTTGCTGATGGACGACCAGAGCCCGGCGGAACTGGGCGGCGCCGACTGCCAGCGACCGACCCGCGGGCCACGCCAGCCGCGCTACGTGGTATTTCGCGAGGAGGTCGAGCTGTCGATCGGCCGCGCGGGCTGGGAGGAACTGGACGCCGCCGCGCGGCTCAGGCCACCAAGTTGATAGGTCGGCCGAAGTGGGTGCGCGTCTTTACGCCAGCCGCCTTGAGCAGCGCCGTCGGCAGCGTGCCACCCACCGAGACCAAGACATCGGTCACTTCCAGGCGCGCGCCGCCCACCAGTTCGAGCCAGTGCGCACCGATGCGCTCGACCGCAGCCTTGTAGTGCACGGTGACGCGCCCGGCTTCGACTTGTGCCTGCAGACGCTCGCGGTTGGCAGCCTTCGCGCGGTCGAAGCCCTCGCGACGGTGGATCACGTGCACCATCGTCGCGCCCGCTTCCGCCAACGCGATGGCCGCCTCCAACGCCGAGTCGCCACCGCCGACCACGGCGACCACACGCCTGCGATACGCGTCGGCATCCACTAAGTTGTAGATGACATGCGAACTGTCCTCGCCCGGCACGCCCAGTCGCAGCGGGGTGCCGCGCCGGCCGAGGCACAGCAACACCCGCCGCGCCAGCCAGGTGCGCCCGCCGCCAGTCAGCGCGAAGCCCGGCCCGTCCGGCAGCGGCGCCAGGCTTTCGACGCGAACGCCGAACTCGATGGCCGGCTGGTGGCGTTCGCGCACGGCCTGGAACAAGTCGACCAGTTCCTCCTTGGCAACATGGCGGTACTTGACCGGTCCGTGCAACGGCAAGTGCATCGGCGCGGTCATCACCAGCTTGCGCCGCGGGTAGTGACGAACGGCGCCACCGATGTCGGGCTCCTGCTCCACGGTCAAGTAGCGCAAGCCGCGTTCCTGGGCCGCCAAGGACGCCGCGAAGCCGGCCGGGCCCGCGCCGATGATGAGGAGGTCGAGCATGTCCTCGGGCAGCGGCGTATTGTCCTTGGCGCGGGCGTGGGTGAGGAAGCCGACCGCCTGGGTGGCCTGCTCGACCGCGTTGCGGATGAGGCCCATCCCCGTCAATTCGCCGGCCATGTACACGCCGGGAACGGAGCTTTCGTAGCGCGGGTCGACGTCGGGGATGTCGACGCCGCGCTTGAGGCTACCGAACACCAAAGTGATGGCTTCAACGGGGCAATTGGCCGCACAGGCGCCGTGGCCGATGCAGTGGCTCGGTTCGGCCAGACGCGAGCGGCCGTCCAGCAGCGCCAGGATGTCGCCTTCCGGGCACGCGCTGACGCAGGCCGCACTGCCCATGCATTTCGCCGGATCGATGTAGGGATGCAAGGTGGGCGGCGGTTCCGGCACCGGGCCCAAGTCCACCTTGGCGCGCACCTTGCGCCGGCGTCCGCGTCGTCGCCACAGCACTTCCCAGCCCACGACCGCGGCTACCAATGTCACGCAGGCGACTGCCCAAGGCACGCCGCTGCCGGGCAGATGCCAACCGTAGCCGGTGGCGAAGGCCGAGGCAATGTGGCGAAACGCGGTCCAAACCATCAGCAGGGCGGCGAACAGGTGGACGACACGCCAGCGCCGCAGCAACCACTTCGCCGTTCCCGCCACCGCGAGCCGGTAGCCCCAGAGCAGCACTTCCAAGATGGCTTCGCGCACATCATCGCGCTGTTCATTGCTGATTTCGTAGCGTTTCAGCCAGCGCCGGGCTCGCCAGCGCCGGACTGACGGCAACAGCCAGCCGACCAACAAGAGGCCAGCGCCGCGCAGACCGCCTTCCCGCGCGTCCAGCCGGGCCCTTTCGCTGACCTGGTGGACCAGCGGGTGATCGATGCCGACCAAGTCACGCAGCCGCGCCAGGGCCGCCTCGCCGCGTCCGCGCAGACCGGCCGGATCCTCCTCGCCCGTAGCGGTATGCGGCACCAGCGCATAGACATAGCGGCCGATGACCCCGGTGACCAGCAACGCAATGACAGCCTTGGCCGACAGCCCCGCCGCCTCGCTGCTCATCCCGAACACCGCGTGCAGCAGCAAGAGGCCGCCACCGAGCAAGCCGAAGAACACGTGCCCGCTCATCCATAGCTTCAGCCGGCCGAGCTTGTGCCACGAGCGGAATCGACGCCGCGCCAGGTACAGCAAGTTCAAGGAGAACATCACCACCGCGGCCGTACCCAGCGCGCGACCGATGGTGCCGGCCGAACGCCAGCGCTCGTACTTCGGATGGTCGAGTTGCGCGTCGCCGGATAGTCCATAGAAATCGCCGGCCAGCCGATAGATGACCGCCACGCACAGGGCGGCGAGGGCCATCAGCAGCATGTCAGTGGCGGTTTGCGACAGGGCTTTGCGGCGACGGTGCATGGGGCCTCTGGGTTCGGGGTCGGGGTCGGGTTCGGGGTCGGGTTCGGGTTCGGGGTCGGGTTCGGGTTCGGGTTCGGGTTCCGGCTCAGGGCAGGGACGTCCGCTCCCTGCGGTCGCTACACGCCCTGCCCGTTTTCGAGGAATCGGAGCTATCCGCTCCTCGCCCCTCGAAAACGGTTCCGGTTCCGGTTCCGTCTCCGGCTCCGTCCATCAGAACCGGCGCGCCACCACCAGGGAAACATCGAGCCAATCGGTGGCAACCGCGGCGTCGGTCCACAGCGTCTGCCGGCCACCGACGGTCACGCCAACCAGCCAGGGCAGGCTGCCCCAGTCGAAGCCAGCGCGAAGATCGAGGGCGTCACTGCGAACGCCAGCGGTCTCGATCCGATCGAGGGCATAGCGCACCCGGGCGTGCCAGCGCCACTTCTCGCCAGGCAACCACTCGCTGCCAATGGCGAATGAACCGCCGCTGAGCGTCGTGCCGCTTTGGCCGAGCACGGTGGCGGACCAGGCCCAGGCGGGCGTGGGCCAGGCGGGCAGGCGGGCGCGCAGCAACGTGCCCCAGCGCCACGATTCCCAAGGGTCCGCGGATGTGGAACTGCTGCCCCAGCCCGCCGCCTGCAATTCGACGCGGCGTAGAGCCGGCACGTCCAGGCCGCCGTACAACTGATGGCTTTGACTGGTGTTCCACTCCGCGCCCGGCAGCGTCCACGCCAGTTCGCGGGTCGGCTCGATGCGGAAGTAGGCATAGCGTATCCGGCCTTGCCAGCCGGACCAGTTGGGGCCGAGCCAGGATGCCAGCGCGCGGGTCGGCCGCACTGCCGCACCGGTGTCGCGCCCCGCCCACGCTGTGCCGGACAGATCCGCGCGACTGGTCGCCAGTTCCAACTCGGCCCACGCCTCGCCGTAGCGTGCATGGTCGGCGCGGGCCACCAAGCCCAGCAGTTGGCGATCCGCGGCGCCGCCCAGCCGTGCTTGCGACCAACTGGCCTGGCCAAAGCTGCGCCAGCGCCCCAGTTGACCTTGCGCCTGCACCGCGGCACCGTAGCGACCGGCCTGCAACTCCATGGCGGTACTGGCCAACGAGGGCAGCAGGCCGCCGAACGCGACCGCCTCCAGGCCTTGTGTCAAGCGCAACCGCAGCGTGGCGCCGTCGAGCGTGCCAGCGCTGGTGCCATCGGGCGCCCATGTCCGGCCCAGCGTGCCGCCCAAGGGCCTCGTTTGCGTGGTCACCAGGGCCAGTTCCGCCTGCCGCACCTGGGCCTGCCGGCGCGGCGAACTGCCGGGGACGCCAGTGGCGTGGTCCAGCCACAACGCCACGTCGTGACGCCAGGCCAGCGGCGTGCCGGCAAGTCCTCGCACTTCCATGCGATTCGCGATGCGCAACAGCCCCCAGGCCGGCCCGTCGCCGCGATCGAGCATGCCGACGCCTACCAGGGTCAGTTGGCCCGACCAGCGCGTCGGCGGCGATCGGCCGAGCACGTGGGCGTCCTCGATCCAGGGCTGCTGCACCCGCAGCGCCGCTTGCCAGGCGTCCGCCTGCCGTTGCAACAGTGGGTCGCGGTCCGCAGGCGGCGGCGGCGCGACCTGCCACGGCTGCGGCCCCACCATCGGCTGCGGGGCGACCGGTTGGTGGGCCGCGACGGGCAGGACCAACCGATCGCGCGGCCGCAGCGCCGCCGGTTCAGCGGAGTGCAGGCGGGCGCGCGGCCCCACCACTTCCGCGACCTGCAGGACCGCGCGCTTCGGGCCCCAAGGTACCTGATCGCCTACGGACAGCGATTCGCCAGGCGCCAGACGCACGAACACCTCGCGCCCGCCCGCGGCCACGCCCGTCACCTCGGCGGCCAGCGCGGCGTGCGGCACAAGCAGGGCCACGAACACGGCAAGCCGGCGCATCAGTCCCCCTTGCCCGTGGGATGGCACTTGTAACACTGGGCGCTGTCGTAGCTGTAGTCGCCGACCTCGTCATGCTTGTTGTCGGTCTTGCTTTTACCATGGCAGCCGTTCATGCACGAGAAGCTGGTGAATTGCGCTGGGTTGGTGTGACAGGTGGCGCAGGGGATGCCGCCGTGCTTGCCAGAGACGATGGGAAACTTGTGGTTCGGGAACTTGGCCGGCTGCCACGCGCTGGTGCCGTGGCAGGTCGCGCAGTCCATGGGCAGGCCCTGCGCGATGTGGTCAGGATTCTTGGCGCCGTCGTACTGCGGTTGGTGGCAGCCCGCACAAGCCTTGGGCGGCGGCACGTTGGCGTCCTCGTGGCATAGCACGCACGCCGCGGTCGCATGCTTGCCGGTCAGCGGCCACTGCGCGTGCGGGAACCCGAGCGCGGGTTTCCAGGCGTCCTCGCCGTGGCATTGCACGCACTCCTTGCCGATTCCCGAGGTTGCGTGCGGGGGCAGCGCCGTGCCGAGGTAGTCCGGCTCATGGCAGTGGACACAGGCCAAGGCCGGGGCCGTCTCGGTCGCCGCCGGGTGTACCGACTGGCAGCCGACCAGCAGGACAATCAGCAAGATCCAGATCTTCGCCACGGACCACCTCGACATCAGTCCGCCTTGCCACTGGGGTGACAGCCATAGCAGCTTTGCGATTGCCAGACGTAGCCGCCGACATCGTCGTGCTCATCCGCCATGCGCGCCTGGGCGTGCTCGTGACAGCCGGTACAGGACAATTGCGCCGGCAGAAGGCCGCCCGCGTGGCAGCCAGAGCACGAGATGCCGGCGTGACGACCGCTGCTGATCGGAAACAACCCTTCGTGCCAGGTCTTTTTCAACACGTTCCAGGCGATGGCGGTGTGGCAGTCTGAGCAAGTGGTGGGCAGGCCCAAGGCCTTGTGGTCGGGATGCGCGCCCGCGAGCTTGTCGGCATGGCAGGACAGGCAGGCCTCGCTGGCCCCGCGCCAGACTCCGGTGCCGTGACAGCTGGCACAATCGGCAGCGGCGTGGCGCCCTTCCAGTGGCCACCAGACCGAGTGGTTGACGCGCGCGGGCGACCAGGTGAACGTCGCGTGGCAGGTCTGGCAGCCCGGTCCGAAGCCGACCAGACGGTGGTCGGGCTTGCGTACCTGTTGCGCCAGATTGCCATGGCAGTCCCCGCATATCGTCGGGGTGCCGCGCCAGACCTCTCCGCCCAGCCGGGTGTGGCAGGATCGGCACTCGACGGCTGTGTGCGCGCCGGTCAGGGGGAAGCGGGTGGCCTCGTGCGACACCAGGCTGCGCGGCGCCAACCATGTCGTAGCGCTGTGGCAGTCCTGGCAACGGCTGCCCAGACTGCCGCGATGTTCGTCCGTGTGGCAGCCGGTACACGCGCGAGGCACGGCGGCCGTGGTGCGCTCGCTCGGTCGATGGCAGCCGCTGCACGGGGCGCTGGCGTGGGCGCCGGTCAGCGGTGTGCCGGTGCGGCCATGATCGAACGCCACGCGCTCGGGGATGGCCGACCACGCAGCCGTCGAGTGGCAGGGCGCGCAACTCCAATCACCTTGCGGTGTTGGCGGCGCGGTCAGGGCAGGCGCAGGCAGCGCGAGTCCGGCGGCCAAGACCCACATGGCGGCGACGCGCCGTATCACGATCCGCCTCCGCCGCGGGCGTGCGGGTTCTTGTGGCAGGCCGCGCAAGTCTTCGGGCCCAGGCGGTAATGCACGGTCGGCTGGCCGTCGGGCCCGGGCGCCCGTCGGTGGCATTGGACACAGGCCACTTTGGCGTGGCGTCCATCCAGCGCGAAACGCGTGCGGCCATGGTCGAACGCCGCGATCTTGAAGGTGCCTTCGGGTCCATGGCAGTCACCGCACTCGCGCACGGGGCCGCTGCTGGCGAACTGGCCGGCGTGTACGTCCTTGTGGCACGCCGCGCACGCCCCGCGCAAGCCAGTGAATTGCACAGGTTGGCCGTCAGCGGCACGGAAATGGCAGCCGGTGCAGGCCACGCGGGCATGGGAGCCGAGCAGCGGAAAACGCGTGCGGGCATGGTCGAATCCTGTCGCGGGCAAAAAGGCGACGACGCCATGACAGGCATTGCACGCCACCGGCGCGTCCTGCTGGCGGAACTGGCCGCCGTGCGGATCCTTGTGACAACTCGCGCAGATCGTGGCGGTACCGTGCAGGCGCGGTGGCTGGCCCTGCACCTCCACGTGGCAGCCGCTGCACGCGGTCACGCGGTGGGCACCGGTCAACGGCAAGGCGGTGCGCTCGTGATCGGTCACGCCGTAGCGCGCCGGAGTGAAGCCCTGGACGGTATGGCAGGTTTCGCAATGGTCGCCAGCGGCCACCGAGGCAAACGGCCCGCCGTGCGGATCCGCGTGGCAATCCGTGCACGTATCCCCATCGCGACTCCGGAAGCGCTTGCGGTACGGCGGTCCCGGCGCGTGGCAAGCCGTGCATGCGACCTGGCGATGGCGACCGTCCAGCCGGTAGCCGGTGCGCGCGTGGTCAAAGCCGACCGCGACGTTCAGCCCCCATTGCACGAAACCGTGGCATTGCTTGCAGCCGTTGCCCATACGGCGCTCGTGCGGGTCGGCATGGCAGGCGGTGCAGGTGGGATCGACGGGGCCCAAGCCTGCCTTGCGCTCACCGGGGCCGCCGCGCGCGGGGGTGTGGCACTTGTCGCACGCGACCTCGGCGTGGCGGCCGACCAACGGCATGCGTGTCCTGGCATGGAGTTGCAGCGCCCCGTCGCGGCTGACCTCGCGCCAGCCGCCGGTGCCGTGGCACGAAGCGCAGTCGCGGCCGCCGCCATGGCCCGCGCTGGGCTCGCGGTGGCAGTCCGCGCATTGGCCGAACGCGATGCCTCGCCAGCGCCCTGCCAAGCCGGTGCCCTGGTGGCAGTGCTTGCATGCGACGGTGGCGTGCTTGCCGGTCAGTTTGAACTTCGTGCGCGCGTGATCGAAATGCTCGGTCGGCGCGAAGTGCGTCTCGCCGTGGCAGTCCTGGCATCGGCCGCCCAGCGACGGCTTGTGCTTGTCGGCGTGACAGGCACCGCAAGCCTGCTGCTCGCCCATCCAGCGGTTGGTGGTCTTGTGGCAGGCCTTGCAGGCGACGACCGCGTGGGCGCCGCGCAGTGCGAAGCCGGTAGGATCGTGAGGGAAGGGCTTGGGCGGCGTCCAGCGCACCATAGCGAACTCGCGGCCGCGGTGGTCCCGGTGGCAACTGGAGCAGCGCTTGCCCGAATCCTGCGCCATCTTCCAGTGAAAACGCGAAGTTTTTGCGACCTTGTGGCAGGCAAGACACTTGTCGTCGGTCGCGCCCTCGGTGGCTGTGTGGCACTTGGCGCACTGGGACTCGAGCTTCGCGTGCGACTGCGCGAGCGGCCCGGGCGAGGTTTCCTGTGCGATGGCGGACGGGCCCCACAGCACGAAGGCCGCGGCCAGCGCGAGAATGAGCCGGGGCCGTTCGTCAATGGAGGCTAGGGTCGATGAAGTCAAAGGCGGGTCACGCGCGGCGCAAGTGCAGCGCTGCAAGTCTGGCAGTCTAGGAACAACGTCGATGGGGCATCCATCAGAAGATGCTTAGGACGGCTGATATTCACAAAGATTCACAAACGGGGGCTCGTGCGAGCGGCCTTCGGGCTGAGGCAGCCGCTGGCCTTGGGCGCTGTCGCGGCTTGCTGCGGTGGCGACGGTCGTAGCACAATTGCGGTGTTGGACGATCGGACTGGACGGCCTTGCCAGCCACGCTTTCTACTGCCCTGGAGGTCCGCCGTGTTCCAACCGTCAAGCATGTTTCGCAGCGTGGTCGGGCTCGCGTTCGCGCTGCAGGCACTGTGGTCCACCTGGGCGGCGACCCCGGCCTTGGCCAAGCGGCCGCCGCCGCCGGTGGCCGGCGCGGCTGACAGCCAGGCGCTGGAGGCCCACAAGCCGCTGCTGCGTGAGTGCTACCGAGGCAACGTCGCCCAAGCCATGGGCATGCGCGGTGAACTGGTGATGGCGTTCGCAGTGCGCAAGGATGGCAACGTAAACAGGGTCGAGCTCGTGCAAGCCCGCACAGGGATGCCGAAATACCGCGATCGGTGCGCCGTCGCCGCCGCCCGCAAGGCGCAGTTGCCAGCCGGTCGAGCGCGTCAGTTCACCTACCGGTTCGCATGGCGCGAGGGTCGGATTTTGGACCTGCCGGAGCCCGTGACGCCGACGTCGCCGTAAGGCCCGCTGGCCTCGGCACGTCGTCAGCACCCTGGCCTGGCCTCCACGCACCGATCTGGCTACGGGTTGGTGCCGTCGTAGGTGCACTCACCAGCCGTTGCACGCGGTGCAAGTCGATCCCGTGCACGTCTTGCCGTACTTCGAGGTACCCGTCGAGTCGCAGCAATCGCCGTATTTCTTGCAGTCCGCGTCGCAATAGCACGTCGACCCGGCGCTACCGCAGTGGGTGTCACAGAAGTGCGCGGACTTGCAGTCGTAGGCGCAGTTGCTCGGCGTCTCGCCTGGATCGCACTTGCCGTTGCCGCAAGCGTACTTGCAGCTGCCGTAGTAGCACGTACCGCCGCTGCCGCAGGCCTTGGAATTGTACAGGTAGTTGCACTTGCCCTGCGAGCACGAGTCATCCGTGCACGGGTTGCCGTCAGTGCACACGAACGCTGAGCCGTTGCATGCGCCGAGCGAACAAACGTCGTTCGTCGTGCACGAATTGCCGTCGTCGCAGGCCTTGAAGACGTTCGAGTACGAGCACTTGCCTTGAGAGCACACGTCGTCCGTGCAGTTGTTGCCATCGTTGCAGAAGATCGCCGAGCCTGTGCAGGTGCCATCGGAGCACGAGTCAGCCACCGTGCACGTGTTGCCGTCGTCGCACGCGCCGTTGCCAGGCACGAAATCGCAAGCGCCGTTGGCGTTGCACTTGTCGATGGTACAAGGGTTTCCGTCGTTGCAGCCCTTGGCCACCCCGGTCTTGCAGGCGCCGTTGAAGCAGCTGTCGTCCAGCGTGCACGGATCCTTGTCATCGCAAGGCCCAGCGACGGCCGCTGACTTGCACACGCCGCCGCTGCAACCGTCGGCGGTGCACGGGTTGCCATCGTCGCAAGACTTCGCCTTGCCCTTGCAAGTGCTGCCACCGCAGATGTCGGCTATCGTGCACGAGTCGCCGTCGTCGCAAGGCACTGCTGCCGCCGCGCCGTGCACACAACCGAGCCCTGGATCACAGGAATCGACGGTGCAGACATTCGCATCGTCGCATACGGTCGCACTGCCGCCTGCACACTTGCCGCCCCCGCATGCATCGCCACTGGTGCAAGCATTCCCATCGTTGCAGGCGCCCGATGCGAAGCCGTGTGAGCACGTCCCGGCCTGGCACGAATCCGTCGTGCACACATCCTCGTCGCCGCAGTCAATCTGCTTGCCAGTACAAGTACTTGCCACGCAAGCATCGCCCAGGGTGCACGCGTCGCCGTCACTGCATGCGTTGCCGCCGAGCGCCACGTGCGTGCAGCCGCTCTTGACGTCGCAAACATCGGCTGTGCACGAGTTGCCGTCCTCGCACGAAACCGCGCTGCCAATGCATTTTCCGTTGCTGCACGCGTCCTTGTCGGTGCAGGCATCGGCGTCCGTACAGCTGGCAGCGTTGGCGATGGCGATGCAGCCGCCGTTGACGCAAATGTCGTCCGTGCATGGGTTGGCGTCGTTGCACAGCATGGCCTTGCCCTTGCAAGTTGGACCGTTGCACGCGTCCAGGACCGTACACGCGTCACCGTCGTCGCACACCTTGGTGTCCATCGCGACGTGGGTGCAACCGCTCGTGGTGTCACAACTGTCCGCCGTACATACGATCTGGTCGTCGCAATTGGCTGCAGCACCAGGCTGGCATGCGCCGTTCGCACACGAGTCGCCCACGGTACACGCACTGCCGTCGTCGCAAGCGCCCGGCACAGGCCCGTAGTAGCAGGTGCCGGCCAAGCACGCATCCGAAGTACAGGCCTTGCCGTCGTCGCAGTTCTTGAGTATTCCTTCGCACTTGCCGGTCACGCAGGAATCCTCCACCGTGCACGGTTGGCCGTCGTCGCAGGGGCCGGTCGCCGCCGTGTGCTGGCAGCCGAGTTTGGCGTCGCAGACGTCTGTCGTGCACAAGTCCCCATCATCGCAGGCGTTCGGCGCTGGGAACAGGCAGGCTCCGGCGCTGCACGCGTCGCCCAGCGTGCACACGCTGCCATCGTCGCACAGCACGCCCAGTCCATAGCTGCCGCCGTCGGGCGCACAGGCGAAAGCAGTCTTGCCCACGCATGCGCCCGCTGCGCAGACGTCGGGCTCGCATACGCCGGCGCTGCAGTACTGGCCGGCCGCGCAGTCGTCGGATCCGGCACAGCCCGCGCACAAACCTGTCGCCGTATTGCATAACACTTCGCATTGCTTGCTGGTCTTGCACGGCTTGGCCTCGACGCACAGGTGTTCCAGGCAAGTCTGTGCGTCGCCGCAATCCGCCGCGGAACTGCAATCGACGCAGGCCCCGACGTCCTTGGCGCACACCTGCTGAGTGGCCTTGCAGTCGGAGTCGGACTTGCACGCGTTCGCAGCCACGCACTGGTGCCCGGAGCATAGGGCGCCGGTGCCGCAATCCGCCGTGGTCGCGCAGGCCACGCAGGCATGCAGCAGGGGATCGCAAGCAGGTGAAGTCGCTGGGCAATCCGACGCCTGGCTGCAGGCCTTGGCCGGACCGACACAGCCGGGCTGCGACGGGGCGACGCAACTGCCGGCGACGCAACTATCGACGGTGCAAGGATTGCCATCGTCGCAGCCTTGGGGGCACGGTTTTTCGACGGCATCCGGTTCGGCAGTTTCGGCTGCGTCCGCGTCAGGGACCTCGCTCGTAGCCACGTCCGCCAAGTCGTTCAGTTCCACGTCCGGCACTTCGCTGACCTGGACGTCCGGCGGCGCATCGGCCGTGGTTGCGGCGTCGGTCGGGCCGGCATCGATGGCCACGTCGGCGCTGACGTCGTGGGCATCCTCCAGCGCGATCGGCGTCTTCGTTGGTGTTGCGGCGCCGGTACACCCGACAGCCAACGCCAGCATCCACAGACCAAATCCACCTAACTTCATTCGCTTTTCCTTGTTCTTACCCACCCTCATGGCGATGAAGCTCGCACAGGCAGCAACGGCAACGGCTGGCCCACGGGCAGGCGCTGCTCGATGACACCCGGTCGCATGCCGGGTGACGGCGCACGCTCGCCCGCGGTCACGTCCAGTGGCCATTGCGGCGCGGCATGGAACCCAGCGGCCGCGGTTCGCCACTCCACCACAGCCCGCAACGGCCGCGACGGTGGGGCCAACAGCTTGACTCGCCAGTGGAACTCCAACGTGCCGGCCGCGCGGGACGTCACCACCTGCAGCAGCGGACCGGTGAGCACAGCCACCTCGGGCGGCGGCTGCAATGCCAACTTCAGCGGAACCAGGCCAGCCGCGTGACGCACCACCCGCAGGCCGATTTCGGTTTCCCGCCCGATCTGCAAGGGCTTGGCCGCGATCCACGCTACCTCCGCGGGTGCGCGCAAATCGCCGGACGGCGGCACGGCGACGGGCGCACGCGCCTGCTGGCAGCCTAGCAGCGACAGGACTACCGCGCACGGCCAACCCGAACGCATCATGGCACGCCTCCCACGTTGCATTTCGGCTGGGCCGCGCTGTACGGGTAGTTGGCGACGGCAGGCTGGATCTTGCTCGCATCCATCAAGCCGCACGCCAGCGCGTCGAGGAAGTCCGCCAGCATCGGCGCCGGCTTACCCGTGTCGTAGACGTTGGTGAACTGACCTGGATAGCTCGTCTGCCAGGTGTGCTGCGTGTAGCCGCGCGCGTAAGGCGCCACGTTCATGCGCGGGGTGGTCAGCGCCTTCCAGAACGGGGCGTTGGCTGCCGAAGCGAAGGGCAGTTCGCCGCCTACCTTGGTCGTCATCTGCCACAACGTCGCCGAAACCAGATTCTCGTCCATGTTCTGGAGGATGCCGCCGCTGGCGGACGCGGGCGGGAACGTCTTGCCGTCATAGTAGGCCTTCTGGCCGATGTCGAACCAGAAGAACAAACCGCTTTGCTTGTCGGCGTAGAGGGTCGAACCGCGCGCCGCCGACGAGAACCACGTGGCCCAGCCTTCGGACCACGCCTGACCGGGAAACGTCGGGACGCCGACATAGTGTTTGCCGCCTTCGCCCGGACTGGTGCCGTAGCTGCGCATGACCCAATGGCCGATTTCGTGCGCGACGACGCTATCAGCCCACACTTCCTGGTCTTGCGTGGTCCACGACAGCCAGATCTGGCTCGCGAACTTGGCGGCGCCGACCTGCGCGACGAAGCCGTCCCAGAAGCACGCGCCGCACGTCCAACTGGTGCCGGGATTGGCCCATAACACCAACGAAAGTCCAGACTTGCCGAACGAGACCTTGGCCTGGTTGACGATCTTGCGCAAATGGTGGAACAAGCGGGCGGCACCGCTGCTGTTGGCGATCGAGATGTTGAACGTCTGGCCGCTGGCGCCGAGTTGGCTGGCGGGCAACGCCCAGTTCCACAACACGTGGTCGCCGTATTCCACCGCCGTCACTTCCTTGAGCCCGGTCCCGACGTCTGGGGCCGCGACGCCGAACTGCACCGTGCCGTCCGGCGCCAACTGGGCCAAGGCGACCACCAGCGCATCGCCCGGTTGCGGCTGTTTCGGCAGCTTGAGCGTCACCGAGCCGCTTTCGTCGGTGGTGCCGACGTCGAGCCACAGCGACGTGCCATCGGGGTTGGTGCGGCGCACGTAGGCCAACACGCCGGCGAGCGCGGCGGTGCTCACCTGGCCGTTCCAGTCGGTCAGGCTGGCGTTGGTCGTCCGGAATTCATAGGTGAACAGCACGGTGAACGGGACCGTAGTCACGTCGCCAAGGCAAATCGGCCCTTGCGTCGAGGCCTTGCAGCCGGGGCACGGTTGGCTGACCCATTTGCCAGTGGCATTGCAGGTGCGCATCGAGTCTGGCGAAGCGGGGTCGCACTCGCTGCTTTGGGGCGTGCAAGTGCCTGCCTGCAATTGGCACACGGCCTTGCCGGCTTGCATCTGGCACGTCGTCCCGCCACCGCACACGGAGTACGCGAGGTAGCCGCCGCCCTGGCCGGTGGTCGTCACGCACGCCGCGATCGTCTTGCCGTCCGCGAGGCACACTCCGGCCGAACTGACACCCTGGCAACTGTCGGATTGGCACGCCTTGGCTTTCGAGTCGCAGCCGAAACCGCAGGTCTGCGCGACCGTGCCGAGATTGCCGCAACTGTCGTACCAGCAAAGGTTCAACCCGCAGCAAGCCTGGGTCGCGTTGGCCACGCAAGCTGCCTGGCACGCGAGCGGGTGGATGCCACTGGGGTCGGCACCCTGACCGCCGCAGCCGTACGTGCCACTGGTCGCCAACCAGCCGCAAGTCTTGCCGAACGAAGCGCAATTCTCCGAGGCTGGCTGCTTGTCGGTGCAGGTCTCGGCCCACGCTCCGTTGCAGCAACCGAACGCGGCCACGCTGCCGCACGACGTCGCCGCGCACTGGCCCGCGGCTGAGCAGGCGCTGCCGCTCTGGCAACTGCCGCATGTGCCGCCACAGCCATCACTGCCGCACGCCTTGCCGTCGCACGTGGGCTTGCAGCAACTGCCATCGGCCAGGCAAGTGCCGCCGCTGCCGCAGGGACCTGTGAACAGTTGGTGCAGGCAATCGCCCGCGCCATTGCAGGCGTCGGCCGTGCACGCCTTGCCGTCGTCGCAGTTGACGAACGTGCCGGGTTTGCACTTGCCCTGACTGCACTTGTCGCCCACGGTGCATGGGCTGCCGTCCGAGCAGGGCGAGACTATCGGGGTGAACACGCAACCTTGGCTCGGACTGCAGGCGTCGAAGCTGCACACCTCATTGTCATTGCACAGCAACTGACCGCCGGCCTGGCACTTGCCGCTCGCGCACGAGTCGCCCGCCGTGCACGCATCGCCATCGGTGCAAGTGCCCGCGCCGGGCAGGTTCACGCAGCCTTGCGCGCCACAGCTGTCGGTCGTGCAGGGATTCTTGTCATCGCACGCCAAGGCGCCCGCCACGAACACACAGCCGCTTTGGGGGTTGCACGTGTCGGTGGTGCACGGGTCGCCGTCGCTGCACGCGAGCGCCGCCGTGGCCTTGCACTCGAACACCTGGCATGTTTCGCCGACGCTGCAGGCGTTGCCATCGTCGCACGGGCCAGAAGCCGGCTTGAAGTAGCAGCCCCAGGTCGGGTCGCACAGGTCGGCCGTGCAGGGGTTGCCGTCGTCGCAAGGGAGCCATTGGTTGCCGGTGCACACCCCGTCCTGGCAGACCTGGACTTTCGCGCATGGCCCCAAGGCTGTGCACGATCCGGAAAGCGAAGCATGCACGCAGCCCTTGGGCGCTGCACAGGCGTCCGAAGTGCAGGCGTTGCCGTCGTCGCAAACAGTCGGGCCGCCGGGCTGGCACGCGCCGCCGCTGCACTTGTCGTTGCTGGTGCAGATCTTGCCGTCGCTGCACGGGTCGCTGTTCGCGATGTGGTTGCAGCCGTTCAGCTTGTCGCAAGTGTCCTTCGTGCATGGGTTGCCATCGCTGCAGTACAGCGGCTCCCCAAGTGCGCAGGTGCCGCCCTGGCAAACGTCGCCATTGCTACACACGTCGTCGTCGGTGCAGGTCACCGTGTTGGCCAGATGCTTGCAGCCGCTCGTCTTATCGCATGCGTCGTCAGTGCATGCGTTGCCGTCGTCGCACCCTGTCGCGGCGCCTGGCAAGCAGGTTCCGCCGCCGCAGTGGTCGCCGCCGGTGCATGCGTCGCCGTCGCTGCAAGTCGCCGCGTTGGCCAGGTGGGTGCAGCCGCTCGCTGGGTCGCAGCCGTCGTCGGTGCAGGGATTGCCATCCGCGCAACTCTGCGGGGGGCCGGGTTCACACACACCGGCGGCGCAACTCGCCGACGTGCAAGGACCCGCGCTGCAATCGCTGTCGGTCACGCAGGGCGGCGCGCTGGCGTCGGCTTCCGTGACGAGTGTCGCATCGCTGGCATCGGCTGCGACGTCGATTTCGTCCGATTCTGGTTGCACGTCGAGCGCATCGATCTCGGCTGCGGCATCGGCAGGCAGCACGTCCGCGGTCGAATCGGTTCCAGCGACGGCAGCGTCCTTGGCAATCGTGGCATCCGCTGAGGGCTGACTGGCTGCCGCGGTGACATCGCCCGCGGAGTTCACCGCCGACTTGTCATGGCAGCCGGCCAGTCCCAGGCCGATGGCCATCGCGAAGTAGGCGAGAAGAAGGCGCAGGCAGGGCAACCGGCTGGAAGGACACGTAAAGCCAAGACCGATGCGACCGCCCACCGCAGACTCCCGTCAGGTCCACGCCGCGGGCTCGCCTTCCGGCCACGCTGGATCCGCCAGTTGGGTCGTGTAGGCGGGGCTGTACTGCTTGTCAAGACAAAATCCAAGTTTCGGCCGAAAGTTTCCACACGGGTCGACTCGAAGTGGTTCAATGGGCAAGTCGCGGACGATACACAAGCTCTCGGCGCCCTGGCCATGCAACCGCTTTCAGACTGTAGCCTGACCGTCGCAGGTCAGAATCCCGCCAGTCAGGTTGCGCACATCGGCAAAGCCGTTCTGCTGCAGGATGCGCGCTGCCAGGTAGCCGCGAAAGCCGACCTTGCAGTACACGATGGTTGCCACTTTGCGGTCGAGTTCACCCAGCCGATCACGCAGTTCGTCCACTGGCAAGTTGATGGCTCCGGGCAGATTTCCTGAGGCGAACTCGCTGGGCGTCCGCGTGTCGACGAGCTGAATGGCCTCACCGCTCTGCATCCGTTCGCGCAACGCCGGGCAAGTGATGATCTCTATCTCGTGGCGCACCGAGTTGGCCGCCACGAACCCAGCCATGATCACCGGGTCGCGCGCCGACGAGAACTGCGGCGCGTAGGCCAGGTCCAGTTCCTCCAGATCCTCCACGTTCATACCAGCTTGCAGCGCAGTCGCCAGGACGTCCAAGCGCTTGTCCACGCCATTTTCGCCGACCACCTGACCGCCGAGCAGCCGACCCGTGGGCGCATCGGTCACGAGCTTGATGTGCAGCATCGACGCGCCGGGGTAGTAGCCCGCGTGGTCCAGGCTGTGGGTGTGCGTCGCCAGCACGTCGAAGCCCTGGGCTCGCGCCTCTCGCTCCGTCAGCCCGGTGCGTCCCGCGGAAATACCCATGGTTTCGAGGATCGACGTCCCCAAAGCCCCGGCAAAGCGCATGTCGGCGCCGGCTGCATTTGCTCCTGCCACGCGCCCCTGCTTGCTGGCCGGTCCCGCGAGCGGCATGCGCACCTTTTGGCCGGTCACGCGTTGGACCACCTCCACTGCATCGCCGGCGGCATAAATCGCCGGATCTGAGGTCTGTTGGCGATCGTTGACGGCAATACCGCCCGCACGGCCGATCTCCAGCCCCGCGTCCACAGCCAACTTCAGCTCGGGCCGCACGCCAATAGAGAGCACGACCACTCCCGCCGGCACCTTTCGGCCACTGGCCAGGCGCACCGCGGTCACCTGCCCCGACACGTCGGTCTCGAGCCCGGCGATGCCGTCGCCCAGCACCAGATCGACCCCGCGTTCGAGCAGTTGGCGCGCCACGTAGTCGGCCATGTCCGCATCCAAGGCGGGCAGCACCTGCGGCTGCAGTTCCACCACCGTCACGTGCAAGCCGCGTCGGTGCAGCGCTTCTGCGGTCTCCAGACCGATGAATCCCGCGCCCACCACCACGGCATGCTGGGGCTTCTTGTCCTCCAGCCACGCGCGGATGGCGTCCGAGTCCGGCACCGTCTTGACCGTGAAGACGTTGGGCGCAGGCAGGCCTGGCAGCGGCGGCACGATGGCACCCGCACCCGGCGAGAGGATCAGTGCGTCGTAGGCCTGCTGGAAGACCTCGCCGGTTTCCAGATTACGCACATGGACTTGCCCTGCCTCGCGATCGATGCTCAGCACGTCGTGGCGAACGTGGACCCGGACGCGAAAGCGCCGCCAGAAGCTTTCCGGTGTCTGCAACAGGAGCGACTCGCGCTCGGCGATGTCGCCGCCGACGTAGTAGGGCAAGCCGCAGTTGGCGAACGAAACGTGGAGACCGCGCTCGAACAGCACGATGTCCGCGTGTTCATCGGTCCGCCTCGCCTTGGCGGCCGCGCTCGCACCACCGGCGACACCACCGATGATCACAATTGTTTTAATGGGTTGCGCGTTCATCACTTGTCGCCCTCCTTCTTGCCGAACGGCCACCAGCTGGACGCGCTCGAGGTCGAGTTGGTCGGAGTACTGGCGGCCCTCTCATTGCACTTGCAGCGTTGCGCGTGCGGCACGTCGCCTAGGACTTGCTCGACATGCGCGCCGCAGCCTGAAAAGGAGGGTTTGCCACAACGGGAACAGGTTACGCGACGGCACATGGGTTCTCCTGGTGAGGAAGCCACAAACAGCTCCCGGTCCGTGGGAGCCACGCGGGCGCAAAAGGATTCACCGACGCGCCGGGACTGGACGGTCGCCCAGCGCCCTCTTAGGATGCCCCCGCCGCACCACCGCGGCGTGTTGACGCGCATGCCGGACAGCCCCGAAGTCATCGACCTCCTCCGCGCGGCGCAGGACGGCGACAAGCAAGCGCTCGAACGACTGCTCGTGTTGGAGGCGCCCACCGTAGCCCGCTATGCCGCGCGTCTGTGCCACAACCAGACGGATGCCGAGGATGTCACGCAGGAAACGCTGATGGCGGCCACGCGCGCCTTGCCCACGTTTCGTGGCGATGCGGCGTTCTCCACCTGGCTCTACGCCGTGACGCGCAGTTTTTGCATGCGCCAGCGCCGCCGCGGTCGGTCGGTGCGGCATGCCGACGTGAGCCTGGATGCGCCCGAAGGCGAGTCACTTGCCGAGAACACCGAGCCGCGGCCGGGTGCGGAAACGAAGATGGCAGAGCGGCAACTGGCGCGGCTGGTCCAGAACGCCGTGGACGGGCTGGAGCTGCCCTATCGCGAGGTGCTGCATCTCCGTGACGTGGAAGGCCTGACCGCGCCCGAAGTCTCCAAGATCCTCGGGTTGCAGGTGGCGACGGTCAAGACCCGCCTGCACCGGGCCCGCGCCCAAGTCCGTGCGCAGATTGCACCTTTGCTGCGCAACGATGAACCCGTGGCAGCCAGCCCGCGCGGCGATTGTCCGGACATCGTGCGCATGTTCAGCAAGCACCTGGAAGGCGACATTTCCGCCAGTACTTGCGCGCGGATGGAGGCGCACCTGGCCACGTGCCCGAAGTGTGCGAGCCAGTGCGACGGCCTGCGCCGAACGGTCGCGCTGTGCAAGCTGGCGCCGGGCGCGAACGTGCCAGTGGGGACGCAGGATCTGGTCCGGTCGGCGCTGCGGCGGGTGGCGGGCTTGACTGCCGGCGAGTAAAGGCACGGGCGATCTGCGCGCTCCAGTCAGTTTGCGCCGTCGCGACACCCCGATCGTGCACATGCATCTGGCGCCCGCCCCGCCGATCGTCGACACTTCAGCCCCATGCGTTTTTTCGCCGTCGCCAGCCTGGCCCTGCTCGCCGCCCTGCCCGCCGCCTGGCCCGTGCACGCCCAGCCCGCGACGCCGGAACTGCGCGTCGGTGGTGAGCTCGCAGACATGCTGCAGGCTGAAGTCCACGGCAATCGCGCGGAAATCCAACGTCTCGGTCGCCACGGCCGCGCGGTCTGGCACGGCGACCTGCTGCAAGTCCAACTGCACCTCGCGCCGGGTGTCGACGCCGAATCGCTGACCGACGGCCAACTCGCGGCATTCGGGGCGCGCACGGGCGATCGCGGCATCGACGTCCTGGACGTGTGGTTGCCGATGGCGCGGCTGCCGGCTTTGCTCCAGGGATTGCCGCAAGTTGCGTTTGCCCGCCTGCCCGACCGCGCCTGGCCGATGACAGGTCCAGTGACGAGCCAGGGGGCCACGGCCTTGCGCACCAGCCAGGTCACCTGCCTCGCGGACGACGCCACCGGAGTCACGGTCGCGGTAGTCGACGAGGGCTTCTCGGACCTCGACAAGTCCGTAGCTTCGGGCGAAACCCCGCACGTCTTGGGTGCTTACGATGCCACCGGCGGCGCGCACGGCTCGATGTGCGTGGAGGTGGTCGCCGACGTCGCGCCGGGCGTGGGCATCGTCGCCGTGCGCACCGAGACGCTCTCGGCGTTGCAAAAACTCGCCAAGGAAATCAAGACCAAAGGCAATCCGCGCCACATCGACGTCCTCAGCCATTCGGTCGGCTGGTTCGGCATGAGCTTCGGGCGCCACGACGGCTCGATTTGCGCGGTGACCGATATGGTCCGCAGCGCGGGCGTGGCCTGGGTCAATGCATCTGGCAACTACGGCGGCGGCCTCTTCTACACCGGCGCCTACCTGGACGCGGACAAGGACGGCCTGCAGGACTTCCAGCCTGGGGAACCTCGCCTGACCTTTCGGCAATACGGCGGTTCGATCGCCGCCATCGTCGACTGGGACGACTACACCAAGCGCACCCAGGACTTCGACGTCGTGCTGCAGAAGTTGGACGGCGAGAAGTGGGTCGACGTCGACAAGTCCTCGAACAAGCAGGGTAAGTACACGCCACCCGTTGAACAGGTCCGCATCGAGTCGGCGCCTCCCGGCATCTACGCGCTGCAGGTGGTGTGCAAGTCCGGATGCAAGGCCGGCACGCGGATGCGCATCGTCAACCTGGGCGGCGGCTCGGGTACGTTCTCGATTTCACACCGCAATGGCGATGTGTACGACCCCGCGTCGTGCAAGGGCGTACTCGCGGTCGGCGCGTTGCACCACAGCCACTACACGCAACCGCCACTCGAGACCTACAGCAGCTATGGCCCAACGGTCGATGGCCGCCAGAAGCCCGAAGTCGTCGCGCCGACCGGCGTCGCCACCAGTTTCGGCGCCTTCTACGGCACTTCGGCCGCCTGCCCGCACGCCGCCGGCGCCGTCGCATTGTACGTGGCCAAGGGATACAAACCCTTGGAAGCCATGCAGAAGGTCATCGACGACGCCGCCCAGATGGGCACCGGCCACCCCGACGAGGCCTACGGCTGGGGACGCGTCGACGTGCGCGGCAAGAGCCTGGGCTGGCAGTGCCAGTCCGCCCAAGGAATGCCCGGCGAAGTCACGCTTTCCGCGGACTCCACGTGCACGACCACCTGTGGATCCGTGGGCATGCAGGCGTGCCAGACCGGCTGCCGGTGGAGCGCGTGCAGCCCGCCCGACGAGACGTGCAACGGCTTGGACGACGACTGCGACGGCAGCCAGGACAACGATTTCGCGTGCGCACTTGGAAGCACTGCCACGTGCACCACTTCTTGCGGCGGCGTGGGCAACCGGTCGTGCGGCAAAGGCTGCAGTTGGGGCGCGTGCAGTGGCTGCGAGGTCGACGCGGGGAGCCTGGACGGCCAGGGCGCGGACGCCGGATCGGTGAAGATCTCGATCGGTCACGAGCCAACGTGGAGCGGCTGCAGCGCGCGACCGGTGGGCCAGGGCTGGCCGTGGTGGTGCGCGTTGCTGGGCGTGGTGCTGGTGCGCCGACGCCGGGCGATGTCCTGAGCCGTGTTCAGGTGGCCGGCTGCGCGCTCACGGTCCGCCGCGCCGATTCCGCCATCGCCCCGCGCGCAATCAGGAACTGCGCGAGGTAATAGGTGATATAGCCGGGGTACATCAGCGCCGTGGTCGCGCACAGATCGCTCGGATGCGCCTTGGGCAGCAAAAACTGGTTGAGCGGAATGATCGCATCGCTGGCGACGAAAACCAGGGCGCCGGCCGCCACGACCCGTGAACCGTTGCGCAGCACCGCCACACTCGCCATGCCGATCAGCAGAGGCATGTACACGAGGAGTGCGGGCGCTACCGGCAGCCATTGCGGCGCTGGCGTGAGCTGGAATCCGCCAATGCTGCTGACCAGTTGCTGCGGATTGACCCAAGCGATGTAGCCACCGTAGCCCAGGCCGAACAAGGCAAGACCCGCGACCAGGGAAACGCGCGCCCGAGTGACCGTCCAGCCGGCCCGGCGCAAGCCCGCGATGTAGCAGACGTGACCGACGAGGAACGCCAGCACGCCGAACACGCCGAGATCCGGGTCGAACGTGCTGAGGAAGTAGTCGCCCCAAGCGCCGAAGAACAGGCCCCACGCCAGGGTCGTGCCGAAGCCGGCGCGCGTCCGCTGCAACGCGTACCAGGCCAAGAGCACGGTCGGGGCCATGCGCGCGACGGCCAGGCCGGGAAACGCGCCGAACGGAATCAACGCGACGCTGCCCGCCGCCAGCAACCCGTAGGCGTAGTCGAGCCGACGGCTTGCCCCCGACGTGCCAGGAGTCATTGACTTCACGGTGCTTTGTGCTTGAGCTTCATGGCGCAGATGCCGCAGCGGCCATCGCCTTCCACCAACCGCGCGTAGTGCACCGTGCCCATGTCGCAGTACCACGCGCCGGGCGGCACCTGATCGGGGCGGATGGCCGGATCGAAGCGCGTGCCCTCGGCCGCCACTGCAACGATCGCCGCCGCGGGCGCCACAGCCGGCGGGGATGCGCTTGCGACAGGCGCACTTGGCGCAGGTTCGACCGTCTTGCCGCACGCCATCAGGCCCGCCAGCGCGAGAGCCAGCAGTACGGTGCGCATCTTCTCGTTCCTGGTCATGGTGCTCCTTGTCGAAAGTCCGGTTCTCGCGCGGTCCTGCGCACGCCTACCTCACCATGAGGTATCCCATGACCGCGACGTTGGCATCGCCATGATCCGCGGACCAGCACGCGACGTTGCCCACGGTGGTCTTGCTCACCCCGCACGCTGCCGCGCCGCCCAGGCCGAGCCACGAATCGTTGGATGCGCAATCGTCCTCGTTGTTGCCGACGATGCCCACGCGCACGCGACCGCCACCTGCGGGCATGACGTTCACCCCTTCCATCAAGCAGTTGGACTGCACCGACCCCACGTCCAGCAGCTTCTCCCAGGCTTGCGGCCCGAGTTGCGTCGGCGTGGCACCGGCCAGGAACAGCGCCTGCAGCGAAGCCCCCGACACCGGCAGCACGAGCCAACGCCACACGCCGCCCTGGCGCATCCCCACGCGCAGTGCCGTCAGCGGTAGCTGGGAAAATGCCTGCGTCTTCGCGGGCTTGTCGTCCAGGGCCGCGGTACCGGTCGGGGCCTCGCTGGTCCAGATCGCGCCCGTGTAGCCCGAGTTGGCATCGGCTCCGTCGACCTTCAGCGCCAGGGTCCAGCCCCCGCCGTCGGCCTGCATCTCGCAGTAAGTCTGGTAGGCGCCGCCCTTGCCCGACAGCATGTACATGCCTGAAACGGCTTGTGGATCCTTGGCGAGAATGGCCGCGCAACTGCTCGAGTCGGCCGGCAGGTTCACTTCGCACAGCCCGGCCTTGCACACGCCCGCGCTGCCGCAGGTCACGTCGTCGGGTAATCCCGCGTGTATGCAGGCTTTTCCGTTCTCGCACGAGTCTGCCGAGCACGGGTTGCCGTCGTCGCAGTCCCGCGTCGAAGTCGTCGGCAGGCACACGCCGCCGCCGCACACCGCCCCGACTTGACAGGACTTTGCATCATCGCAGGAGTTCACCAGCCGGCGGGCGCACACCGCGCAGGAATTCACGCTCACCGCGGTGTTGTCGTTCCACTTGCCGTTGGGACCCAGCTCGACGAAGTCCTCGTTGCCGTAGTTGTTCGGTTCGCCCGGGCTGAACTGCCAGAAACCGCCCTTTTCGCCGTCGACCCAGCGAAACTGGCCTTCGACCGCCATGTCGGTCAAGCCGATCCACGCCGCTTTGTCCTTGCCGCACGCCCCATTGACGAGGCCGCGGGCGTACAGCCCCTCGGGTTTGTCATGCAAGCTCGCGAGTTCGCCGCCCCACGCCTGGCAGTCCGCGCGGGCACTAGACCAGGTCGCCGGCTTGGTCAGGACCTTCCAGCACCGCCCGCCGTGTTCATCGCCGTCGAGGCATGCAGCGGAAGCGGACTTTGCCAGTGAAATACAGCCCTTGACTGGGTCACACACGTCGTAGGTACACGGCTTGGCGTCGTCGCAAGGCTTGCCCTTGCCCTGCTGACACTGGCCGAACGCGCAAAACGAAGGCTCGACGCAGCTGTTGCCCGGCACGCATTCGGTCTTGTTGTGCACGTAGACGCAGCCGATCGCGGGATCGCACAAGTCGTTGGTACAGCCGTTGTCGTCGTCGCACACCCAGGGGCCGCCTGCCTTGCAAGTGCCCGCCACGCAAGGATCTCCCACCGTACAGGCGTTGCCGTCCTGGCAGGTCGCGGCGTTGGCGACGTGGGTGCAGCCATCGGGCAATGCGCACGGATCGTCGGTGCAAGTGTTGCCGTCGTCGCAAGGGTCGGGCTTGCCGGGCAGGCAAACGCCGTCCTCGCAGCGTTCACCGAACGTGCATGGGTTGCCGTCTTCGCAGACGTCATCGTCTTCACACGCGCAGCCCGCGCCCTGGCACGGCGTCACAGGCTCGGCGATTTCAGCTGCATCTTCCTCGACTTCGGCCACTACCTGACCGTCGGGCGCCCGTTCGCCAGCATCGGAGGGCACAGTCACCGCGGCGTCGACCGAACAGGCCCCGAGGCAGGCGACGGCGAGAAGCAGGGGCGCAAGGCGGGACATGGCAACCGGAATGCCGCGGCGTGCAGCAGTGCCAGCCTAGAAGGACCCGACGTGCTTGTCCAACGCCCGATTGCCTGGCTCGATTTCGCCCGCTAGTGCATCGCGACGGACCTCAAGC
>CAYHHL010000045.1:0-32392 GCA_964356325.1 uncultured Enterobacteriaceae bacterium | reverse complement strand
CGGCCGCGAATGCACCGGTTTGCGCGCGATGCGGAGAAACCGCTTGCCGGAGCCCGGCAACAGCGTCAAGCTCCACCGCTGGAGGCCTCAAGTGCACATTGTGGCGGTGCGAAATGCTGCAGCTTCCAAAGGTAGGACCGCTTGCGTGGGCTATGCACCTGGGGCGGCGCAGGACAAGAGCGCTCTTGGCCAGCCCGAGCATGACCTCCTGGTTGCCCAGCAAGTAGATCGCGGCTGCGATCGCTTGTCGATCCCGCTGTTGCGCTAAACTGATCGCGTCTCTAGAGCCCTTCGCAATCAAGCAACGCCAATCGGTCGCTTGCGTGCGACACACAGCGTCTGAAATCCACTCGCGAATCCGTGATGCACTTCTGCATGCAGATCTTGACTCGCGATTTCTGCGCGCTCTCGCTTTCCTGATAGAACGTCGCTGCGCGGCTGCAAAGCGCGTTGCAGATGTCCACTGCGGAGCCCGGGTCCTTCGCGTTGCGCCAACCGGAAGGATCGTCGCCGTCGCGGCGCTGGTCACGGGGCTTGCCGGCACCGCGCTGCACTGGGCCGCTGACGTCTGCTTCCGCGCCAGACGATTCCCGATTGGTTCCGGGCACGAACTTGAACCGCCACGCGAGGTTCTCCAGCTTCGTGACTCGTCCCAGTGCATCCACCACCACCGGAACGTCGAAAACCGAGAAGGTGGCTGTGTCGACGGTCGGCTCGCTCAACGCGCCAGCGTCCCGACCAAGCTCCTTCGCCGGGTCGATGCTCACGGTGCCGGATTTCCCCGGCAACACACGGAAGCTCAAGTCAACCTTCTGGATTTCGATGTCCTTGCCGTTATACGACAAGCGAATCGCCATGTTCGCCGGACTGATCACCCGGTCGCTATGGTTGTGCAACGTGATTCCAAGCTTGCCCAGGTTCGAGCCATCCGCGGGCGCATAGACGCACGTCACGTCGATGCTCGGAAATGCTCGCGTTTGCGGCGTCGAAGGATCCCAGGTGAACTCAGCCGGCACGAACTGTGCGCGAGGTCGTGCCGGTTTCGGTCGGGCGGGTCGTGGCCGGCTTTCGACCACCATGGGCTCCATGACGCCACAGCCCACGAGCGCCAGGCCCATCATCACCGCGGACCAGAAGAGCGTACGTCCCATCGTCTTCTCCTTTGCCAACGGTCAGCGCGGATAGATCCTGTGTACAATGGCCGGCCCAAACCAAGCCCACCAGGCCTACGCGGCCGAGCGCCAAGGGCCTCGCCGTCCTTGGATCCCGCGGGGGATGCCTGCCGGACCCGGCGGCGAGCCTACCGCTGCCGGCCTCGCTTGGCCAGCCCGAGCACTCTGCGGCACGCTACGTCAAGCGCAGCACGAGCCAGATGATTTCCACGCTGGGCGGGAAGTTCATGTCTACGCGCCGGAAATACGCGAGCTTGACGGGGCTACTGCGGCGTGTTGACGGTGTCGCCGATCCGCGTGTCTGTGGCGTTTCCCGCCACGTGCGCCGGGCGAGCGAACTTCCTGCAATCATGCGGCGCGGGCCGCCTGTTCTCGCGAGGCCTGCGACTGCTGACCTAGCCGGCGACCACGCAACTCTTTGAAGTGCCTATGCTTGGATGTAGGCGGCGCTGGCGGCGGAAAACGCCGACGACGCGCGGGAACTCGACGCCGTCAACATCTGGTGACTTCGGTGTTGACGGTATCGCCTTGACGGATCATAGACTGGACCTCGCGCAGCAAACTCTGCGTCGCGTGGAGATGCATGTCCGCCCGCCCCGACTTGCCGACCACCGACTCTGCGCGATCGATTCGCTCTGAACTCATGCTGTTCGGTGCGGCGGCCACGATCGTCGCGGCCGCGACCGCAGCCACGCTGAGCCTGGGCGACGCTGAGCGCGAGACGCGCCGCGAAGTGGAGGCGCGGGCAATGGGCACCGTGGCGACGCTGGCTTGGACCCTGGGTCGCGTGGGTCCCGAAGGCGCGCAGGCCGGGCTGGACGCCTTCCTGGCCGCGCCGGGAACACCCCGCGATACCAACGTTTTTGCCGTGGACCGGACGCTGCGCATCACCGCAGCCAACGATCGGCGCAACCTCGGGCGCAACCTGGAGGCAGTCCTGGACCACGAGGAGCCCGACGTTGCCAAAGTATTGTCAGGCGCAACGGCCATTGCCAGCGGTGAGATGACCCACAACGGGCATTCGGTTCTCGACGCGACGGCGCCCATTCGCCGCGACGGTCTGGCGAGCGGTCCGATCGTGGGCGCCATTCACCTCGCCGTGCCGCGCTGGACCATTGCCACGCTGCTGCGCGACCGGGTCGGTATCGTCCTTGCCGCGGGGGTACTTCTCGCCGTGCTGCTCCTGGGGCCGTTGTTGATCTACATCGAAACCAGCCTGTTGCGGCCGTTGGCTGCCGTGGTGGCCGCCAATCGCGCGGTGTTGGAAGGACGGCGCGAGGGACGGTTGGTGCCGAGCGCGGCGATCCCCAGCAATGAATTGGGCGTGGTCGCGCGGATGCGCAATGCCATGATTCAACGCCTGGACGACACCGAGAGCGAGTTCGCCCGTCGGTTGCGCGAACTGTCTGAACTCAATATCGCTGCGACGCGGATGGGCGAAGTCTCAATCGACACCTTGCTGGCCCAGGTCTTGGCCAAGGTCATCGAAATCACTGACGCCGACGCCGGTGAGATCAGCCTCGTTGAGGGCGAGGATCGCCTGGTGGTGCGCGCGCAGCAGGGATTCTCGGAACGTTGGGCGCATTGCGAGGCGGTTCGGCCGCTGGCGTGCCTGTGCGGGACGGTGGTCCAGACCGGCGAACTGCTGCGGGTCGAGGATATCTCCAACAGCCCGCTGGCGACGCGACCAGCATGCCTGGTGGAAGGCCATCGGACGTACTGCGGGCTGCCCTTGCGGATCGCGGGCGATGTGATCGGCGTGATTTCCTTGCACCACCGCGAGGCGCCGCTGGAAACGAGACACCGCCAGGACCTGCTCCTGACGCTGGGCAACCTGGTCGCGGCGATCGCCGTCAATGCGCACCTGTACGACGCGACCCGGCGGCTGGCGCTGGTCGACCCGTTGACGGACGTGGGCAATCGGCGCGCGTTTGCCGACCGACTGGCAGCCGAAATCGACCGGTCGGTGCGACATGACAGTCCCTGCGCCCTGCTTTTCTTGGATATCGACCACTTCAAGTTGCACAACGATCGTCTCGGCCACGCTGCGGGCGACCGGGCGCTGCAGTGGGTGGCGGGCGTGCTCAAGGCCAGCGTGCGAGGCTCGGACTTCGTCGGCCGTTGGGGCGGCGAGGAATTCGTGGTGCTCTTGGTCGAGACTTCACGGGATGCCGCCCGCACGGTGGCTGAGCGGATCCGCAGTGAAATCGCAAGTACGCGTCCTCCGCACTGGGGTTCTGAACCGGACGCCGCCGTAACCGTCAGCATCGGCGTGGCGGCGCTGCCCAGCGATCCCGCGGACCCGGAGGCTCTGGTGGCGGCGGCCGATGCCGCGATGTACCGGGCCAAGTGCGCGGGCAGGAATCGGGTGGTAGTAGCGGCATCCGCTGCGGGCGAGTCGGGGGTGTCCGCTCCGTTGGTCGAGCCCGCGGTCTAGCGCGCGTGGACAGGCCCTGGGCGCGGACGTTTGCCGGTCGGGCGCGGCGTCCGTACGCTCGGCGCAGCGGCGCGACCCAGTGCGTCCTCACGGTCGTGACCATGCGTTTCAGTTCCCTCGGTCCAGTGCTAAGCCTCGCCGCAGTCGCCTTGTGCGCGTGCACCACCGCCAGTGGCGTAGGCGGTGGTTCGCTTGCAGGGTTTTCGGGTGCGCTCCCCGGCACGCCATGCACACCTGCGGTCTAGGCCGAGGGCTGCCTGTTGGCAGCGCCGCCGATGCGACCCTTGGCAACGACGCGATCACTGGCAGCGACGCAGGCGGCAGCAGCGACGGCGACGGGACCGGCGCAGTCGGCCAGGATGCCAACGCGGGCGCTGGCGCGACGGATGCGCAGGACGTCGGCCTCCAGCTCACCCAGCCGCACCACGTGCTCGATGTCACCAGCAATTTAATATCAACCGATTAACACGTCGCTTGTTCTTGCACGTATCTCCATATGACACCTGTCAATGACATATTTGTTCACGATCATAGGATACGTACCTCCAGCGAGAAGGGCGCGTTGACCCGGGTGTCTCAACGAGAGAGGACGGCTTGACACTTCACGAGAGCGCTGACAGCACGCGGCCTCAGGGCTTCTGGTCACGGATCGCGCACCACCCACGCAGTCCTTGGATTGTCCTGCTGCTGTGGGCGCTCGTCATCGTCACCGCAGGGCTGTGGCTCTACGACCTCCGGCGTGAGAGGGAGATCGAGGACGCGCGGCGCAACTTGAAGACGGTCCTGGACCTCAAGGTCGAAGGCATCACACTGTGGCGTGCCGAGCGGTTGGGGGACGCCGAAGCCATCGCCGAGAATCCCTTCAACACTTCGCGAATCCTGTCGTTTCTGGAGCAACCGGCGCCGGGCGACAAGGGCGAGGACATCGTCGCCTGGCTGGGGTCCTTCCAGGACGCCCTCGACGTCAGCGAGGCGGTCCTGATCGACGCCAGAGGCAAGCCGCGGCTGACCGCCAGCTCGGTCAACCCGACGTTCGATCCCAGCTTTGCCGGCGACATGGCCACGGTGCTGCGCACGTGCCGGCCGCTGCTCTCGGACTTCCATCGCTCCGCGCAGTCTGGCCGCGTGCACCTGGATCTGTTTGCGCCGCTGCTGCGGCAAACGCCGCCGGCCGCGCCCCGCGCGTGCTTTGGCGCGATCGTCTTGGAGATCGATCCGGGCGCGCACCTGTTCGCCTCGATCCAGACCTGGCCGACGCCCAGTGCGACGGCCGAGACCCTGCTGGTCCGGCGTGACGGCGATGATGCGCTGTACCTGAACCAACTGCGACACAGCGAGGCCCCTGCCTTGACGCTGCGCCTGCCGCTGCGTGACGGCGGATTGCCTGCAGCCGCCGCCGCGCTCGGTCGAGAAGGGCCGATCGCCGGCGTCGACCACCGTGGCCACCAGGTGCAGACGGTGGCACGGCGCGTGCCCGATTCGCCCTGGGCGCTGCTGGCCAAGGAGGACGAGGCGGAGATCCTGGCGCCGCTGCGTACGGAGGTCGTGTTCCTGTCGGCGTTTCTCGCCAGCGCGCTGCTGCTGTCAGGTCTGGCGATCGTGCTGTGGCGGATGCGCCGCGAGGCCGGGCTCATGCGCACGAACCTTGAGTTGGAGCGGCAGCGTGCACGGACCCAGGGAGCGCTGCAACAGTCTGAAACGATGTATGAGACGTTGTTCAACCGGGCCAACGACGGCATCCTGGTCCTCTCCGAAGATCTTCGCCTCCTCGACGTCAACCAGCTTGTCTGCGACAGACTGCAGTACACCCGCGCGGAATTGCTGACGATGCGCCTGCCCGACATCGTTGCGCCCGAGCGGTTGTCCATGGTTTCTGCCAATGCGCGACGCGCTTCCGACGGCGCCAACGCCATGTTCGAGTCGACACACCTGCGCCGCGACGGCACGACGTTCGAGGTCGAGATCAACTGCGCACGGTTCGAAGTCGACGGCGGGCGGGCGCTCCTCGGCGTCGTGCGCGACGTCACGGCGCGCAAGCAGGCCGCCGCGGAACTGGCCGCCGCCGAGAAGGCCGTGCGTCGGCGTGCCGAATGGGCGCAAGGCCTGCAGTTGGCCGGTGAGGAACTGTCGACGTGCAAGACGGTCGAGGCACTGGCCCAGGCCGCCGTCCAATCGGCGTTGACCTGCCTGGGCGCCCGGTTGGCGTGGCTCAGCGCCCCGACTCAGGCCGGGGACCGGGTGACCCTGGCGCGCAGTACACCCTGGCCCCAGCAGGAGTGGGACACGCGCACCTGTCCGATCGAGGTCAGGGCCAATGGCGCGGCATGGACCATCGCGGACATCAGCACACAGCGCGATTGCCGAGACTGCTTGGTGCTCGCCGAGAACGATGGCTTTCTCAGTTGCGGCGCCTGGCCGATCTTCGTGGCAGGCAAGAACATCGCGACGCTGTCCATCCGCGGGTGCGAATTGGGCGAGGACTCGCCCCTGGTCGGCGCTTCGGCGCTCATCCAGGTATTCTGCCGTCAGGTCGGCTACCTGTGGGAACGCCTGCTGACCGATGAACGGTTGCGCCGGCTGACCCGCGCCATCGAGCAGAGCCCCGTGTCGATCGTGATCACCGACACGCAGGGCCGGATCGAGTACGTCAACCCGCATTTCACCCAGGTGACCGGATACGCAGCGGAGGAGGTCATCGGCCAGAACCCACGGCTGCTGAAATCCGATGGCGGCCAAACGCCCGAGTTCTACGCCGATCTGTGGCAGACCATCACGCGCGGCGAAGCGTGGCGAGGCGAGCTGCGCAACCGCAAGAAGAACGGCGACATCTGGTTCGAGAGCGGATCCATCTCGCCGGTGCGCAACGAGAACGGCGAGATCACCCACTACGTCGCGGTCAAGGAGGACATCACGCGGCGCAAGGAGGTCGAACGGGAGCTGCGCGAGGCCAAGGTTGGCGCCGAAGCCGCGAACCGGGCCAAGAGCGCCTTTCTCGCCAACATGTCGCACGAGATCCGCACGCCCATGAACGCGGTGCTCGGCTTCTCTCAGCTCATGCTGCGCGATCCGGCCCTGACCCCGGCCCAGCGCGAGCACCTGGACACGATCAACCGTGCCGGCGCGCACCTGCTGAACCTCATCAACGACATCCTGGAGATTTCCAAGATCGAGGCCGGGCGTGCCGCCCTCAAGGAGGCTCCCTTCGGCCTGGATGCGGTGCTCACGGACATGGAGGTGATGTTCCGGCTGCGTGCGGAGGCCAAGGGGTTGAGGCTCATCGTCGAACGGGGGACCGAACTGCCGCACTACGCTGTTGGCGATGAGGTGAAGTTGCGGCAGGTCCTGACGAATCTGCTCGGCAACGCCATCAAGTTCACGGTCCACGGTGGCGTGGCGCTGCGTGTGGCGTCCGATTCGGTCACGGGTGGCGGGACGACTGCCGCCGCCGGTGCGCTACGGCTGAAGTTCGAGGTCCGGGACACCGGGGTCGGCATCGCGTCGGACGAATTGGACAAGCTGTTCCAGCCCTTCGAACAGACCCGCAGCGGCAGGCAGGCGGGCGGCGGCACGGGCCTCGGCCTCGCCATCTCACGCCATATGGTGCGCATGATGGGCGGCGATCTGTCGGTCGCCAGCGAGCCCGAACTGGGCACGGTGTTTCGCTTCGATGTGGCGCTCGGCGAATGTTCGGGCGAGTTCGCGAACGAGATGCCTGTGGAGCGCCGGGTCACGGCATTGTCCATGGGGCAGGCGCCAGTGCGCGTCCTGGTGGTCGACGACAACGGCGACAACCGGGAGTTGCTGGCGCAGACGCTGGCCGCCGTGGGCTTCGAGGTGCGCGAGGCCGCGGATGGTCGGCAGGCACTGCGGCTGTTCGAGGAGTGGAGTCCGCACCTGTGCATGACGGACCTGCGCATGCCGGGGATGGACGGCTACGAGACAATCCGGGCGATGCGGGCGAACGCCGCCGGGCAGGCCGTTCGCATCATCGCCGTCTCGGCCAGCGCCTTTGCCGAGGATCGCCAGCGGGCGCTCGCGGTCGGCGCCGACGGATTCATGGGCAAGCCGTTTCGCGAGGCGGAACTGTTCGAGCAGATTCGACGCCTCCTGGGCCTGACGTTCGAGTACGCAGCCGATCCAACCGTGCAGAGCCAGACGGTCCCCGCGCGGCCGTCCCGCGAGGCGCGCAGGTCGCAGGTGATTGCCCTGTTGACCGTGGCGCCCGGACTGCTCGAACAGGCACTCGGCGCCATCGGCGGCGGCGACATCGCCTTGTTGCGCGAGCACCTGGTCGCGGTGCGGTCGGTCGACCCGGTCCTGGCAGAGAGGCTGCAAGGGCTGGCTGATGAGTACGAATACGACGAGTTGACGAACCTGCTGCGGGCCGCCTTGGCGTCGGCGGAGGCATGAACGTGATGCGGGTCATGGCCGGTGACGTGATGGTGGTGGACGACACGCCGGGCAACCTCAAGTTGCTGGAGGCAATCCTCACGGCTGAGGGCTATCTCGTCCGACCGTTCCCGCGCGGCCGTCTGGCGCTCGCAGCGGCCCAGGCCAAGCCGCCGGACATCATCTTGCTCGACGTCAACATGCCGGATCTGGACGGCTATGAGGTGTGCAGCCAACTCAAGGCCGATGCCAGGACCGTCGACATCCCGGTGTTGTTCATCAGCGCACTGAACGACCTGGCCGACAAGGTCGAGGCCTTCGAGCGCGGCGGCGTCGACTACGTCAGCAAGCCCTTCCAGGCTGCCGAAGTGCTGGCGCGGATCGCCGTCCACATCAAGCTCCGCCACCTCCAGTCGGCGCTCGAGGAGGCCAACCGTCAGTTGCAGGCCCGCAATGCGTTACTCGCCGAGGAACGCGCCAAGACCAGATCCCTGTTGCGCAACGTTCTGCCAGAGAGAGTGATCAGCGACCTCGAACAGACTGGTCGGACCGAGCCGGAGACATTTCCCGCAGTCACCGCGCTGTTCACCGATTTCGTCGACTTCACAGCCCAATCGGCGGGACTCGAACCGCGGCTGCTCATGGCCGAGCTCAACGAGTTGTTCGCCTCCTTCGACGCCATCGTGGCCCGCAACGGCTGCGAGCGCATCAAGACCGTCGGCGACGCCTACCTTGCGGTGTGCGGCATGGCCAGCCCGGACGCGCAGCACGCGCTCAGGATCGTGCGATCGGCGATCGAAATCCTGGATTATCTGCGCGAACGCAATGCCCACGCGAGGCGTTGCGGTGGCCTGCAATGGCGGGCTCGCGCTGGAATCGCCAGCGGCCCCGTGGTCGGAGGGGTGGTCGGCCACCAGAAGTACATCTATGACGTGTTTGGCGATACGATCAACACCGCGTCACGTATGGAGCACGCCTCCGAGCCGATGCAGATCACCGTGGCCGATTCGACACGTGCGCTCCTGGGCGACGATTTCCTGTTCGAGACGAGGCCCGGCACCGCAATCAAGGGCAAAGGGTCGCCGACCGTGTATCGGCTGCTCGACCTGTGAGGACGGCAGCGTGAAGGAAGCGGGGTAGCGAACCTGCGGGCCGACGAGCATTTCGCCCCGCGGCAATGGGCACTTCAGGCGTGTAGCGGTTGCATTGCGTTTGGATGTGCCGGTCGTCACGAACGAGGCGCTGTTCGAATCGTTCGGTGTCCGCCGCATCTGGTAGCCCGACGGCGAACCGCCTGCAACGAATTTCGTCGAATTCTGTCCTGGCCAAAGTCTTCGCGCCTTTTGCCGCGGGTTCGTGGCTGCGGCGGCGAAGCGGCGAGCGTGCACGACAACCCGCCCGGACCGCGCGCCTTCCCCAACAGGATCGCGCCGCGTCGCCAGCCACGTTTTCACAGCCCGCGCCTGGTTCGCCATCCTGACTTGTGCGGGCGTTCACACGTCGCGATCGCGGCGCATCGGTCCACGCAGCCCGCGCGCAAGGAGCACAACATGAATGAGCCAAACCTCGAGTTGGTGCGCAACGCCTACGATGCGTTCAAGCGCGGTGACATCAAGTACATCCTCGATCATGTCCACCCCGACGTGACTTGGGGCATCGACAGCGAGGCAAGGGTGCCATTCTTCGGCCTGCGCTACGGCAAGCAAGGCGTGCAGGACTTCTTCCGGGAATTGGCTGAAAACTGCGACTTCCAGATGTTCGAACCCGGATCGATGGCCGCCAGCAACGACGTGGTCTATGCGCTGGTGGACATCCGCATGGTCGTCAAGCACGGCGAGGCGACGATCGAGGCCACCGACGCGCACTTCTTCCGCATCATGGGCGGCCTGATTGTCGATTGGCGCGGCTACGCGGACACCGCGCGGGTCGCCGCTGCGTTCGGCGCCGAACTCGTGCATCCGGCACTGCCCGGAGTCGCTCACGCCGGCCGGCCGGTGCGCTGATCCCGAGGCCGCTCACCGGCATTGCGTTGACCTGGACTCGCGCTGTGGCATCGTGCGGGTCCAACGGTGCGATGCGCCGCCAGGTGTTGCATGCCGGTTTGTCCCACGTGTGGCGCGCGCTACGAGGCGACCACCAGATTCTGCGGCCTGGACGGCGCGGCGCTCATCGACCCGCCGTCGGGCCGCACCGATCACTTCACCGGCTTGACCATCGGCACCCGTGAGACCTCCCCCGGCGCTGAACCCCATGAAAAGGGCTACGTCTTGCGGGTGCGCATGGGCGGCGGCGCATTCGGCTCGGTCTACGCGGCGTCGCGCAACGGCCACGTCGGTGAATTCGCGGTCAAGGTGTTGCGCGGCGGCATGCGCGCCAGCGAGGAGCAGGTCGCCCGCTTTCGCCGCGAAGTGCGCATCCTGGCAGAGATTCGCCATCCGCACTTGATCGACATCCACGCCTTCGGCCACGACGTGCAGGTCGGCTATTTCGTGGTGATGCCACGGCTGCGCGGCGAGGATCTGGCCGCGCGCGTGCACCGCGTGGGACCGCTGCCCTTGCCCGAAGTCGATACGATCCTGCGACAAGTGGCGCAGGCGTTGGGCAAGGTGCACGCCGCGGGCGTGGTCCACCGCGACGTCAAGCCAGAGAACATCTTCCTGGAAACGTTGGCCAAGCCAGCGGCGCTGCAGGACGACGTCACGACGACGGCGGGGATCCACGCGCGTTTGCTGGACTTCGGTCTGGCCAAGCTGATGAAGGGGCGCGCGACCCGCATCGCCGACAGCCTCGAGGTCAAGACGGGGCCGACGCAAGTGCTCGGAACCCCTGCGACCATGAGCCCGGAACAGGTGCTGAGCCAGGAAGTCGACCTGCGCTCGGACCTCTACAGCCTGGGCGTGGTGCTGTACGAGATGCTGACCGGGCGCCTGCCTTTCGACGCAGAGTCCGCGGTGTTGCTGATGCGCATGCACGTGTTCGACGCGCCGCCGCTGCCCTCGGCGCGGGTGCGCTGGCTGCCGACCGAGATCGATGCCATCGTCGCGGATCTACTGGCCAAGCGTCCGTCGCAGCGGATCGAGTCGACCGAGGTGCTGCTGCAACGCTGGCGTGCGGCGGTGCCGGCGGCGCTGTTGGCCTACCAGCGCCACGAGATGCATGGGGCGACGACGTTGTAGGTCGCGGTGGTCAGGATCAGTTGCTCAGCCACGCCTCGTCCTGGGCAAACAACTCACCCGCGCGGTCGATCGGGCTCACGTAGGCATGGTCCGCGTAGAAGTCCACGATCTTGTTGAACATGGCCTCCCACTTCTTGCTGATGGCAGCCTCGATCGGGTCGCACTGCTTGGTGCGGTCGTTGGCATCCTGCTCCTTGAGCCGATCCAACTTCGCCTGCGCGGCCTTGTACGCACCGGGCGTCGGCGCGCCGGCCTTTTCCGCCACCGCCGCATCCCACGGCTTCTGGTACTTCTGGTCGATGGACTGGTGGCATTTCGCCAACTTGATGCTGTCCGGATGCTTGGCCCGGTCTCGTGGGCAGCCCGGAAAGTGGAACTGGGTGGAGAACGCCACGGTCTTGGGCGGCTGCTGCACCAGGTCCTTCTTCTGGATCCGCACGCTGCTTTGCATGGTCGCGGAAGCCAAGGTGTTCCACGACTGGCCGGCGCGATCCGGGCTGGTCAGCAAGAACGGCTCACCCTTGGGGCCGTAGACGATGGAACCCGGAATCGGATCGGCCCACAGCGAGAACCAGGCCTCCGTGTCGCAGGCATCGCCCCAGTGCGCGCTCATGTAGGTCGCGAGATACAGGGGGAACTTCTCTTTCGGATGGCCCACCACGGCATAGCGCACGGCATTGCGCGTCCCCGCGAACACCAACTCTCCCGAGAGCGTCACCGGGGTATCCTTGGTCGCGCACACGCCGTCCTGGCGCTCCCACTTCAACTGCCGCGGCCAGATGCCGAAGTACTGCAGCGACGAGTTGCCGCCCTTGCCGTCGATTTCCAGGTGCTCGATCTTCTCCTGGCCAGTCGAGGACTTGAAGCGCATCATCGCCGTGTAGCACCAGCCTTTCTTGGCGGTCCACTGCACCGCCAGCTTCTTGCCATCGGTCATGCCCGCGCTGGTCACTTCGCCGCCCAGCAAGTCGGCGATCGTCTTGGCCGTCGCCTTGTCGTCGCCACGCCAGGCGTTTTCGATCTTGTAGGTCGTCAGCATGTGCGCGTAGTAGCGATAAGCCTTGGCATCCACGGCCTTGACCTTGTCCGCCGCGGCGCTCAGCTCGTCCAGCCGGCCTTGGGCAATCGGCTCGTCTCCGGCCTTGGCCACCCGATCGATCTCGTTGACGAAGGTGTTGGCCGCGCGCGACACGTCCTTCATGGCCTTTTCGTACTTGGCCTTCTCGCTGGGCGTGCGCGCCTCGTCCTGCTGGCCGCCCATCGGCTTGACCTCGGGGTTGATCTTGCGCAGCCGGGCCGCCTCGTCGATCCAGAACTGGCTGACCTTCTTCTGTTCCGGCGCCAGGGCCGCATCCAGTTTCTTGGTCGCCGCGTCGAAATCGGCCAGCAGCTTGTCCGGCGCGGGCTTGCCGGTCCGGTGCACGTCGGTCACCGCCTTGCGCGCCGCCGAACAGCCGACCACCAGTCGGTCCAACTTCAGGCGCACTTCCATCGCGGTCAGGTCGGCCTTCTCACGCTTGTACTCGTCGCCCACCGGGGCCAGGTCGTCGGTCAACAGCTTCTTGGCGATGGCGATCTGGGCCTCGGCCTTGTCCAGGGCATCTTTCTCGGCTTGCGGATCCTCCCCGTAATTGCGCGGGAACATGCCATCAGCCTTGTTGATTTCGCGGCGGGCCTCTTCGAACCGTTGCCGGCGCTTGCCCGGATCCTCGCCGAAGGTCGGAGTCTTGACCCCGCCCGGCAGTTGCAGCTTGATTCCCCAGTCCGCATGCGCAGTTCCCGGCAGGGCCAGGGTCAGCGACGGCGCGCAAAGCAGGAGGGTAACGAGCAGGCGGCGGGACAAACGGAAGTGCATCTGGGTGTCTCCTTGGGGCAGCGCCGGCGGGGCCAACCCGGCAGCGATGGGCGCCTTGTGCCCGATCTGGACCTCGAACTCAAGGGGGATTGCCGGGTTCGGGTGGCCCACTCTCGCCAACCAGCGCTCGACGCGTACGGCAAGTTGCCGTACACTCCAGGCCGGAGGTTCCCCATGCGCCCTGCCCGTCCCCCTGCCACGATGCCCCACCGTTCCGAGCGGCTCGAGGCCCGCATCCCAGCGGACTTGAAGGACCTGTGCGCTCGTGCGGCCGCCGTTCGAGGTCAGACCCTGACGGACTTCGTCGTGTCCACGGTGACCGAGGCCGCGCGACGTGTCATCCGCGAGGACGACCTCCTCGAACTGAGCCAGCGCGACCAGCAGGCGTTTGCGGCCGCCCTGCAGCGCCCTCCCCTGCCGTCGGCCAAGCTGAGTGCGGCAGTGGCGTGGGCCAGCGAGCAAGCTGCCAAGGATGCATGAGCCTTTGGGCAGACGGTTCCGCATCGAACCGCTGGCAAGCCAGCACGATCGCAGCGGGTTTTCCTGTGGCGTTGCCGCACTCGATCGCTACTTGGCGATGCAGGCGGGTCAGGACGCGCAGCGCGGCTTCGCCACGGTGTTCGTCGCCGTCGAGAGCAAGTCCAACGAGATTGTAGGCTTCTACACGCTGTCGATGGCGGGCGTGGCCGTGGACCTGCTGCCCGCGGCCCTGAAGCGCAAGATGCCTCGGTATCCGTTCGTCCCCGCGGTGCGCCTCGGCCGTCTCGCAGTCTCGACCCAATCGAAGGGCCAGGGTCTGGGCAAGTACCTGATGGTGGACGCGATGGCCCGCGCATTGACGAGTGAAATCGCCTGGGCCGCATTCGTGGTCGACGCCAAGGACGACACGGCGAGGGCGTTCTATGCGCAGTATGGCTTCCTCGATCTGGCGGACGACCCGCTGCACCTGTTCCTGCCGCGCAAGACCGTGGAGCGGGCGATGATCCCGAAAAAGGCCACGTGACACCGCGGCACTTTCCGCATTCGCACGATCACCTCACGTAGCCCGTCCCGACCGAGGTGCACATGACCGCCGCCCAGACCGCGCCCACCCTGCGCCCCTACCAGCTACAAGCCATCGCCGCGGTGCTGGCCGCGCGCAAATCCGGGATCCAACGCATGGTCGTGTGCCTGCCGACCGGTTCGGGCAAGACCGTGGTGTTCGCCCAGCTCGCGCGTCTCGCCAAACGCCAGGTTCTGGTGCTCGCCCACCGCGACGAACTGCTGCAACAGGCGCGCGACAAGCTGCAGGCAGCCCTGGGCGGCGATCGGTTGGTGGCCATCGAGCAGGCCGGGCAGCGGGCGCCGGCCGACGCGCACGTGATCGTCTGTTCTATCCGGTCCTTGCACGAGGAACGACTGGCCAAGGTGGTGCGCGGTCGCGACGTCGGTCTGGTGCTGTACGACGAGTGCCACCACGCCGTCGCCGAGGACAACAAGCGTGTACTTCGGCAGTTGGGCTGCTTCGACGCGGGCTGGACCGGCACCTTGCTCGGCTTCACCGCGACCACCAACCGCGCGGACGGCAAGGCTTTGGCTGGCGTGTTCGATCGCATCGTCTACAGCCGCGGCCTGTGCGAGATGATCGACGAGAAGTGGCTGGTGCCCCTGCGCGGTTTCCGGGTCGCCACCGCCGCGGACTTGAGCAGTTTGACCAGTGGGGGCCTGGACTTCCGCGACGATGAACTGGCCGAAGCCGTGGACATCGAGGAACGCAACGCGCTGGTCGCCCGCTCGATCCAGGAACTGGCGCGCGACAGGCGGACGGTGGCGTTTTGCGTGACGGTGGGCCATGCCCGCAACCTGAGCAAGTCGCTGAATGCGCTGGGCGTGTCAGCGGGAATCGTCCACGGCGAGATGAAGCAGGACGTGCGCAGGCAGGCGCTGGCCGACTTCCGTTCGGGCAAGACGCAGGTGCTGACCAACGTAGGCGTCCTGACCGAAGGCTTCGACGATCCAGGGGTTTCGTGCATCGCCATGACCCGGCCGACGCGCTCGGAGTCGCTGTACGCGCAGTGCGTCGGTCGGGGCACGCGCCTGCATCCGGGCAAGACCGACTGCCTGGTGCTAGACTTCGTGGATCTGGCGGGACTTTCGCTGGTCACCCTGCCCTCGCTGTTCGGCATGCCGCGCGATCTGGACCTGCAGGGGCGCGAGGCCAACGAGGCGCAACACGCTTGGGAACGCATCCAGTTCGACGCGCCGGGCTTCGAGGTCGAGGCGGGCGCCATCACGTTGGCGGAAATCCAGGATCGCGCGGCGCATTTCGATCCGCTGACGCTGCACGTCGATCCGGAAGTGCGGGCCATTTCGCCGCTGTGCTGGGAATCGCTGGGGCGCGCCGGCCTGGCCCTGCATTTCGAGCGCAAGCCCGGGCAGTTGTGCGAAGTCCTGGTGCTGGCGAAGGCGGCGCGCGGCAAGCGCTGGCACGTCGCGATGGACGGCAAGGTGCGCGAGAAGTTCTCGACCCTCGAAGAGGCCGTGCTCGCGGTGGATTATGAAGTCGAGCAGTTGGGCCGGCATGCGTGGCACTCGGCGCTGCCCGAGGCGACCTGGCGCAAGGCCCCGGTGGCGGCGGCGCTGGCCCGGCAGGTGCAACAGGTGCGGCAGGGGCGCGGCGTGCAAACGATCGGCGAGGCCCTGCAACTCGCGGCGTTCAGTCAGCAATGCCCGGAAAAGCCCGCGCCCGTGCGTTGAGTTTCACGCCCGCACGAAGAACCACACCGTCAGCAACGCGCCCGCGACCACGACCAAGCCGCGCACCTTGCTGGCATCGATGCGCCGGGCCAGCGTCGCGCCGCCGTAGCCGCCGACCACCGCGCCGACGACCATGACCAGCGCCTCGGGCCAGCGCACCGCACCGGCAAGCGTGAACGTCAACACCGCGACACCGTTCATCAACGCGCCGAGCAGCGACTTGCGCGCGTTCATCTCGTGGATCTGCTGCATGCCGGCCAGCGCGAAGGCGGCGAGCATGAGGATGCCAATGCCGCCGCCGAAGTAGCCGCCATAGATGGCGATCGCCAATTGCAGCACCGGCGCGCCAATACGTCGCCACGGCGAGTGCTCGGCCGGATGCAGCGCCCGGAGCCTGGGCCCGAGCGGACCGCTGAGCGCGAACAAGACCGTCGCCGTCAGCAAAAGCCAAGGGATCAAGCGGGCAAAGGTCGTATCGCCGGTCCGCAACAGCAACCACGCACCGATCGCGCCGCCGAGCAGGCTCACTACACCCAGGGTCAGCAACCCCTCAGGTCTGCGCAACAACTCGCGCCGGTACGCCGCCGTGCTGGCCAGACTCGCCGGCCACAGCGCCACGGTACTGGTCGCATTGGCGGCGATCGGCGGCACCCCCAGCAGCACCAGCACCGGAAACGTGAAGAAACTGCCGCCGCCTGCTACGGAATTCAGCCCGCCGGCCAGACAGGCACTGGTCCACAGCAGCGCGGCGTGGCCCGGCGTCATCGGGGTTTCTTCTTGCGGCGCGTCACCGTAGGCGTGGGCTCTTCGGGCAACTCGACTTCGGTGACGCACTTGCCGTCCAGCGCGAAACAGCGGTCCTCGTCGCGACACGCCTGGCCGCGTTTGCAGTCCCGGTTGCGGCGCGCGCCACACTGCAGGCCGCCGCCGGGCGCCGCCATGGCCGAGCAGAATCCCTGTGTTTCACAGACTTCCGCGCCGATGCAGTCCTGCGAACCGCCGACGATGCATGCGCCACCCTCAGCAGTGCAGCGGCCTGAGGCCCGGCAAATGTCGCTGTCCGCGCAGTCCTTGTCGCCGTGCACGCCGCAGTCGCCATCGCGCGCGCTGCACCAGCCGACCGCCTTGCAAGCGCCAATGGTTGCACAGTCTTCGTCGCGATCAGCCACGCACTGATCCTGCACGGCGATGCAACGCCCGGCGTCCAGGCACGCCTTGCCACGGCGGCAGTCGGCGTCGGTGGCAATCGCGCAACCGCCCAGAACGGCTGAACATCTACCGCCTTCACTGCACACCTTGGCGCCCAGGCAGTCCTGACCGGTGGCGAGGCATTGGCCGCCCAGGTGCGTGCACGAGCCCAGTTGCGCGCACGCCGGTTGGCCCTTGCACACGGTGTCGCTCGCCGGCACGCACGCGCCCTCGAACAGGTGGCAGGCCCGGCCCAGCGTGCAACCCCGTGAATTCAGGCAATCGCTCTCGACCGCTGCCACGCACAGCATGGCGCCGGTCCGGCCGTCGCGGCGGGCGTGGCAGGTGCCTTCCTCCGGGCAAGCGAAGCTGGCCTGGCAGTCCGCGTCGGTGCCGACGATGCACTTGCCGGCCGCGTCGATGGCGCAGCGTCCCCAGGTGGCGCACGCGTCGCCACAGCGCAGGCTGGAGCGGCCGCCGAACCGGCACGCACCGTCTTCCGCCAAGCATTTTCCCTGGTTGCGGCACAGCTCGCTCTTCTCGCAGTCCTTGCCGGTCGAGATGCAGACGTCATGGCGGGCGGTGCAGCGGCCCTCGCCTGCGCAGGCCTTGCTCATCTGGCAGTCGCGGGCCGTCAAGGCGACGCAGGTCTTGCCGCGCGCGCTGCAGGTGCCATCGTCCGCGCATTGTCGCGTGCGTCTGCAGCCTTCCGGGTCGCTGCACAGGTGGTCCTGGCAGATGAGCTCGCCCTGGCAGTCCACCCTCGTGCGACAAGCGTCACCGGGGCCACCGTAGGCGAAGCAGCCGGCGCACGCGACGAACAGGAGGATCGGCAGGCGGGCGGCCAAGGACATGCCGCGCGTTCTACCGGTCCCGGCGCTGGACAGCAAGCCGGCGCACGCGCAGGGGCGGCTATGGCATCGGCAAATGGTCGATGCGCACGCCGGTCGAGGTCGCCGAGGGTCCCTGGATGCCCAAGAGACCGCCCGCGTTCATGCCCAGGGCCATGGCCGGGGCCGCGAAGGCTTCGGCGACGGAGCGCCCGGAACCACGCGTCTTCTTGCCCTTCTTGGACTTGTAGACGGCGAGCGCGGACGGGCTGGGCTGAGCGATGAGCGACGCCTTGCTGGAGGTGACCCCGGCTTCGGCGACCGACGCGAACGGGATGGCGAGGAGGACCAGGGCGGCGAGGATCTTGTTCATCGGAGTCTCCAGGAATACGTCGGTTGGTCGAGGCAAGTTCTGCTAGCGAAGAGCGGACTTGCCAGGCCACCGTGGCCATCGCATCGTCCCGCTGTGCCTATGACGCCCCTGGTTTGGCTTCGATCTACGATTCCTCGCCCGGGAGCAATTCGCAAAAAAGGCTAGGGCCGGATCGCTTCCAGACGATCCGGCCCCGCATGTTCCCAGTTCTGAAGACCTCACGTCACTTCTGGCAGCCCGGCACGGTGGTGAACAAGCACTGTCCGTTCAGGGCATTGCACGCGTCGATGGTGCAAGGGTCGGCGTCGTCGCACCCCTGCCACACGCCGACGCACACGCCGCCGTGGCATGCGGTGTCCCACGAGCAGGCGTCGCCGTCGTCGCACGCGATGCCGTCGGCCAAATCCGTCTGCACACACAGGCCGTTCTGGGGATCACAGGATTCGGCCGAACAGGGGTCGCCGTCCTCGCAATCCTTCACGGTGCCGTGGCACTCACCGCCGGAACAATGGTCCCAGCCGGTGCAGAAGTCGCCGTCGCTACAGAGTTTGTCGCTCGGCACGTGGACACAGCCGCCGCCCTGGGCGCAACTGTCGTCGGTGCACGGGTTGCCGTCGCTGCAGACTTGGCCTTGGCCCTGGCACCCGCCGAAGACGCAGACGTCCTCGCTGGTGCAGGGGTTACCGTCGTCGCAGGCGGTGTCGTCGTCCAAGCTCGTGAAGATGCACCCCTTTCCTTCTACGCACGCGTCCGTCGTGCAGGGGTTGCCATCACCGCAGGGCAAGGGTCCAGCCAACGCGCACTTGCCGTCGTGGCAGGTGGACGCGTGGCAAGTCGAGTTGTCGAAGCAAGGGCCATCGACGCTGGCATGCTGGCAAGTGCCCTGCCCGTCACAGGTATCGTCGGTGCAGACGTTGCCGTCCGAGCAAACGATGCCGGTGCCATGACACTGTCCCGCGCTGCAGGCGTCGCCGATGGTGCAGGCGATGCCGTCGTCGCAGGCCGAGCCATTGTCCAATACTTTCGCGGTACATCGGTGTTTGATGCAGGCGCCGCTCACGCAGGCCACGGGGGCGATGCAGTCGGCGTCCTGGTCGCAATCGGAAACGAGGAAGGCGGTGGGAACGGGGCCAGGTGTATCGGGAGGCGGGCCGCGGTCTTCGGAACCAGTGGAAGGCTTCGGGGTGGCACCATGGACGTCAACCAGCTCTCCGCCGCCACAGGCAGAGGTCAGGCACAGGAACGCAAACGCCGTTGTCACGCGGCTTTGGCGAACGAGGCCCCGGTTGAGTCCGACTCGGGGGGAGCGAGGCGTACTCATGCTTTTGACAGTAGCCCGGCGAATTCCCGCGAACAGCACGATTTTGCAAGTACCTGAATGGCAACGATCGCGCTTGAGATTGACGCGGTGCGTTACCGTCCAGGTTGCGCTGGGACCTCAGCAACGACGTGTGCCGTGACCGAATTCGCCCGCAGTGTCACGTTTCGCCGCGATTGCGTGTTTTGACGCATTGCGTTGCTCGATCTAGAAGCCACGGGTCTGGCTGATGATTGACCGTGACGCAGTGCATTTGCTCTTGCGCGCCTTGCTGCCGCCGGACTACCTTCTTTGCCGCAAAATCGCCCGAATCCAGCCCCGCCGCGCAAGCCACGGCGAGCACGGGGTTCTTGAATTTCGCGGGGCCGATCGGGCGGGCGGCCTACAGGTCGGTGACCTTCAGCGGCGTCTTGGTCGGCGCGTAAAGGTTGTCCAACTCGCCGTCGACCACGCGCAACGCGTCCTGGCCCCAAGCGTAGCCGTAGCCGGTGAACTGGGCAGACTTCAGCAAGTCCATGTAGTTCGCCTGCTTGCCGTTCAGCAGCGTGGCGACGAAGCGGCCCATCGCCGGCCCCGAACCATTCACCCAGCTCTCGAGACCGTTGGTGATCAGCTCGAGGTTCTTCGTGCCGTCCTTCTTGAGCGGCAAGTAGTCCTTCTCGTAGTAGTTGTAGGACACGCAACCGTTGATGAACAGGATCTGGTAGCTGGTCGGGAAGTCCGCCGCCGAGAAGTTCTTCGGGTCCAGCGGGCCGTAGCCGATGTAGCTGTGACCGTTGTAGATGAACACGTCGCTGGTCTTGATGGCGCGCTTGTGCGGGGTGGCATCGCTCTCGGCGCCGAAGTAGGTGTCGAGCTGGAGAGTAACGGTTTTCGCGGCGGCGGTGCCCTTCTTGACCGAAACTTTCGCTTCGAAGGTCAGCCAGCGGCGCAAGACCTTGTCGGCCACCGCGACGCGCAGGGCCTTCTTCTGCTCGAAGGTCGTGATGCCCGCCGGCCAGCCGGTGTTCTCGAGCTCCATCTTGTTCAACTGGTCAAAAGTCAGGCCCTTCACGGTCACGGTGCCGACAGTGAACGTCGAAAGGTCCGTCGGCGGATCCGTCTTCACGAGCTGCCACTTGTGACCCTTGAGGATTTCGCGCAGGCCTTCGTGCCACATCGGATACCCGTCGTCGTCGATGGTGTCGTGCTTCTCGCCCGCGGCCCAGTCGGCCATCATGCCGTTGACCATCGAGATCACGATGCGGTCCTTCTTCACGCCGCCCGCGTAGAGGCGATCGTACTCCGGCCAGGACATGCCCTTGTTGGTCTTGTTGCCGGTCAGGCGCAGGGTCATCGGCACGTACAGGCGCTTGCTCTCGCTCAAGCTCACCTGGGTCTTGGCGTCCTTGAGTTTCTTGCGGTCGGCATCTATCAGCTTCTGCTCGGTCGCCATCGCCTTTTTGCACTGCGAAAGCGAGGGGTTGAAAACGTACCAGATGGAACCGACGAACTCGTTGGCCTCGTGGTCGTTGTCCGTGCACTCCTTGAGGACGCGCGTGGTCTGCGACGAATAGCCGCTGCCCAACAGGCCGAGCGAAAGGCTGGACCGCTTGGCCATCGTCTTGGGCACCAGGGCGGTGTCGCTGAAGGTATAGGAAACCTTGAGCATCTTGATGCCGACGTCGCCGACCTTGCTGGTGTCGATGACGGTGACCGGGGTCTTCACGAAGGTCTTGGTGTCGACGTCCTTGAACTCGCGGCTGTTCGCGCCGGTGAAGGCGGTCCGCAGCGCGCCGAACGCGGACTTGGACTGGACGCGCACTGCGCTGAGGATTTCCTCGGTGCCGGCGCTGGCGCTGACATACACGGTGCCGCCGAACTGCATGTCGCGGGCGAGCGCCGTAGCACTGGTCAGGTCATCCGTCGTTTCGCCGGCGGGTTCAGCGGCGCAGGCGACCAGACCCACACAAGCGGCTGTAATGAGAGCGGTTTTTTGGAAGAGTGCTTTCATGGTGGCGCCTCGGCATGGGTGACGGTTCGAAAGTCGCGTAAGCTTGAACCAGCCTGACTGTGCGGTCAACGCAGAAGTGCGCTTGCCGTCCCTCCGGGGCAACGTTAGTCTGCCGTGGCGCTGAGGCTCGCCGCGTTTTTGCCTGTGGCCAAAGCTCAGTGCGCCAAGCGGAACCGAGGCTCGCCGTGCGCAGAGGCATCACCGGGGCCATCCCCGCCTTGATCGTGACAGTGGTCGGCTGTGCCAGCGAGGAACCGCCCGTACCGGCGTCGCCTTCGCCGAGCACCGCGTCCTTTTGCAGGTCGACGACTTGCAAGGGCGCCGGCTGCACGATCGATGAGAACGGCTGCCCCGCCTCAGGCAAACCGCTGTGGTGGGGCCGCCGCTGCGTCGGCTTCAGCCTGCAGCAGAACGGCTCGCGCATGGTGCCGCTGGCGCAAGTCCGCGGCGTTCTGCAAAACGCCTTCAAGACCTGGAGCGGGGCGATCTGCGCGGATGCCAAGCCCGCGGGCATCTCGATCGGCCAGTTGGGCGATACCCCTTGTGATACCAGCACCTATGATGCAAGCGGCGCCAACGTCAACGTGATCGTGTTCCGCGACGATCGCTGGGAGTTCAAGGGCGTCGAGGACAACGTCGCCAAGACCGTCGTGCATTTCGATGGCAACACGGGTGAAATCCTCGACGCCGACATCGAGATCAACACCGCGCACAACCTGTTCACCACCGGCACCAGCAACGTCAACTACGACCTGCAGGCGGTGGTGACGCACGAAATCGGCCACTTCCTGGGCTTTGCGCACAGTCCGCTGCCCTGGTCGGTGATGTATCCGGACTACCAGAAGGGCACGATCGATGGCCGCAAACTCGCGCCCGAGGACATAGCTGGACTGTGCGCGGTGTATCCTCCCGATCGGCCCGGCGGCTGCGATCTGACGCCGAACGGTGGGCAAGCGTTCTGTGACGGCACCGATGGAGGCCTGTGCAGCGCGAGCGGCATGGACCGGCGCGGCCCCGGGTCCCCAACTGGCCTGCTGCCCTTGGCGGCGATGCTGGGGTTGCTGATCGCGCGGCGAAAGCCTTGGAATTGGCGATGGAAAACTGGGGCTTGGCGATGACGGACGTGGACATGACGATGGACCGAGGACCACGGAGACGGAGCATGACGGCAAGCGCTAGGCGCCACCTCTCGAGCGCAGTGGTCCTGGCCGCCGCTTGCGCACTGCTCGCCGCCGGATGCGCCGGCACCCCTGACGCCAAGCCGTGCATCGCGGGCACCCAGGTATTCTGCAATTGCATCGGCGGGTTCGAATCGGGCACTCAGGAATGCCTGCCGAGCGGTGAGAGCTTCGGCCCCTGCCAGCCGTGCACCGCCGTGCTGACCGACACGGGCCCAGATATCGAAGAAGAGCCTGATGTAGAAGAGGATCTCATCATCGGCACCGACGCGGTCACCGAAGCCGACGCGGGCGCCGATGCGGGCAGTGACACCGTGGTCGATGCGGGTCCCACGCTGGGTGACGGCAAGTGCCCCGGCCCCGTGCTGGTCTTGGACGGCGAGACCGACGTGGAATTCAGCGGCAGCACCGCCAAGACCCTGGCCAACACCGGCGGTGAAGGCATCTGCTCCAGTGGATCTGCCAGTCACGACGCGGCCTTCGTGATTCAGGCAGCGGTGCGCGGGCGGTTGAGCGTGGGCGTGGCCGGCGTGGGCAAGTTCGACCCGATGCTCTACCTGCGCAACGGCACCTGTGGCGGCCCCCAGGTGGCCTGCAGCGACGCGACCGGCGCAGGCAGCAGTGAAGCGCTCGAGGCCTTCGTGCAGCCGGACAAGCCCCTGCACCTGTTCGTGGACGGCAAGCCGGGGCAGTCCGGAGCGTTCCAACTGCAGTTGCACCTGGACCCGGGCACGTTCTGCGGCGACGGCCTCATCGATTCCGAGGAAGCCTGCGACGACGGCAACAGCACGGCCGACGACGGTTGCAGCGCCAAGTGCCAGCCCGACGGCTTCCCGGTGGAAGCGGCGACCTGCCCCGGTCAAGCCGTACACGTGTGGTCCCTGCCGGTCGACGTCTCCGCCACCACCACCAAGTTTGCGAATACCTACAAGGGTTTGTGCGGAGGAGGCGGCGGTCGCGACAGTGTCTACGCGGTCACCGTGCACCGTACCGGCAAGCTGATCGCCACGGTGGGCAAGGCCGACTTCGACACCGTGCTGTACGCGCGCTCGACCTCGTGCACGGTCGGCAAGGAACTTGGCTGTAGCAACAATGTCAAGGGCTTGGGCGGCGACCTGCTGAGCGTGCCGGTCACGATGGGCCAGACGGTGTACTTGTTCGTCGACGGCTATAAATACGGCAAGGGCACGTTCCACTTGCAGTTGCAGGTCGACTAGCGGTCGCTGGGTCGGTTCGAGGGCCGGCTGGGTCGGTTCGAGAGCCGGTCACGGCCCACAGTTCGCTGGCGACGTCGCCGGAATCGACATGCCCAAGGGCTGGTAGCACGGGGTCACGCACCAGGCGCCGGCCGGCTGCCACATCTTGCCGCCCAGGGAACTGCCCGGCATCTTGAAGCCGATGCACGCGTCACCGGATTGGTGGCAGATCTTCAGGGGCGCCGACCCAGCCGAACTGCTGCCCATCGGCACCGTCAGCTTGGCAACGTACCACATGTCCAAGGGTTGCATGGCGACCTTGGCGAGATCCATGATCTTGGCATTGCCCATGAACACGCGAACCGTGGCGTACGACGTGCCGAAGCCATGGTCGTTCCAGTAGTGGACGCCGATGCTGACGGTGTCATCCATGGCGCAACCCAGGTTCATGTTCTCGGGCCCGGCGCCGTCGGTGTCGTCCAGATCGAGCGAGGCGTCGTCGTTCACGTTGGCGTCGAAGGAGCCCCAGTTCGACCCGGCGTTGTACCAGAACGCATCGAAGGGATTGGAGAACCACGGGTCGCCCGTGCCATCGCAGTCCAGGTCCTGCCCCGCCGCCAGTGAAGTCGCCACGTGCAAGTCCAGGTCGGCGCCGGCGCCCGGGCCCGAGTCGCCCTGCTCCAGGTCGCCCGGTGTGTCCCAGGTCAGTTCGATGTGGGTTGCGCAACCGCCCGGCGCCACCAAGACGGTCTTGCACTTGGGCTCGCAGGAGGGCTTCCCGTCCACATCCTTGACTTCCAAGCAGAACTTGTAGTCACCGACGACGTTGGGCGTGAACTTGGGCGCCACGAAATCCGGCCCCGGCAGGAACACCTGCAGCGAACCGGCCGGCTGCACCACGGTCCAATGGTACGACTTGACCGGCGCGCCACCTGCGGAATACGAGGCCAGGCCGTTGAGGTGCAAGGTCGTTTGCGGCACGACTTCTTCGCCTTCCTTGATCTTGAAGTCCGCAACCGGGCAGAGGAAATCCACCGCCACGCCGTCCAGGGTCGCTTTGGCCGGACCCGCGCTCGTCTTGACCACCAGGGTGCCGAGATCATGCGATGGCTTGCCGGTCGCGTCGGGCTTGGGCACGGCCTGCGGATTCCACTTGACCACGACGTCCTTCTTGGCCGAGACCGGCAGAGCGAACGGCGCAAAAGTCCCGATGCCGAACGCGGGGTGGCTGCCCGCTTCCAAGGTCGCCGACTCGACGTCGAGTGGCGCGGTGCCGCAATTGCTGATCGTCACCTTCTGTTCGCGCTTTTCACCCACTTTCGCTTGCCCAAACAGCACTTGCGTTGGCGAGAGCTTGACGCAGGGCACCGCGGTGTTGCCAAGCAAGGCCACGGCGGTGCCGAGCGGTTGCTGCGGATCGTCGCTGAAGAAACGCACCGAGCCCAGGCGCTTCTGCAAGCCGTCGGGCAGGAAGCGGACCTGGAGCGGCAGTTCGGCCCCGGGTTGCAGCACCAACGGCGGCACGAACGCGAACGTTTCGGCGTGCGCGATACCCTGCAAGACTATGGCGAAAGTCTTGGCGCCCGACAGTTCGAAACGCGTCACGGTCAGGGCCGCGTCGCCAGCATTGTGCACGAGAAGCGGTTTTTCCTGCGGCGGCGTGCCAGGCGCGACGTACGGGAACTCGACGGCCGTGGTCGACACCCCCAGGCGTGGACTGCCCTGCTGCGTCACCAGGGTGAACTGGGTTTGCGCATGCTTGAAATCACCGGCGAAATGCACGTGGACGACCGCAGCCCGCGGCTCGAGATCCTGGCGAGTGAAGCGCAAACGGAACGGCAGGTGATCGACCCGGCCCACGCCAGTGACGCCGGCCGGGACGATGACGGCCGCGTTCAGGGTGTCGCACGGAAGACCGCTCAACGTGAGGCAAGTGAACGAAGGCGCCGGATGGCCGTCCCAATCGATGGTGACGCCAGTGACGCGCAGGCCGGCGGCGGTCGCGATCGAAGCGGCATTGACCACTTGCAGATCGACGTCGGCGCTCTTGCCGATGGCCAGCCCGGTGATGGGCACGCCTACGCTTTGTTTGTCGGCGATGAGTTGGCCGCCTGCGTTGAGCACTTGGGCAAGCGCAGTGCAGTCCTTCGAACGGCTGCCGTCCAGACAGACCGGACCGTCGTCGGGGACGTCCGAGCAGGCGGCCAACGCTACCGTCAACAGCGCGAATCCCCAATGCCTGGACGCCAATCCCTTCGCCATGCGTGCCATGTCCCCCCCCCCAAGCGTGTTCGAACAGGTCGAACCGCGAAGGATGCAGCTTAGCTGGATGCGCGGCGAGGACAAGCAAAACTTCTCGCATCATTTCTGTTCGGTATTCTCGCACGGCAGTCACCCGGCGCTGCGCGGCACCGGCACTTCGCGCAGGATCGCCTCGACCACTTCATCGGGGCTGACGCCTTCCAATTCCGCGTCCGGCTGCAGGCTCAGGCGATGGCGCAATACCGCGTAAGCGTGGGACTTCACGTCGTCCGGCACCACGAACGCGCGCCCCTCGCTGGCGGCTTGCACCCGCGCCGCCGCCACCAGCGCCACCGAAGCCCGCGGACTCGCACCCAGGAACACCGAGCGGTGCACCCGTGTGGCCTGGACCACCCGCACCACGTAGTCGAGCACCGCTTCGTCGACGTGTACACTGTCAGCAAGCGCCTGCAATGCCAGGACTTGAGGCGCATCCACCATCGGCAGCAGGCCGACGCGGGAGAAGTCCGCAGGGTCCAGGCCAGCGATGTGCAGGCGCAAGATCTCGCGCTCCGCGTCGGGCAGCGGATGGCGCATCACCAGCTTGAACAGGAACCGGTCGAGCTGGGCTTCCGGCAAAGCGTACGTTCCCTGTGATTCAATCGGGTTTTGCGTCGCCAGGGTGATGAAGGGGCGTGGCAACAACAGCGGATGGCCGTCGACCGTGACCTGGCGTTCCTGCATCGCCTCGAGCAGTGCGGCTTGGGTCTTGGCCGGCGCGCGGTTGATCTCGTCCGCGAGCAGGATCTGCGTGAACACGGGACCTTGCACGAAGCGGAACTGGTTCTCGCGGGTGTCGAACACGCTGCCGCCGGTCACGTCCGAGGGCATCAGGTCTGGCGTAAACTGGATGCGCTTGAAGGTACAGAGCAAAGTCCTCGCGAGCGCCCGCACCAGCAGCGTCTTGCCTAGGCCCGGCACGCCCTCGATGAGCACATGGCCGCGCGCGAACAGGGCGGTCAACACGCCGTCGACGACGTCCTCCTGCCCGACGATCACCGCACAAAGCGCTTGCTTCAAGCGGTCGTAGGTCTGCGCGAAGTCCTGCACGGTCAGTTCGTGCGTCACGGGCGGTGTCTGCAAGGTCATGGTACTTCCTTCTCGGGCGGCGGGCGGTCGGCCAGCAGTCGGCCAAGGTCACGAATCAACGCAAGATCTTCGGACGGACGATCCGCCGATTCCGGCTGGGTGCGCAACGCTTCGGCACGCTGCAGGCAATCCGCGACCTCAGCGACCGGCCGTTGCGCGCGCAAGGCCACGGCCTGGGCCAGGATCTGCGGGTCGCGACGTTGCCCCCGGCGCGCGTGCCGATGCCACAAGCGGTCGAGCGCCCAGCCGGCGTACAGCGAGGCCGAAAGGCGCGAGGCATGGCGACGTTGCAGTTGCAGTCCGAGAGCTTGCACGTGTTCGGCAAACGAGCGGCGCGCGGTCAGATCGCGGTCGCGCAACACACCGAACGGCACGCCGACCGAGAACAACAGCAGGCCCAGGGCCAACAGCGCATGGACCATCAGTGGCCACAACCCCGCGCGCTGCATGGATTCCGTCGGCGACTGGGCCGGCTCGACCAGGCCTACTCGCGCGATCGCCAGGCGCTTGTCCTTGCCGATCGCCGCGTGCACGACGGCCAGGGCGAGATCGACGTTGCCTGGGATCGCCATGGCTCCGTTGGCAAACAGCTGCTCGTCCGCGACCACGACCACGGTTCCCTTGCCGTTGGACCATTTGCGCGCAAACGGCTGGCCGGCTCGCAACACCAGGAGTTCGCCGGGATCGGGCAAGAGCTCGGGGTCGAGTGTCGCCAGCCACATCGCGGCGTCGTACAGGTACGTCAGCGGATCATCCAGCTCCAGGACTCGCGCCGAAGGAGTCAAGGTGCGCGTGCCAGGCAGCCAGCCAAGTACATGGGCAGCATCGAGTTTCCCGCGCGCCACCAGGTCCGGACTCGCGGTCAGCGTCATCGCTTCGCTCGCGTCCACCACTTCGGTCACCGCCACCGGCAGCCACGGCCCCAAGTCCTGTTCCTGGCCCGCCGCAATCAGCAACCGACCGCCGCGCGTCACCCCCGACTCCAGGGCATCGATCAGCTTGGCGTCCAGGCGCAGTTCGCGGGTATCGATGAACACCGGCGGCGAGTCCTCGTCCAACTTATTGAGTGGCAAGGAAAAGCTCGACACGGCGATGCCCTGGTCGCGCAACATGTCCCAAACGCCCGCCCGCCCCGACAAGGTGGTGTCGCCCGGGCCCGAGCAGCCCGTGACGAGGACCAGCAGCAAAAGGCTCAACAGCGGCGCGATCCTCCGCAGCAGGTCGTCGAAAGCGCCGCGCTCGGGTTGGCCATGGCCGAACTTGTGGCGCTCGACCTCGCGCACCAGATCCTGCAGCGGCGGATGCAAGGCAGTCTTGCCCCGAACCATGCGCAGGTACTCGCGATTGGTCGTGGCTTTCTGCCACCGCAGCAGGCCCCGCAATTCGAGGTGACGCAAGGCCGCGGCGTAAAGCAGGGCATGGGCGTGGCCCAGATCGCGATCGGCCATGTCGCGCGCCCGGGCCAGCAAGCGCGCCACTTCGCCAAGCGGTTCCATGGCTTCGGGTTGCGCGATCGGCTCCTCGCTCGCGGGCTCGGGGTCCAGGGCCTCGGGTCCCCAACGCCTGCGCGTGCTCAGCCAGCGCGCCAGCAGCACGATCACCACGGCAAACAGGATGCCCAGCAGCACATGGTTCAACTTTTGCGTCCACAGGGGCGCTTCGGAACGCAGGGCTGGCGCGCCGCCGCTGTCGCCTTCGAGCAATTCACGCTTGGCCCGCCCCGCTCGCCCGCCTGGAGTCCTGCCTGCTTTCGGCGGCGTCAGGTTCAGCGCCGCCGGATTGCGCGCACACATCTCCTTGAATTCAGGACAGGTCGTCGCGTGCTCGGCCACGGCGCACCACTGCAGGTCGCCCAATGGCACGGTTTGCTTGGACGCCCGGCAGAACTCGAAGTCCTGCTGGCGCAAGATGCGTTGGGCCGAGTCGCGCGTGTCGCCCGCCAGCACGTTGCCGGACGTGAGCACGATCGGCAGGATTGCCAACCCCAGCCACGCGCGAAACCTGTGCCTGGATGCGGGCATGCCGGGCATCACGACACACCTCGGTTGGCGGCTTGACGGCGCGCGGTCTCGACGAGGCCGGTCATCTGAACCGCGAGATCCCAGCCTTCCCGGCGGGTTCGGCAGTCGATGTACACCAGGAAGCGCACAGCGGCGAGGTAGGTTTGCGCAAAACCGAGCCCGAGCAAGGCGGGCCACGACACGCCGTCGGTAAACAGGCTCGAAGAATCGCGCGACAACGCGAACATCCAACGCAGCGCGTGCCACGCCACTTCGCCCGCCCACACGCCGACCCCTTGCGAGATCAGGCACATCAGCGCGAAACCGAACCAGCGGCCGTTGACCACGTCGAGCAGGCTGCCGGTCCGCCGCGTCGCCGCGCTGAAATTGCCGTGCTCCAGCAACACCACTTCGGGCAGGAACACCGTCCAGCGAAACGCGAATCCGAGCGTCAGGCCCTTGAGCCCCAGGTCGAGCAAGCGCGCCCACAGCAGCCGCGGCAGGGCTTGCAGCCAACGTTTGGCCACGACGCGTGCGCTGGCCTGCGGGTGCAGCATCAGTTCCGCGCACAACGCCGTCGCCGCCGCCGTCGTCACCGGCCCGAGGCCAATGACCATCGCCCAGCAAAGTTCGGACGATGCACCGGACTGCGACAGGGCAGCTGCGGCCAGTGCGGGCAGCAGGCACAGCGGCAGGATCCAAGCAAAAGCGCGAATGTGTGCCTGGACGAAGCGCGAAGCGAGATCGCCGATTTCGAGCAGGGACCGCGGTCTCAGCACCACCTGCTGGCTGGGCGAACCTTCGCTCACGGACGTGGCGGTCATGCGCGCACCAACCGGTCGGGACGGCCGACCCAGGTGAAATATGCAACGACGATGCAGACCTGCACTACGGCAAACAGCCACTTGACCGGGGCGATGACCGGCGACGGGCTCCACAGGCCTTCGATGGTGGCGGCGATCGAGAGCATGGCGGCGGCGCCCAGCACCAACGTCGCAATTTCACGGCGGGCGGCGCGCAGGCTGCCCAGGCGGGTGCGGCCTTCGGTGCGGCAAAGCGCGTCGCCCATGCGCAATCCCGCGGTGCCGGCCAAGACGATGGCGGTCAACTCCCAGGCCGAGTGGCCGCAGGTGAACGTGAGCAGGTTGCCGCCCTTCTGGTCCGCTGCCAACACGCCAAAGACCGTGCCGATGACCAAGCCCTGGTACGCCAACATGAAGATGCTGCCCAGGCCGGCGAACACGCCGCACGCGAAGACTTCGAAGGCGATGCTGGTGTTGTGCTGGATGTAGTAGCTGACCGAGAGCGATCCGGTGCCGACGCTGCGGCCTTCGGAAGGGGCGGTGCGGTACATCTCGCGGAACATCTGGACTTGGGCGTCGCCCATCAGCGCCGGGGCAAACGCGGGCAAGGCGATGGCCAAGGCCAGGCCGAACAGGAACGGGCCGTAGAAGGCGAGGCTGCCAGCAGCAAAAAGTCCAGCGTTCTTACGGAGTGCCCGCGGCAAGTCGCGGGTGAAGAACTGGCGGACCGCGTCGGGGCGGCCGGGTGGCGCGCGGTACAAGAGGTTGTGGGCGCGGGCGAGCAAGCGGTCGAGGTAGGCCAGGGTGGTGTCGTCGGCACCTGCGGTGCGAGCCCGGGCGGCGTCGGCACAGGCTGAACGGTACAGCGTCGCCAAATCCAGCAGATCACGGGCATTCAAGCGCTTGCCCGTCTCGTTCTTGCCGGAAAGCAACCCTTCGAGACGCTGCCAATCGGCGCTGCGGGCGGCAAGCAGGTCGTCGGGTGTCAACGCTTGCCTCCCTGCGGCGCGGCCTTGTGCAGGCGAAAGTGGACGAGTTGCAGGAAGCGCGCGGGCTCGTGGCTCGCCGCGACCCCGAACCGTTCCGCCAGGACGTCGGCGAAATCCTGGGCGATTTCATTGCGGCGCAGGCTGCTGATGTCCATCCAGCGCGCGGCGAAGGCGTCCAGGACCTTGCGCTCCTCGATGCTCAGCCGCGGCCGATCGGGCACGTTCGCCAATTCCTGAGCCGTCGGGGGCGGTTCGATGGTCGGCGGGCGCTGCAGGAAGCGCGGGCGATCAGCGATGACCAGCGTGTCCGCGACCTGATCGCCCAGCCGGCGGAACTGCGAATCGCTAGCGCTTACCAACATCCCCAGCAGATACGAGGGCAACGGCAGCGTACCGGGGAGGAGCGGCGGCAAGAGGTCGGCGGCCCGCAGCAGGTTGCGCAACATCGAGTCCTGCAGGCCGATCGGATAACCGCCCGACTTCACGACGCGCAGGTGCAGCATGCGCTTGCCGGGCGTGCGACCGTCCCACAGCCACTCGAACAGCACGTGGTAGAACCATTCGAGCGCGAACCACGACAGCAATACGAGCGCGGCGTGCGTCTGGAACACGTCGGCCAGACCCCCGAACACCGTGGCCGAAACGAGCAGCAACAGCACCAATGCCAACAGGATTGCCGCGCGCACCAGCAGATCGATGCCATAGGCCCAGGCGCGCCGCCACGGCCCGGCCAGTTCGAACTCGAAGGCGACGTGCTCGGGCGCCTCGATGCGGGTTGTCGTGTCCTGAGCCGGCATGGAACTCCCGTACGTGCGGGTGTTCGTATAGCACGGCTGCGTCACGTTCGGGAGGCAGGGCCAGGCGTAGAACCAGGGCTCAGGCCGCGCGGCGTCCGGTCGGCGCGCGCTTCAAACGCTGACTCACGTAATCGACCAGGTCGATCTCGTCCTTGAAACCCGTGCGCTCCGGCTCGCCCTCGAACGCCACGATCCACGGCTCGGTGGTCGGGTCGTGGTCCAGCACCAGCGCGGGATTGTTCCAGATCGTCACGCCGTGCACGGGCCGGGCGCGAAACACCTGGACCAGCCAGCGCCCCCACTTGAAGCCATCGCTGACGTCGAAGGGGTCGCGCACTACGATGCGGGATTGGTGTTGCTGATCGTTGCCTACGATCAACGGGGACGGGACCTTGCCGCGCAAGGCCTGAAGAATCTTGTTTCTGGTCATGTTGTACTGACTCCAGGACGCTTGGGGGTCGTCCAAAGGATGCTGAGTACATACGCGAGGCGGCAGATCGCGTCAAGGCTTAGATGAAGCCGGGCGCATCCGCGCAATGATCCTCGCGCTAATTTTCAATACTTACAGACAA
>CAYHHL010000044.1:0-32462 GCA_964356325.1 uncultured Enterobacteriaceae bacterium | reverse complement strand
GCGCAGGCCGGCTTTGCAACTTGAGGCGCGGCTTCAGCCGCCGGCGTCCCTTCTAGGGCGGCGGTGCGCAACCCTCCCGACCCACCGAACGCCACGATCCGCCAGCACATAGAACGACGGCACGACCAGCAAGCTCAGCGCCGTCGAGACGATGAGACCGCCTATCACCGCGATCGCCATCGGCGCGCGAATTTCCGAACCCGGGCCCAGTTGCAGCGCCGACGGAATGGCCGCCGTCATGGTCGCCAGCGATGTCATGAGGATCGGCCGCAACCGCGTCGGCCCGGCCTTGAGCATCGCCTCCTTGGCGTTCAACCCGGCCTCGCGCGCCTGGTTGGCGTAGTCCACCAGCAAGATGGAGTTCTTCTTGACGATGCCCATCAGCAGCAACAGGCCAATCATGCTGAAGATGTTCAGGCTCTTGCCCGCCGCCGCCAGCGCGAACCCGGCGCCGGCGACCGAAAGCGGCAGGATGGTCAACACCGTGATCGGATGCAGGAAAGAGTTGAACTGTGCGCCCAGCACCATGTACGCGACCAGGATGCCCATGGCCAACGCGAACAGCAGGCTGCTCATCGAATCGCGAAACGCCACGCTCGCGCCACCCATGACCACCCGCGTGCCGAGTGGCAGATCCTTGGCGAGTCCCTCCACGAATTGCAGGGCTTCGTCCTGGGCGTGGCCCGGAGCGACGTTGCCATAGACGCTGATCGCCCGCTCGCGGTCCCGGCGGGTAATCGCTTGCAGGGCAGGCTGTTCCTCGGACGTCACCAACGCCGACAGCGGCACCAGTTGCCCCGACTTGGTGCGCACCCTCAGCACGCCCAGGTCCTCGGGCCGCGAGCGCTCGCCCGCAAGCAGGCGCAATCGCACGTCGATTCGCCGCCCACCTTGGTTGAACTTGCCCACCCGGATGCCGCCGACCAGGGCGTTGATCGACTGCGCCACCTGACTGACGTCCACGCCGACGTCGGCCGCGCGCGCCCGGTTGGGCGTCACCCGCAACTCCGGCATGCCCAACTGGTAATCGGTGTCGACGTCGACCACCACGCCGCTCTGCTGCATCTTGCGCACGAGTTCCAGGCTGGTATCGACCAGTTGGCTCCAGTCCGAACCGCGCACCGAGAACTCGACCGGAAAGCCGCGCGTCGCCGTGAAGCCGCTTTGCGACAGGTCGATGGGGAAGGCTTTCAGGCCAGGTATGCCGCTGAATTCCTTGCGTACCTGGGCGATGAACTGTTGCTGGGTGATCTTGCGCTGGTCAGCAGGCTTGAGCGTCACGAAGATCATGCCGCCGTTGACGCCCGCGCCGCCGAAACCGCCTACGACCGCGAAGGTCCGGACGATGTAAGGCTGTTTGCTGAGCCAGGCCTCGGCTTTGGCCATGATGCGATCGGTTTCGTCCAAGCTGGAGCCGACCGCGGTCTGCAAGCGAATCATGACGCGCGACTGATCCTGCGACGGCACGAATTCCGCCGGCAGGGCCTTGAAAGTCTGGACAGAAGCCGCCATCAGCAGCGCCGCGACCGCCAACGCAATCCAGGGCCAGCGCAGGTTGCGCGCCAGTACCCAAGCATAGGCGTCTTGCAACTTCGTGAAACCACGGTCGACCCCGCGGCCTACCCAGGAGCGGTCGTGCCGGCTGGTGGTCAACATCTGCGCGCAGCGGGCCGGTGCGAGCGTGATGGCCTCGACGTAGGACAGCGCCACGGCGATCGACAGCGTGACGCCGAACTGTAGGAAATACTTGCCGACCACGCCGGTCATGAAGATCACGGGCAGGAAGATCGCGCACACGGCGATGGTGGCGGCTAGCGCCGCGAAGGTGATTTCGTGGGTGCCTTCGCGTGCGGCCCGGACCCGATCGGCGCCTTGTTCGGCGTGGCGGAAGATGTTCTCGAGCACCATGATCGCGTCGTCGACCACGATGCCGACCGCGAGGGATAAGGCCAATAAAGTAAAGGTGTTGAGCGTGAAGCCGAGAAACCAGATGATCGCCACGGTGCCGAGCAGCGACATCGGGATGGCGAGGATGACGTTGAGCGTGCTCGAGAGCGAGCCCAGGAACATCCAGCACACCAGCGCGGTCAGGCTGACCGCCAGCAGGAGCTCGAACTCGATCTCGGCGACGGATTCCTCCACGAATTTCGAGGAGTCGAACATGATGCCGGCGCTCATCCCCGGCGGCAGGGTCTTTTGCACTTCGCCCAGCAAGGTCCGCACGCCTTTGGCCACAGCGACGGTGTTGGCCCCGCGTTGCTTCCTGATTCCCAAGCCTTGTGCAGGCTGACCGTCGACGCGCGACAGGCGCCTCTGGTCCTCGAAACCGTCCTCGACCAGCGCAACGTCGCGCAAGTACACCGGCGCCTGGCCGCCGCGCACGCTGATGTGGCGGAAGTCTTCGAGATTCAGCGCCTCGCCCAAGACGCGCACCTCGATCTCACGGCCCGGCGTTTCGATGCGGCCGGCGGGCAACTCCACGTGTTGCTTGCCCAAGGCCTCGATCACGTCCTGCACGGTCAGGTTGCGTTCGGCGAGCTTGTGCGCGTCCACCCAAACCCGCACGTTGCGCTCCAGGTAGCCGCCCAGGGTGATTTCGCCCACGCCCGGCACCGTCTGCAGCTTCTCCTTCAATCGGTAGCGCGCGAAATCACTGAGGACCTGCTGCGGGAACGGGCCGGACAGCGCCACCCACAGGATCGGCTGATCCTCGGGATTGGTCTTGCTGATGGTGGGCGGGTCGAGATCGCGCGGAAGCCGCTGCTGGGCCTGGGAAAGCCGGGTCTGGACATCCTGGAGCGCGAGATCGACCGGACGCGCCAGATCCAATTCCAGCGTCACCGAGGCACTGCCGAGCCGCGACACCGAGGTGATGTTGCGTACCCCCTCGACCTGCATCAGGTTTTCTTCGACGATCTCGACGACGTCGTTCTCCATCACCTCGGGCGCCGCGCCTTCTCGTGTCAAACCTACGGAAATCGTGGGAAAGTCGACGTCCGGGTACTGCGAGATGCCGACGCGTTGGCCGGCGACGACGCCGAACAGGACCGTCGCCGCCATGATCATCCACGCAAGCACCGGATTCTTGATGCAAACGTCAGTGATGTTCACGGCGCACCGGTGGGAGTCGGCATCTGCATCAGATCCGTGGCCGACTTGCGCTCCGGCCCGGGGCCCGGCTTGTTGGCGACGATCTTGACCGACGAACCTTCCTTGAGTGCTTCCGCCCCGCGGATCACCAGGCGTTCTCCGGGGTTCAGACCCGCGCGCACCTCCACCTGGCCGTCGCGCGTGCGCATCCCCAGGGTCAGCACGTGCTGCCTGGCCTTGGGCTCTCCGCGGGCGTTGGTTTCGATGGTGAAGGCCAGGAAGCCCTTCTCGCTCGGGCGCACCGCCGTTTGCGGCACCACCGGCGCGGGCGCGGGCGGCGTGACCGGCACGTCGACGTCCGCGAACACACCTGGGCGCAAGTCATTGGGAGGAGTGTTGATTCGTGCCTGGACCTGCACCAGCCGGGAGGTCTCGTCGGCGGTCATCGCAATGTACGAGACGGTCGCTTCGAAAGCTGCGGGGAATCCGGCGACGCGGAAGTGGGCGGTCTGGCCGATGCGCAGGCGCCCGGCATCCTGTTCCGCCACGGCAAAACGCAACATCAGGGGATCGCGGCGAATGAGGGTGGCAAGTACCGTGCCCGGCTGCACGTACTGGCCGGTCGCCACCTTGCGCGTCTGGATGACTCCCGCGGCGTTGACCCGCACCCGGGCGTCGCGCAGGTTCAATTGCGCCAGATCCAGCGCGGCCTTGGCTTGGGCGACTTCGGCAACGCCCGTGGCGACCTTGGCGCGGAAGGTGTCGATCTCCTCGCCCGCCGCGATGTCTGGACCCATCTTCTCGCGTCGTTGCAGACCCTTGCGGGCGTCTTGCGCACTCGCCTGGGCGCGTTGCAGCGTGGCGCGGGCGGACTGCACGGCCAGTTCGAAGCGGCGCGGCTCGATTTCGACCAGGACCTTGTCCGGACCGACGGCATCCCCTTCGGCGAAATGGATGGCTTCGGCGACGCCAGCGACCCGTGCGGTCACCTGGATCTCCTCGAATGCTTGGACAGAACCTATGGTCGCGACGCTGTATTCGACCAACCGCTCGGTCACCGTGACGACTTCGACCGGAAAGGCCTGCGGTGCCTTCATGCCGCCCGAACCTGCTGCGCCCTTCGACTCGCCAGCTGCTCCCTTCGCATCGGACCGGTGACCACACGCCGACAGCGCGATGAACAGGGCAAGCAAGAAGACCTGGGCCACGCTCACGGCGGAACTCCCTGTTCGCGAGGCGTCAAACCGTGCGCCGGCCAGCGTAGTTCCCCGTGTGGCAGGGTTATTCCGGGCGCCTACACATCCGAACATGCGTAGCCAAGGCGCGCGTTTCGACCCGGACAGGAGGCGTGCGAGATCGGTGTGTCGCCACGAAGCCCCGTCGATCCATGGAGGTGCAGGCCACGGCCTCGCTGCAGCACGGTCCGATTCGTAGCTTGAAAGGTGCAATCCACCGTCGGGAGGCCTGAATGCGACACCCATGTTTCGGAATTCCTGAGCGCGCTGTCGTGGGCGCGTGTCTGTGCATGCTGGCCCTTCCTGCCTGTTCGGCAAGTGTAGGCCGGTCCACGGCACTGGCGGATCAAAGGCCGGATCGCGTCTCGTCGACGCCCGGCTGGGCGCCCTCGTCTCAGCGCCCCGACCGTCTGGCTGCGTTTTCGACTGGTCACCCGGAGGTCCAGAATCGGCGGCCCGATCGCATCCGAGCGTCCGTTGTCCTGCTGCCAGCCGGTCCGGTGACCATGGCCGCGCCGCAACCGCTGGCCCCTATGGCGGAACGCTGGACGAACATCGACTTGCGCAGTCTCGGCATCGACAGCGTGATCCTCGCGCCTCTGGGCTCGGAAGTGCGACCCGGTTCCGATGGCGTGATCGTGCGCCGGCCGCCCGACTTCGCCGTGCAGATCCTGGCCCGCCCGGTCGACTTCGCCAGCAAGATCATTGCGATCGAACACGACCCTCTGCGGTCGCTACAGCGCTTCGTCGGCGGCGAGCCTGACACGTTGGTCTACGAAACGACCTCGCTGGATGACAAGGGCGGCGTCGAGTACCACTTCGTGACGCAGATCGAGTCCGATGGCCACTTCTATACGTGCGAGGATGTGCGCGGCCAACGCTACAGTCTGGCCGATGTCGACCGCATGCTCAGGGCGTGTAAATCACTGGAATTCAAGAGTTCTGGTGCAATATCGAGCGCGCCGGACCAGGAGGATGGCCCGTCCACCTCGCAGTCGCCCAACCCCAAGGTGCCGATGCCGCCGCTCGGTGGGGCCGACCTGCTGCCTTGAGGCGTGCAGGTCCGCGCACGGTCAACGCATGGGTGGGGCCGCGTGGCACCGTGCACTTTGCCGCATGCTTGCAGGTCTGGCATCCTGCGACCCGCGCGACGTGCGCCGCCGGATCGTCCACATGCCTTACTCGAGCCGGATCTGGCTGGTCGCGTGGCTGGTTTGCGCCTGCAGCAGCCCGGCTGGCACCAACACGGGCGGAACGGCCGGCGGACCCGACGTCAAGGGCCCCGTGTTCGACGTCGCCACCTCGTTCGATTCCAAGAATACCGCCGATGTAGCCGCGGCTTCGGTCGATGTGGCCGTGCCCGACGCCGAGCTGAGCGACGCAGCTTGGCCTGACGCGACTCCGGCCGACCCCGGCGATGCGTTTGCCGCCAACGGTGACGTGGTCAGCGCCGACATCGGTCCCGAAATCGCCGCCGGCGCATTCGGCGCGCCCTGCACGCAAAACCCGGATTGCGCCGTGGGTTTCTGTGTCCAGAGCCCAGCCGGCATGGTGTGCACCAAGACCTGCATCGACTCCTGCCCGGCGGACTGGCAGTGTGTGACGCCTTCGATGCCTGCGGGCGACGTCATCAGCCTGTGCGTACCCCGCTTCACCCACCTGTGCGATCCGTGCGGCAACGGCTTGGACTGCAACCTCTTTGGCTTGAGCGTCAACGTCTGCGTGCCGCACGGTCCGAACGGCAGCTTTTGCGCGGCGTCGTGCGATCCGGCGTCGGCGGGCACCTGTCCGAAGGATTTTGCCTGTGAATCCGTGACGAGCCAGGCCACCGGCAAGGCCTCCTGGCAGTGCATGCGCAAGACCGGCGAGTGTGCTTGCAGCGCTCTGGCCATCGAGTCCGCCGCCAAGACGACCTGCAGCAGCACCAACGGTTTTGGCACCTGCAGCGGCGAAAGAGCCTGCAAGTCCGGGATGTTGTCCGAGTGCAGCGCCATGGTGGCCGGCGAGGAGGTGTGCAACGGCCAGGACGACGACTGCAACGGCAAGACCGACGACTTGAGCGGCCAGCCCGACTGCACCAACAAGAACGAGACCGGCCTGTGCAAAGGCAAGGTGACCGGTTGCGAGGCGGGAAAAGCTTTGTGTAATGCCAAGGTGCCCGCGACCGAAGTGTGCAACGGCCAGGACGACGACTGCGACGGCCAGACCGACGAGGACTTGTGCGAGGATGGCGCGCCCTGTACGCAAGGTGCTTGCAATCTTGACGGATCGTGCAAACAGTTGCCGCTCGGGGGCGTGGCGTGCGACGACGGATCGCTGTGTACCGCCAAGGACGTGTGCGTGCAGGGCGTGTGCCAGGGCAGCGCCAACCTCGGTTGCGACGACAGCAACCCTTGTACGTCAGATAGTTGCGACCCGGTCCAGGGCTGCACGCATGCGGCACAGGACGGACCGTGCGCGGACGACGGCAACGCTTGCACGCTGGATCAGTGCAAGAACCAGCAGTGCAGTCACGTCGCGGCACCCAGCGGCTCAGCCTGCAGCGACGACGGCAACCCTTGCACGACTGACGTTTGCGCTGGCAATGTGTGCGGACATCCGCCCAGCTCGGTCGGCAGCGCGTGTCCGGACGAGGGCGACAGTTGCACTGTGGACACCTGCGACGGCAAGGGGGCCTGCGGACATGCACTGAAGGCGGGAACCTGCGCAATCCAGGGTGTTTGCGTCGGATCGGGCAGCGCCCAGCCGGGCAACGCGTGCTTCGTGTGCGATCCCGGCGCCAATCCCAAGGGTTGGACCGCGGCCAGTGGCTTGCCCTGCAATGACGGCGACGGCTGCACCACCAGCGACCTGTGCCTGGCGGGCACGTGCAAGGGCAAGACCAAGGACTGCAGCGGCTTGAATGACGCGTGCAACAGCGGGATCTGCCAAGGCGATCAGTGCGTGAGCGTCGCCAAGCCGAGCACGACCGGCTGCAACGACCAGGACGCGTGTACGAGCGGCGATCACTGCAGCAGCGGGAAATGCCTCGGCACGGCGGTCAATTGCACGGTAGTGGCGGATGCATGCAACGATGGCGTGTGCGCGGCCGGCGCCTGTTTGAAGAAGGCCAAGGCCAACGGGCTGACCTGCACGGACAACGACGCGTGTACATTGACCGACTCGTGTCAGACCGGGGTGTGCAAAGGCAAGGCGAAGGACTGCAGCGGCAGCAGCGATCCGTGCAACGACGGCGTGTGCAGCGCCGGCACCTGCGGCAAGAAGGCCAAGGCGAACGGCACGATCTGCAATGACAATTCGACTTGCACCAGCAGCGATGCGTGTGCGAACGGCGTGTGCGCGGGCAACGTCATCAAGGACAGCTCCGAGCCCAACAACAGTCAGCCGGGCAAGGCCTTGGAGAACAAGACGGATTGCCAGAACTTCTCGTCGCTGACCGCCTCGCTGAGCCCGCTGGGGGACGTGGACTGGTACAGCTACGACGCGGCGGACAAGTCCCTGTGCACGGTCAAGCCCAATGTCACGCTGGCGCCGCTGGCCGCGGACTACGACGTTTGCATGTACTTCCAATGTCATAGCGGCAACGTGAAGACAGACACAGTCACCTGCGACTCGGGTACCAAGGTCTCGGGCGGACCGAACGGCGCGTGGGGCTGCTGCTCGACGAACAGCGGGACCTCCAGTGATTTCACCAAGATCAGCCCGCATTGCACGTTTCTCGGCTCCGGTGACGACGGCGGCACGGTCTGGATCAAGGTGCAGGGCAAGGGCGCGCCGATGTGTGGCGGCTACACGTTGCAGTGGAGCGCCAAGGGCTGAGCCCGGGCAAGCCGTCTGAGCGGCCGGACCCGCTTGTCCGCGGCGTCCACCTGCCGTACAATGTCGGACCTCGCAGGTCCGAGTTCGTGACCCGGAGGACCAGGCATGGGCGGCGTCAATCCGTATATCAAGACAGCGCAAACCTCTTTGGCACAACGGCCTTTCAAGGTCACGGTCAAGGGCGTGGAGCGGGCGATCGAGGTCGACCCCAAGGACTTGCCGTACAGTCGCGACGGGCTGCCGGGGTCCCTGCTCGACATCTTGCTGCACCACAAAGTGGCGGTGGACCATGCTTGCGGAGGTGTCGTCGCCTGTTCGACGTGCCACGTGATCGTGCGCCAGGGCCTGAAGAGCTGCCCGCCGCCGGAAGAAGCCGAGGAGGACATGCTCGATACCGCGCCGGGGCTGACGCCGCAATCGAGGCTGGCGTGCCAGTGCGTGCCGGACGGCAGCGAGGACCTGGTGGTGGAAGTGCCTAGCTGGAATCGGAATTATGTCAAGGAGTCCGACGGTTAGAGGCTTCGGCTACTGCGGCGTGACGCGAATGGCGCTGATCACGGGCGCGCCCTTGCCCTTGCGCGCGACCAGGCGGACGTTGAGCTGGCCGTCGTTGACTTGCACCTGGTCGAACACCCGGTCATGGGCTCTCTGCTTGCCGCCTGCCGAGGCGAAGATGTCGACCTCGAAGGGTCCCAGGCCCTCGACGTACAGATCGAACACGCGAATGCCCGACTTGGTTGCCGTCGGCTCCACGAAGCGCAGTTCGACCTCGTACTGGCCCACCGCGAGGCGGTCGAACTTGTAGTCGCCCGGACTGTTGCGCAGGGTCTGGTAGAGCAGATCGTCGGTCGTGTTGGCGATGGGCGCGCTTATCACGGTAGTGGTCGACTTGGTGTTGGTGTAGCCGTTGACGCCGACGGTGTACGCCTGGTCCGGGCCCCACCCGAGGTAGGGGCTGGTGCTGCCGGAGTCCATGCGGATCGTCGCCGGCGGTATGAAGCGCAGGGCCGTGTCGCTTAGGATCACCGCCTCGTCCCGGGCGTACTGAAGTCCCACCGTGCCGGCCGCGTCCTCGATGCCGATGCTGGCGCTGCGGCCGTCGCCACGGCCCGCCATCGCGCCGTAGTGTACCTCGACGACGCCCCCGGCCTCGAACAGCTTGACTTGGAAGGTGATGGGCGGCGAAACAGTGTCGCCGTAGTAGGTTGCGCTCGGGTAGGCGATCACCCATACCCGGTTCGGAGCGATGCCGGTGACTGTGGCCCGCACCGGATCGAGCGCTGAGACGATCAGGTCATCCCAGAACGCATAGATCGCTGCGTTCGGCACGGCGGTCGACGGAATCGTGCCGTTGGCGTAGTCCGTATTCAAGCCCTGGAAGTTCAGCAGGCCGTTGGTCGACGGGTAGACCTTGCTGTAAGTCTTGCCATAGAACTGGAACGGGAACGGCAGGCTGACGGTCGCCGCGGCATCGTCGCCGGACAAGCCGAGAGAGCCGCCTATCGGGCCCGGATAGTACGGGACCACCTCGCAGTGATAGCCGAACGCGTCGTAATGCGTCTGGACCGCGATGTCCTTCACGACGTCCTCCACGCCGACGTCCACCGGCACGGTCGCGGCGTCATGGCAGCGGTCCTTGGTGCGCAGGCTGTACGATCCGGCGGGCAGGTCGAGCGAATAGGCGCCATTGGCTCCGGTGACCTGCGAGGTGATGGGGGTGCCGACCGCCTCGACGCGCACGCCGGCGACGAGCACGCCGAGTTCGTTTTTCACCAGGCCGGTCACCTGATGGGGCGTTGCCGTGGTCAGGGCAAAGGGCGTCGTGGTGACTGATCCCTCGACGATGTCGACTGGCGACGCGGTGCCGGTCACGTAGCCGAACGCCGAGGCCGTGACCTCATAAGCGCGCGTGCCGGCTCCCGATTCGGGCGCAGCATCGACAGCCAGCACCATCGAGTAGTAGCCGTTGCCGTCGGTGGTGGTGGTGCGAGGGTAGCCGGACAGGGGCGTGGCACGGATGGTAGCGCCAACGATCGCTGGCCCGCCCGGCTCGGCGGTCACGGTGCCCTCGAGTGTCCCGGCGAGCCGCGGCGCCTGCTGCACCGCCTTGAGCGCGTCGATGCGCCCCTCGCCAAAGACATTGTTGTTGTTCAGATCGCCTCCGCACGTCATGTCGCCGAGGTTCACCGCGGTGGCGCGCAGCAGTTCCGCGGTCGAGGCCACTTCGCCCGCCAGCGAGGGCGCGGCCTGCCAGACCAGCGCCACGACGCCAGCCACGTGTGGAGTCGCCATGGAAGTGCCGTTGTACGAGGCGTAGCCGCCGCCAGGGACGCTGGAGCGCACGTCGACGCCCGGCGCCGACACGTCCGGTTTGATGACGCCAAAGGATGATGGCCCCCGGCTCGAGAAACTGGCGATGCCGTCCACGGAGTCCGTGGCACCGACCCCGAACGACTCGGGATAGTCGCCCGGTGAGCCCACCGAGCCGCAGGTCGGCCCGCCGTTGCCGTTGGCGAAAACCGGGAAGATCCCAGCCAGCACCCAGCTTTGCACCATCGGCTGGAAGAAGGTGTCGCCAGCGCCGCCGCCCCACGAATTGCTGATGATGTGCGGCCGCTTCGACGCATCGCCCAGCGGCGCCAGCATGAACTCGCCAGACGACAGGAGGCTGGAATACGAGCAAGAACCACTCTCGCAGCCCTTTGCCGCTATCCACTTGGCGCCCGGCGCCACGCCGATATCCTCGGCGGATGGCCCGATACCGTCGCCGCCTAGGATGGTGCCCATGGTGTGCGTGCCGTGGCTGTTGTTGTCGCAGGGCACCCCGGCCGGAACGCACACGTTCGCGGGATCAAACCAATTGTAGTCATGCGAAAAGTTGCCGCCGCCGGCATTGCCGCGGTAGTGCGCGACCAGGGCAGGGTGGGTGTAGTCGACGCCGGTGTCGATGCTGCCGATGACGATGCCCTCACCCATGCCGTAGGTATTCCACACCAGGTCGGCGCCGATCTTGGCAACACCCCAGGTGGCGCCCAGCGTCGAGCCCGCCTCGCTCGGCGTCGGCTCGGGAATGTTCATCACGCCGTCGGGCACGATTCGCTCGACGTCCGGCCGCAACGACAGCTCCTTGGCCGTCGCATCATCCACGGTCACGCGGATCGTATTGATGATCCAGTAGGATCGATGCTGAAGCCCCTTGCCCTTGACGAACGCGACGACGCCGGCTTGGCTCTGCTTGGCGGCGGCCTGCAACTTGTCGACGACGAACTTGCCGCGGGCGGCATGATTCTTGATCTCGGGCGCTGCCTTCAGATCCGCCTTGGCTTTCATCACGACCCAGACCGTCGTCTTGTTCGTGGCCAGCGACCCCTGGACGCCACCGAAGTCCACGGCCTCACGGCCTGGTCCCTTCGGGTCGTCGCCGGAGCCACAACTTCCCACCCATGCAGCGAGCACCAACGCCAACGCGCTGGAGAATCCCCTTCGGAGCCCAACCTGTCGCATGACCTGCCTCCCCACGTGCGGTTTCACACAGGCTGCAGGGTGCCCGGCGGTTCAAGCCAGTGGGCAGGGCGATTCGCGAGTCTGCAAGCGATGCTTGGGAGTCCGGTCCTGTGGGCGCCACCGCTGTGTTGGCTGCAGCGGCAACAGGGAGTCGAGACGTTGTCTGGACTGGCGATGCCCTGAAGAAGGAGACGACCAACCGGCGATCGGAGCGGGCTGCCCTGGCCAGAGTGGCCCTGCGCCAGGGTAACCCGCTCAGCGGACACGCGTCTAGAAGTAGAACCGCGCGAACAGCGAACCGAAGGTCGACATCAGCGAACTGGTCTTGACCGGATCCGGCGTCGCAGGCGCGGGCGTGGCCGGCGTGGTTTCGGTCTTGGACTCGCCGATCATCACATAGCCGACGTCGACCTCAGCGCCGAGCGAGAACCGCGGCGCCAGGAAGTGCTCACCGCCCAAGGCCAACGCGAGCACCACGTCGGTCCGCGTGACCGACTGCTTGGTCGTGTCGTCGTCTTGCGCATCCGACGAGTCGTTGAGCACCAGCCCGAAGCGCGGACCGGCATACACCAGGAACTTGTCGTCCGGGCGCATCATGTAGAACACGCCGAGGCTCAGCGCCGTAGCCGAGTCACTGGACGTGTTGGTCTTGGTCGCCTTGGTTTCCGAACTGCTCTTGATCAGGCCGATGCCCGGTTCGATGCGGAGCATGTCCTTGATGTTGATGGGCACGTGAATCGTGCCACCCGGCACGCCCGTCAACGGCAAGGCGACGCCGATACCGACCATCGGCAACGGTTCGGCCGTGGCGGCGCCAGAAGCCAGGAGAGAGGCAACGACCGCAGTCGCGCCGAGAATCGTCAATCGCTTCATGATCTTCTCCGTGCATGGGCCTCTAAGGTGAGGCGTGAATCCGGCATTTCTGCCGCGTGAGATCCAACGAGATTCCGGAACAACTGCGGTGTAGCCTGCGCCCCATCAGGTGTCAACAAAGCCACGCTAGTGGATCGGAGGTCGCCAGCAGCCGCCATCCGCAGTGACTTGCCGCCAGGTTTGCGCCATACTCCCGGGGAATGAAGCGCGTCCTTGGCGTGCTGCACAGGTCCGAGACGGGGAGTCGATGCCAGGTCGCCACAACAGCCGAGCCGTTCGCGCCGCCATGACCGCGCTGGTGTTCGTGCAGGCGTTGTCCTTGCAAATACTTTGCTTTTGTGGTCATTGCCCGCGCAGTCAGGCCCTTGGTATCAGCGCGGATGCCGTGGCGCAGGCCGAGCCAGTGCATGCCTGCTGCCGCCAAGCCCAAGTCGAGCGCGAGGCTGCTGCAGCGCAGATCTCCGCCGCGCAGATCGCGACCCAGGCTTGCTGCGGCGACGCGCATTCGCTGCGGGAACTGCCAGCCCTGGTGCCGATCGACACGCAGATTCCCCTGCCGACGCTCGCCCTTCTGACCGTGCCGATGCCGTCCATCGCGACTCGCCAGCCCGGCCATCAGGACCTGCCCGGCGCTTGGGTGCGTTCGACGGGGCCGCCCGGCGCCCGCGAGCCCTTGTTCGTGCAATTCCAAGCCTTTCTGATCTAGCTCGCAGGGCTCGGTGCGCCGACTCGTGGTCGGTTGCGCCTCGTGCGGACCTGTCGTGTCCCCGCGCGAAAGCCCTGTCAACGACGCCACCTCCAGCGATCCGTCGTGGATCCGCGCACTCCTCAGCCGGGTGCGGAGGCCGTCATGCGCAAGCACCTTCATTGGGCGAGTCTGCTCCTGCTGTGGCCGGGGCACGCTCAGGCTCTTCCTGACCCGCTGGCTGACGCCGGTGTGACCGAGGACGCCGTCATCACGGCGGTGCTGGCGGATCACCCGGCCGTAGCCGCCGTTCAGGCGCGGATTCGCGGCGCCAACCTGATCGCCAAGCGATTCGAGGGATTGCCTCCGCTCGGTTTTCGGGCCACGGTGTCGCAAATCGACCCCTCGGGCATGATGCGGCCGACGGTCATGCTGATGGCCGAGCAGATAGTGCCGCTCGGTGGGCAACGCCAGGCAGCGGCGGACGCAGTGCTCGCAGCAGCGGCGGTGCAACAGGTCGATGAACGCAACGTCCAGGGATTGCTCAGGTCATCGGCGCGAATCGCGTTCGCTTCCTACCGTGGCCTGCACGCGCGGCGCACGGTCCTCATGCGCGACGTCGCGGGTGCCGAGCAGACATTGCGGGCCCTTGTCGGCATCTGGGGTGCGGGCAGGGGCGTGTCCGTGGGCCGTCTGGTTCGCCTCCAGGCCGAAATCGAGACCTTGCACGTCGAGATCGAGACCGTCGACGCCGGCTTGCCGCTCGCCCGCCACCGGTTGAACGCGCTGCTGGGACGAGCAACGGACGCGGAACTCGGTGCACCTTCGCTCGATTTGCCCGAAGACGAGACGCGCGTCGAAGGGCTGGCCGCGAACCATCCGGCCTTGGAGCGTTTGGATCGACTGGCGGCAGCGGCGCGCGCCCGATCGCGATCCGAGGCGGCGGCCAATGCCCTGACGCTGATGCCGGGCGCTGGTGTGATGACGATGGAAGGCATGACGGTGGGCTTTCTGCTGACCGTGGGGGTGGTTGCGCCGGGCCTGCAACCCGGGCGCAGTCGGGCACGGGTCGCGGAGGGAATGGCCGAGGCCGAGGCGCTCGGGCTGTCCAAGCGGGCGCGCGAACGCGATCTGGCGGCGGCGCTGGACGAAGCGAGCGGGCGGTTGCAGCAGATCGAGGTCCGTCGCAAGGGCTTGCGGGACAAGGTGTTGCCCGCCCTGCGCAAGGCGGTGCAGGCGGCAATCCCAAGTCTCGTGGCTGGGACGGGCACGGTGGCGGAGATTGCCGAAGGTATGCACCGGCTGCACGAGGTCGATCTGCAATTCGTGGACTTGGATACGCAATGGCTGCTCGCACGCGCGGCCCTGCTGCAATTACGCGAAAGCGACTCCGGCAGTAGCTCGGCTCCGATGGCAGCGCCGGGCGGTGGCGACACGGGCATGAGCGACATCGGCGGCACGGCCGGGATGGGCATGTAGCCCCAGGAGACTCCTATGGATCCGATCCAGAACGGCATCGAGAGCGGGCCCGACCCGACGGCGCTTCCAGCAACGGCAGTGACGCTATCGCCTCGCCGGGCGCCAGCGGGCACGCTGCTGATGGCCACGCTGCGTTGGCTGTTGGTGGTGGCGATGGCGGGCGCGGCGGCGGCTTCGGTGGCGCACTACTTCGGTTGGCTCGAGCAGGAGGCCGCGACCGCCCAGGAATGGACCTGCCCGATGCACCCCACCTACGTGGCCGATCATCCGGGCGCCTGTCCGATATGTGGGATGGATCTGGTGCCCAAGACGGCCAAGCCCGCGCCAGAAGTCGGCCAGCACGAAGGCTTTCGCATGGCCAACGTCAAAGGTGTCGCCGCCGTGACGATCGCCACCGAGCGCTTGCAACGCATCGGTCTGCGCCACGAGCCGGCGCGTATCGAGCGCGTGCAAGCCCAGTTGCAGGTGCCCGCCGTGGTGCAGGCCGATGAGGCGGCGGTGGCCGAAGTGCACGCGCGCGTTTCGGGCTGGGTGCAGACTGAAGCGCTGAAACGTCCAGGAGATCCGGTGCGCGAAGGCGAGCCGCTCGCCACGCTGTACTCGCGCGAACTGAACGAAGCGCAAGCGGATTTCCTGGCCGCGGGCGAGGCGCTGCAAGGCATGGCGGGCGCCGACGGCGTGGGCAAGGCGGCGGCGCGGCGCCTGCGGGTGCTGGGCATGACCGACGCGGGCGTGCGCAGGCTGGCGGCGACGGCCAAAGCGACCGGCCTGGTGACGCTGACGAGCCCGCGCGCCGGTGTGATCGTGGAAAGACGGGTGCAATCCGGGCAATTCGTGACGCCGGGCGACGCCTTGTTCCTGGTGGGCAAGCTCGATCCGGTGCTCGTGCTGGCGGACATTCCCATGGACCGCGCAGCGGACGTCGCCGCGGGTCTCGACGTGCAGTTCGCGGTGGCGGCTGTCGGCGAGGCGACCGCGACCGTGAGCCGCATCGAGCCGTCGGCCTCGCCAGGCGCGCAAACCCTGCGGGTACGGGCGGTTCTGAGCAATCCCGATGGGCGCTGGCGGCCGGGGCTGGTCGGGCGGGTCCATCTGGCCGGACCGACGCGCGATGCCCTGACCGTGCCGACCGAAGCGATCGTCGACACAGGGCTGGCGAAATACGTACACAGGCTGTTGGGCGCGGATCGGTTCGTGCCGACGCGGGTGGAGACCGGCTTGCGCCATGGCGATCGCATCGAGATTACCAAGGGTTTGACCGCTGGCGACGAGGTGGTGACGAGCGGCAACTTCCTGATCGACGCGGAGAGTCGGATGGCGGCCGGGCAAGGCAGCGTCACGGTGGAGCCACCAGTAGTCGATCTGGCAGCCAAACCACCGTCGACAGGCCCGGTTGGCACCGATGCCAGCGGGGTAGGGCAGGCCTACCTCGCCCTGCAGCAAGCGCTCGTCATCGGCGACGCGGCGGCCGCGGCCAAGGCGGCTGCCCGGCTGGCCAAGGCGCCTGATCCGGAACTGGCCAAGGCAGGCGAGGGCTTTCCCGCCGACTTGGACCGCCAGCGCGAGAAGTTCAAGCCCCTGTCCGAGCTCGCGATTCGCTGGGCCAAGGCGCATCCGGACGCGAGCGATGGTCTGGTCGTCGTGCACTGCCCGATGGCCGAAGGGCGCTGGCTGCAGCCCGCTGGCAAGATCAGCAACCCCTACTATGGCGAGCAGATGCTCGAGTGCGGCGCCGTGCAAGGTCCCCCCGGGGAGGCGCCGTGATCGAACGCATCATCGCCTTCTCGGTCCTGCGACCTTGGCCAATCCTCGTGGTCGCGGCGCTGGCGACGCTCGGCGGGTGGTTCGCCATGACGTCCAGCAAGTTGGACGCGATCCCGGACCTGTCCGACACCCAAGTCATCGTCTTCACCGAGTGGATGGGCCAATCGCCCGAGCTCGTCGAGGACCAGGTCACCTACCCCGTCGTCTCGTCCCTGGTCAGCGCGCCCGGCGTGCGAGCGGTGCGCGGCTTTTCGATGTTCGGCATGTCGTTCGTGTACGTGATTTTTTCCGACGACACCGACCTGGGCGAGGCGCGCAATCAGGTGCAAGCGTTCCTGCCCGGCATCCAGGCGCGACTGCCACGCGGGGCGGTGGCGACGCTGGGACCCGACGCGACCGGGGTGGGTTGGGCCTACCAGTACGCGCTGATCGATACCTCGGGCGCCCACGATCTCGCGCAACTGCGCGAATACCAGGACTTCACCCTCAAGTACGCGCTGGGTTCTGTGCCGGGCGTAGCCGAAGTCGCGACGATCGGCGGCTATGCCCGTGAACTGCAAGTCGACGCCGATCCGGTGCGCATGGCCCAACGCGGCGTGACCTTGGGTGAACTGGCGGATGCGATGCGCAAGGCCAACGGCGAGGTCGGCGGCCGGCTGTTGGAGATGAGCCAGCGCGAATACTACGTGCGCGCGACCGGCTATCTCGGCAGCGTGCAGGCGCTGGCCGACACGGTGATCCGCACCCAGCCAGGCGGTTCGCCCTTGCGCATCAGCGAGGTAGCGACGGTGCACGAAGGCCCGGCGCAGCGGCGCGGCACGGCGGACTGGAACGGCCAGGGCGAAACGGTCGGCGGCATCGTGGTCGTGCGCGCGGGCGAGAACACGCTGTCGGTGCTGGACCGGGTCAAGCGGCGCATCGAGGAACTGCGCCCGAGCCTGCCCAAAGGCATGGAACTCCACACCGCTTACGATCGCACCGAAATCATCCACCGCAGCGTGCAGACCTTGAGCCAGGCGTTGATCGAGGAAATGACCGTGGTGGCGATCATCATCCTGGTGTTCCTGCTGCACGTGCGCTCCACCCTGGTCTCGGTCATCGTGTTGCCGGCCGCGGTGTTGCTGGCGTTCATTCCGATGCGGCTGCTCGGCGTCAGTTCCAACATCATGAGCCTGGGCGGCATCGCGCTGGCCATCGGCGATCTGGTGGATGCCGCCATCGTCCTGGTCGACGACGCCCACAAGAAGATCGAGCACCTGCCCCACCCGTACACCGAAAAGCAGCGTATCGAGGCGATCTTGCAGGCGACGCAGGGGGTCGGGCGACCGCTGTTCTTCTCGCTGATGCTGCTGTTCGTCAGTTTCCTGCCGGTGTTCGCGCTCGAGGGCCAGGCCGCCAAGCTGTTCGAGCCGCTGGCCTACACCAAGACTTTCTCGATGGGGTTCGCGGCCTTGCTGTCGATCACCGCGGCCCCGGCGTTGCTGCGTCTGTTGGTCAAGGGCCGCATCCGCAGGGAGTCCGAGCATCCGTTGAGCCGCTGGCTGATCAAGGTCTATGAACCGTTCGCTTGGGTCGCGCTGCACAACCCCAAGACCACCATCGCGCTGGGGCTGTGCGCGGTGCTGTCGGCCGTGCCGTTGTCGCTCAAACTCGGCAACGAATTCATGCCGGCGATCAACGAGGGCGACATGCTCTACATGCCCACGACTTGGAACGGCATTGCCATCGACGAGGCGCACCGCAGCCTGCAGATCCAGGACCGCATCATCGCGCAGTTTCCCGAGGTCCTGAGCGTGTTCGGCAAGGCGGGGCGCGCGGAAACTTCGACGGATCCGGCGCCTTTGTCGATGGTCGAGACCGTCATCCGTCTCAAGCCGCAGGACCAGTGGCGGCATGTCCCGCAAGAGCGCTGGTGGACCGACGGTAAAGGCCGCAGGTCCGAGTGGTTGCCGCAGCGCTGGGTGACTCCGTTCGAGCGCGTCTGGCCGGCCCAGCGACCGCTCACGTTGGCCGAACTGCAAGCCCAGTTCCAAGCCGCGGTCGATCTGCCCGGATGGACCAACGCTTGGACGATGCCCATCAAGACGCGGATCGACATGCTTTCGACCGGGATCCGCACGCCGGTCGGCATCAAGGTGTATGGCAAGGACATTGCCGCGATCGACGAGGCCGGCGCGCGGCTGGAAGGCCTGTTGCGCGACCGGCCGGGCACGCGTTCGGTGTTCGCCGAGCGCAATCGCGGCGGCTACTACGTCGACCTCGAACCGGATCGCGAGAAGCTGGCTCGCTTTGGCCTGACGGTGGCCGACTTGCAGGAGGCGGTGGCGACGGCATCGGGCGGCGAGCGGACCGGCACTGTCGTGCAAGGCCGTGTGCGCATTCCGATCCAGTTGCGCTATGCGCTCGGCTTTCGCCAGACTCCCGAGGATCTGGCCAAGATCGTGCTGCCGGTGGGCAACGCCGACGCCTGGCAAGCTGCGGCGCCGCGTCAGCCGTCGGCGTCAGCGCCCGTGAATCCTGGTGCGGCGATGGGGGCGATGGCGCCGGCTCCGAGCGGGCCTGCTGCCGCGCCACAAGTATCTGGCAACACAGGACTGCCGCCGCCGGTCGTGCACTTGGGCGACGTGGCCAAGGTCGTGGTGCGAGAAGGTGCGCCGATGCTGAAGGACGAAAACGGCTCGCTGGTCGGCTACGTGTTCGTGGACGTCGACACCGAGCGCGTGGACATCGGTTCCTGGGTCGATGGCGCCAAGATCGTCGTGGCCAAAGCCGGCATGGCGGCGGGCATTCGCCTGGAGTGGACCGGCCAGTACGAGTTCCTGGTCAAGATGCAGGAGCGGATGCGCATCGTCGTGCCGGTGACGCTCGTGCTGATCTTTCTTTTGCTGTACCTGAACTTCGGTAACATCGCCCAGCCGTTGCTGGTTTTGGGGACGGTGCCGTTCGCGCTGGTCGGATCGATCTGGCTGTTGTGGGCGATGAAGTTCAATCTGTCCACCGCGGTGTGGGTCGGGCTCATCGCGCTGGTCGGCGTGGCGGCGGAAACCGGGATCGTGATGCTGATGTACTTGGATGAAGCCTACTTGCGCAGACTGGCAGCGGGCGCGATCCGCAGCAAGGCCGACATCCAGGACGCGGCGCTCGAAGGTGCAGTGCAGCGGGTGCGGCCCAAGCTGATGACGGTGGCGGTGAACATCATCGGCATGACGCCGTTGCTGTGGGCTGAGGGCACCGGGTCCGAGGTGATGAAGCGGATCGCGGCGCCGATGGTCGGGGGGCTGATCACGAGCACGTTCTTGACGTTGGAGATCATTCCGGTGGTGTACGTGGCGTGGCGCTGGTCGCAGTGGCGGCGGGCGCAGCGCGAGGTGGCGCATGGCTGAGCACCGCAAGACAGCAACCTGCACCTGGGCGGCCTGCCTTTGGGCCCTGGGCGCCGTCTCTTGCGCTGCCAACGGCTCGACTCCGGTCGGCGCACAGTCCGACGCGAGTTCAGTGGGTGCGGATCTGCCCGTCGATGCCGCCAAGGATGCCGTCGCCAACCCGCTGGAGCCCGATCCGCTGGACCGGCAAGCGCTGCAACTCCTGCTGCAAGCCAAGGCCGCCGCTGGCAAAGCTCCGGCTGACATCTGGCCGCAGTACGGTCTTGCGCAAGTGCCCACCTATCTGGTGCGCTTGGACGCCAAGGACGACGCGGTGCGCGGTTGGCTCATCGACTTTCCCACGGCGCCCAAAGGGGCTTTTGCCCTAGCCGACCCGCTGTTGGCCGGCAAGGCCCTGCGCTACGACGCGGAACTGGATGGCGTATTCGGCGACGAGTGGATCTACGACCTGCCGATCGCCGCGACAAGTGCCTACGTGGTCACCTACTCGGCCAAGAGCATACAAGATCCAGTGGTTTGGACGACCGCACTTGGCGAGGGCTACATGGAGCGCCTGCGCCGGGTCGAGGCCCAATGGTTTCCGGTCGGCGCGTGCGGCCAGACGCAATACCCGCGCGAAGAGGCCAAGATCGCCCTGCTGTTCCTGGATCGGGCGGTGTTGCTGGAAGGCTATCAAGCCCAGGATCTTGCCGTCGTCACCCAGCGTTTGCGCGAGTGGTATGCCATCCGCCGCGAGGAACTCGACGGCTCGCCGCTGGTCACCAAACGCCTGCACCACTACGACAACCAGTACGGCAGCAGCGTCTATACCTCCCAGCGCCTGCTCCTGGCGACGGGACTGCGCAGCCAAGCCCAGCTCGACCAGGCCTTCAGCACCGAACTGGCTGCGCCGGCTACGGTTCCGATCAGCGCCTTTGACGACGCGGTGCTGAACGAGGGCTGGTCGGGCGCGGCGATCCTGGTGCTGGCGCTTCGCTTGGGATGGCAGGTGGAACCGTATTATCGCGAGTCCAACTCGGTCTACGAAGCGCTGCCCGGGCACCTGGGCGAACCGCCGGCCAGCCTGATCGACGACGCGAAGAAACGCCACGATTGGATGGGGTTCCAGGCCCGCGCCAAGCAGATCGTCGGACCGTAGGAGGCCACCGTGCGTGTGTCGCTGTCGTGCCTGGTCCTGCTTTTCGGCTGTAGCGGCGAGCTTGCCACCGATGCGCCCCGCGATCTGCCCCTGCAAAGCCGCGGCTCGCTCGCGACGGCGCTGGACGGCGAGCCGGTCGCGCTGGCATACGATGGCCAACCCGCCCAGGTAGCCCTGCAACATCGCCAGGATACGGCGGGGCAGGGCTGTGTCTTGCAGGCGACGCTGGTCGCTTCGAGGCCGGACGGCTCGTGTCGACTGGAACTCGTGTACCGGCCGTGGATCGGCAGTGGCGGTCTGCACTTGGACGAGGCGCGCCTGACCGTGCGGGCCCAGGATGCCGTGGTGCCGCGCTGTGCCGCCTGGCCCGATGAACCCCTGGCGGTGCCAGGCGATGCCATCGAGTACGACCTGCACGCCGGCACTTCGACGCTGTCCGTGCCGGCCGTCAACGTCAAGGCAGGGCTGACCGCGCTGGTCCGCGGCGCGTTGCTGCAACCGGCGGGCGTGGTGACGCTCAAGTACCAAGGCCGCAAGGTCGATCTCGACCTGGGCCAATTGGCGTTCGTCGGCGATGTGACCAGCCAGGGCGTGCCGGCCGTGCAATGCAGTCCGTGCCAGGGGCCGCAGTGCCTGTCGCCGTATCCGAAGTTCCAGTTGCGCGACATCCAGCCCAAGAGCAAGAACTTCGGTTTGACCTATGGTCTCGAAGTGTTCGCGCACCGGCCGCTGGTCGTGCTGCTGGTGGCCGGCTGGTGCAATCCGTGCGTGTACGATGCGCCGCGGTTCCAGGCGATGCGCAATCAGTTGGTCGCCGCCGGGCACGACGTGGCTTTCGTCGCGGTGAACATGAGCAATGCCTCGGCGCCGGACCTGCAAAAGCAGATCACCTCGCGCCTGACCGAACCGGTGCTGCAGGACACGCCGGAAGTGAACGCGTTCGGGGTGTTGGGCGGCGAAAAGACCGACGTGTACCTGTACCATAGCGACGGCACGCTGGCGCAGCACCTGCCGCAAGTGGTGGGCATCGAGCGCGACGATTCGCCGGCTTACATCAAGGTCAAAGATGCGATCCTGGCGTTGCATTGAGACGTGGGCGGTGCTGGTCCTGAGCTGCCTGCCCAGCGCGGCCAGGGCGCAATGCGCTGCGTGCACCAATCCCAACCTCGCGGGCGGTGGCGCGGATTTCGCTGGAGGTCTGGGCCGCAAGTCGGCGCCCGAGCACCGCTTGAGCGCTGGCCTTGCCTGGGCGTACGTGCAGTCGCCTGACGTGTTCGTCGGCACCCAAAAGGTCGTCAACGCCGAAGCCCGCAGTTCGACGGTGCAATCCGTGCTGCTCTCGCTCGACGCCGAACACCGCCGCGGCACGGGCATCGCCGCCTTGCTGCCGGCGGGCACGGTCGTCAGCCGCGTCAGTGGTCGGCAGTACCGCGATACCGGCATATCGGACCTGGAGTTGCGCGGTCGCCAGGACCTGATGGCGCTGCTCGGGGCGTCGCGCTTGCGCATCGTGCCGGCGTTGGGCCTGGCCATGCCGACCGGGACCTACTCGCGGTCGAGCGGCAACGTGGCGAAATCCACCAACCAGTACGCGTCCTTGGGCCGTGGCGCCTGGTGGCTGCTCGCGGATCTGGACGCGACGCTGCGGGTGAGCGAGCGCTGGACGCTGCTGAGCGGAATCGCCAGTCGCCACGCCATGAACGACGCACCCGACGGCTTTGCCTGGGGGCGCGAGGTGCGGGCCCGTGGCGGCTTTGCGCTGAACCTGGGGCGCGTGCAGGTAGCCGTCGCGCTCGATCAGCTGTGGCGCGCGCAGAGCACTGAAGTCCTGGGCGGCGACCGTGTCGCGTCGATCAGCACGGGCGGGGCTTGGCTGAGCTTGACGCCTGCCCTGCGGGTTGATGTGGGCCAGGGCCTTGCGCTGGCGGTGGGGGCGCGGCTGCCGTTGTGGCGCGACGTGCTGGGGCTGCAGAATGTCGAGGGACTGAACGGCTTTGCGGCGGTGTCGTGGTCTGTAGGTGTAAGGGACTGAGGGGCGTCCTCGATTCCCTGGAGCGCCGATCTCTTGACGACCGGCGGGTTCCAGGCCACGGTCAGCGCACCGCCTGCCCGCGGCTCGGAATCGCCATGTCTGCTCGCGTGCGTGTCGTCGTCGTCCTGGTCGCGGTGATCCTGCTTGCCGGCCTGCTGTGGTTCGGTCGCAATCCGCGCAAACTGGCGCCGCCGTCAACCAAGGCCGCTCAGGATTCGGGCGAAGCCGCCGCCGCCAAGTCAGCCAACTCCGATCCTGCGCCGAGGACAGGCCTGCCCGGCTTGCCCGACCTGCCGGCGCCCGCGACGGTGGCCGAGATCGCGGCCGCGGCCCCACCGCTCCTCGTCGAACTGGCCTTGCCGCCTACGCCCACGGAAGAACCGGCGTTTCGCGCCGCGCTGGCGGATCCGGCTCAGCCGATCTCGTTTTCCTACGCACGGTTCCTCATCGACCGCTACCTCTTGAGCTTGCCCAAGGACGCCCCGATGCCGCCGGACGTGGCCGCCGACGTCCTGTTCCCGGTCGAATTCCAGGCGCGCTTGGGCCTGCCGCGAGGGGTCCGCATCCTGGCCGTCGATGGGCGGCCGACCGGAGTGCCAGGCGCTTTGAGCGATGCGTTTCGACCCGGGGCCGGCGCCACATGGCAGATCGAGCTGGAACTGATGGGGCCGGACGGTGCCTTGCTGAAGCGGGCCTTGACACTGAAGCACTGACCGCCGCGTAGGCCTCGGCTGCACGGATTTCCTGCTGGCACGCAGTCCACCTGTCGTTCTGCGTACTTCCAGCGCAGCCCGCCGTGGCGCCACCGCGATCGCCGCGAACGTGAAACAGCCAAGCCTGTGCTCTTCAAGCAGATTTGCAATAGACCTTGACAGTGGTCGCGCCGGTGACTTAGATCGCGGTCCCCCACCAAGTGGTTTGTGTTTCTTTTGTCTGCAATCTGGACCGACCTGCCGAAACCGAGCTGAACGCTTGGCGAAGGATCCACCTATGTCTAGCCGCTCGATGACGCGTAGCCTCGTGGCCGCAGTGCTTTTCCTCTTGCCCGCCCTCGCCTGGGCCGGTTCGCTCAGCGGCAAGGTAGCCAGCAGCGCCAACGTCGCGCAGGCCGGCGTGGTCATCGAGGCCGTCCAAGCCTCGGTCATCGTGGCGAGCGCTACCACGAACGCCAGCGGCAACTACAGCATCGCGACGCTCGCGGACGGCAACTACACGGTCAAGGCGACTCCGCCCGTCGGATCGCAGTTCAACGTCGCCAGCGTGCCCGGCGTCTCCGTCGTTGGCGCGACGGTCCAGGACATCGTTCTGGTCAGTAATGCCAGCAATTACAAGTTCGATCTCACCGTGGTCGACGCTGCCGGCACCGCGCTCGGCAGCACCTGCGTCACGGTCGGTGCGCCTTTGAACCTGCAGAAATGCGCGGGCACTGACGGCAAGGTGTCGTTCGATCTTGCGGCGGGCACCTATCCGTTGTCGATGGTCCGCTCTGAGTACACGCCCGGCACCAGCCCGCAGTACGTCCAGTCCTATTGGCAGATCAACGGCGGGTCGATCAGCATCACGGGCGACACGACCAAGACGTTCACGTTGCCGGTCCACAGCCTCACGTTCTCGGCGGTCAACTCGGCGGGTGTGGCGATCCCCAATTCCAGCCTCCAGATCAGCGGCTACAGCGGCCCGGCCATCACCACGGCTGGCGTCACCTTCACCAGCAGCTACAACAACTACGGTTACGGCAACGTCGGTGCGTCCAACAGCGCCACGCTTCGTATGTTGGCCACCTACCCGGGCCAGCAGTTGACGGTCGCCGCCACGCCGCCCAGCAACGTCGTGGCCGCGACCGGCACTGCGACCCTGGCCGTGACTGCGTCCAGTTCCGTGGTCGTGACCTGCCCGTCGTCCGTCATCCTGTCCGGTACGATCACGGACGACGCCGGTACGCCGCTCAATCAGCACTGCGTCCAGCTCTACCAGGGTCCGGTGAACAAGACCGCGTGCAGCGGCACGGACGGCAAATACAGCCTCTCGATGGCGCCTGGCACCTATACCCTCGTCATCTACGCGGGCATCACCAAGAACGGTGCAAACGGAAAGTACGACCAATATTACTACACGTTGAATGGCGGCGCCTTCAGCCTGTCGACCACCGGGACCAAGGACTTCGCCATCCCGCTGGTCGACTATCAAGCCACCGTGGTCGACGGTCAGAACGCCATCGTCCCCTACAGCACGATGAGACACAGCTGGATCTACCTGGAACCGTTCACGATCGGCGGCCAGACGTTCAACGCCAACTACTCGGGCTACATCAACTACATGAACGCGAACGTAGGCGCCGACGGCATCGCGAAGTTCCGCGTGCCCCGTACCAAGGTCACCGGCGGCGCGTACCCATTCGCCCGCATCGTGACGCCACCGTCCACGGCCACTACGCTGGGCGCGACCCAGGTCAGCAACCTGCAGATCACCGGCGACACCTACCACACGCATGTCCTACTCCCGTCCGTCACCGTCAACGGCAAGATCATGGGCGGCGACGGCGGCGGCATCGCGGGCGCGACCGTGTACTTCTCGGCGGGCAACATGTCCTTGACGTCGACCACGGACTCCACCGGCAACTACACCTTCCACGTCGTGCCCGGCACCTACAACCTCCAGATCATCCACGGCAACTACACCAGCGGCGTGTCACCGAAGTACACGCAGTGGTATTGGCAAGTGTACGGGGCGTCCAAGTCGTTCACCGCGGACACTGCGCTCGATATCCAGGTCCCGACGGCGACGCTCAAGGTTTCCGTCCAGGATCAGTACGGCGCGGCCGTGCCGAATTCGACCCTTGCCATGAACAGTGGCTATTATTCGAACGGTTTCACGACGAACGGCCTGAACTTCGCATACGGCTACATGAACTACATGTACGCGAACACCGGTGCGACGGGCACTTCCGTGTTGAAGATCCTGCCGACTGGCACCAACTACACGTTCAGCATGTCCGTGACGCCGCCGACCAATACTGGCTATCAGGCCTTCACGCTGACCAATCAGACCTTGCTCACCACCAAGACGCTGTCCGTCGTGCTCGGTCTCTCCGGCAGCACTGACTCGGACGGCGACGGCGTGCCCAATGCGTCGGACAACTGCGCCGGCATCCCCAATGCCAATCAGGCGGATACGGACGGCGACGGGATCGGCAACGTGTGCGATCCGTGTCCCAGCATTCCGGTGTCGTCGACCTGCATGAACGGCGACATCTGCATGGGCGAAGGCGCGATCGCCTGCACCGACGCCTCCACGGTATCCAAGTGCATGGGCGGCACTCTCATCGCCCAGACCAATTGCAGCGCCGCCGCAGCCGCAGATGCTTGCCACGAGGCGGGATCGTGCAGCGCTGGCGTGTGCGTCCAGAACAACAAAGCCAACGGCACGGTATGTACGGACGGCGACCTCTGCACCGCAGGCGACAAGTGCCAAAGCGGCACCTGCCAGGCGGGATCGCCGGTCGTGTGCAGCGGCGACCAGTGCCACAACCCAGGCTCGTGCGACCAGACGACCGGCGCTTGCGTCGCTCCCGCCAAGGCCGATGGCACGACCTGCAACGATGGCAGCGCCTGCACCCAGAGCGACACCTGCCAGGCCGGCACGTGCGCGGGCAGCAACCCCGTCACGTGTTCAGCCAGCGACCAGTGCCACAACTCCGGTACGTGCAACCCGACGACTGGCGTGTGCTCCAATCCCGCCAAGGCTGCCGGCAGCGCCTGCAACGACGGCAGCGCCTGTACGCAGACCGATACCTGCCAGAGTGGCACGTGCACCGGCGCCAACCCGGTGGTTTGTGCCGCTGGCGACCAGTGCCACGACCAGGGCGCGTGCGACGCCGCCACCGGTGTATGCGGCAACGCCGCCAAGGCCGACGGCAGCGTCTGCAATGACGGCAACGCCTGCACCCAGAGCGACACCTGCCAGGCCGGCTCGTGCACCGGCGCCAACCTGGTGACGTGCGGCGCCAGCGACCAGTGCCATGACGCTGGTTCATGCGACGCCGGGACGGGCGAGTGCAGCCAGACCGTGAAGGCCGACGGCAGCGCTTGCAGTGACGGCAGCGCTTGCACCCAGGGCGACACCTGCCAGGCGGGCGCGTGCGCGGGCGGCAACGCCGTCACCTGCAGCGCCAGCGACCAGTGTCATGAGGCCGGCACTTGCGACAGCGCGACGGGCACGTGCAGCAACCCGGCAAAGTCAGACGGCGCGACCTGTAACGATGGCAGTGCCTGCACCCAGAGCGACGCCTGCCAGGCCGGCGCGTGCGTGGGCGGCAACCCGCTGGTGTGCACCGCGCAGGACCAGTGCCACACGGCGCCGACGTGCAGTCCCTCGAGCGGTTGCGTGGCGCCGGCGGTCATCTCCAACGACTTCGAGACCGGTATCGGCACGTGGCACAGCAAGTGGGGCCCGAGCGACCCGGTCACGGTCGTCGTCGATCCCACCGCGCCCGTTGGCCCGCACGTGGTCAAGGTGACGCGGCTCGATTCCGGCGGCGAGTACTTCACCGACCCGCTGGCCATCCAGGGCGGCAAGACCTACTGCTTCAGCGGTCGCATGCGCTGGGTTTCGGGCGGCTGGCCGTACTTCGGCATCGATGCGTTCGGCAGCGGCCCGGGCGTCGGCGAGCACTGGCTGATCGGCCATGACGGCTATCCGGACGGCTACGGCGGCACGGTCGCGGCGATCCCGGAGAACGCAAGCGGCTGGAATCAGTACAACAAGACGATCACGCTTGGCGCTGGCATCACTTCGTTCGACTTCAAGGTCGAGTCGTTCTCCGGCCAGAGCAAGGGCGGCCCGCCGGAGGTGTACTTCGACGACATCTCGCTGAGTGACGGCGCGTGCGTCCAGGAGGTCGCCAACGGCACGGCATGCAGCGACGGCAGCGCGTGCAGCCAAAGCGACACTTGCCAGAAAGGCGTGTGCATCGGCAGCAACCTCGTGACTTGCAGCGCGGCCGACCAGTGCCACACCGCGGGCACGTGTGACGGCGCGACCGGCACGTGCAGCGACCCGGCCAAGGCCAACGGCTCGGCCTGCTCGGACGGCAGCGCCTGCTCGCTCGCGGATACCTGCCAGGGCGGCGCATGCGCGGCCGGCCAGGCGCCGAACTGCGACGACGGCAACCCTTGCACCGACGACAGTTGCAACCCGAGCAGTGGCTGCGTCCACGGCGTCAACACCGCGACCTGCAACGACGGCGACGCCTGCACGCAGAGCGACACCTGTGCGAACGGCGCCTGCGTCGGCGCGGATCCGGTGGTCTGCTCGGCCAGCGACCAATGCCATGACGCCGGCACCTGCGACCAGGCCACCGGCACGTGCAGCAATCCGGCCAAGACCGATGGCGCCACCTGCAGCGACGGCAATGCCTGCACGGACGCCGACACCTGCCAGGCCGGGACCTGCAACGCCGGCGCGGCTTGCGACGCCAACGCTACCTGCAACGGCACGTGCGGCTGCAACAGCGGCTATGCGGGCAATGGCTTTGCTTGCACGGACATCGACGAGTGCGCGAGCAACGTCGACAACTGCGACGGCAACGCCACCTGCACCAACACGGCGGGCAGCTTCACCTGCGCGTGCAACGCTGGCTTCTACGGCACCGGCACCAGTTGCTGCGCGGACGGCGACGGCGACACGGTTTGCGACACGCAGGACAACTGCGCGGCGGTCGCCAACACCAACCAGGCGGATCAGGACGGCGATACGGTCGGTGACGCGTGCGACAACTGCGTGACGGTCAAGAACGGCCCGCTCGGCAGCGGCAAGTCCAAGATCTTCGTCAATGCCGACGAGTGGACGCTGACCGATACTGGCTTCCAGATCGCGCCCGGCGCCGCCACGTACATCAAGAACCTGGCCAACTGGTTCACCGGCGGTAAGCCCGGCAAGTTCCTGGCGTACTCGACCAACTTCGGTCTGGCGGGCAACACGCTCAAGCAGACGATGCTCGGCCTGGGCCACCAGTGGACGGTCAGCACGGGCTTGCCCTTTACGCTCGCGACCTTGCAGCAGTACGACGCGGTATTCCTGTGCGGCGACGCGGTCAACCAGCAGGTGTTGATCCAGTACGTCCAGGGCGGCGGCAACGTCTACATCGCGGCTGGCACGGGCTGGGGCGGTCCTGCCCAGGAAGCGGCGAACTGGAACACGTTCTTGAACACCTTCGGTCTCGGCTTCGCGTCCTTCTACAACGGCGTCGGCGGCGTCTTCACCACGCCGGCTTCCGCGCACCCGGTCTTCCAGGGCGTCGGTGGACTGTACGTCAACAACGGCAACAACGTCCTCAAGCCGGCGCCGGCCAACGCCAACGCGGCGCTCATCGGCAGCGCGCAGTTCGGCGTGTATGACGGCGGCTTCACGGCCGGTTTCAGCCAGACGGACACGGACAGCGACGGCATCGGCGACGCGTGCGAGTGCCTGAGCGTCACCTGCGGCGCGCAGGACGAGTGCCATGTGGCGGGCGTGTGCCTGCCGACCACCGGCGTGTGCACCAACCCGAACAAGGCGAACAACTCGCCGTGCGGCTCGGACTCGTGCGCGGACAGCGGCGACGCGACGGGCGGCGGCTCGTGCAACGCGGTCAAGAACACCTGCCAGGCAGGTACTTGCACGGCGTTCCCGACCAGCGGCGCGGACATCTGCGGCGGCTCGGCGGCCAACCCGAGCGTGACGACCTACGTGTGCCAGGGTGGCAACACCTGCGTCGCGGCGGTGACCGCCAGCGGCAGCGACTCGTGCACCGATACGGGCGACGCCAGCGGTGGCGGCTCTTGCAGCGCGACGGACTGGACCTGCGCGGATGGCAAGCTCACTTCGACTGCGAGCAATGGCACGGACACTTGCGGCGGCGACGCGGGCAGCCCGAGCGTGACTACCTACGCATGCGAAGGCGGCAACACGTGTGTCGCGGGCGGCGCGGCCAAGAGTGACAGCTGTGCCGACAGTGGCGACGACGCAGGCGGCGGTGCGTGCGCGGCGACGGACTGGACGTGCGCGGACGGCAAGCTGAGCTCGACTTCGAGCAACGGTACGGACACTTGCGGCGGCGACGCTGCGAATCCCTCGGTGTCGACGTTCACCTGCTCGGGCGGCAACCTGTGCGTCGCTGGCAACACGGCCAAGGCCGACTCGTGCGCCGACAACGGTAGCGAGCTGGGTGGCGGATCGTGCGCGGCGACGGATTGGTCTTGCACCGACGGCACGCTGAGCTCGACGAGCAACGAAGGCACGGACACCTGCGGCGGCACGGCGGACGAGCCCAGCGTCAGCTTCTTCACCTGCGAAGGCGGCAACTTGTGCGCCGCGAACACGACGGTCAAGAGCGACGCCTGCAGCGACAGCGGCACGGCTTCCGGCGGCGGCGTGTGCGGCGCGATCGATTGGACGTGCGCGAGCGGCACGTTGGCCAGCAACGCGACGAATGGGACGGATACGTGCGGCGACGGCTCGACCAGCCAGACCGCGTATTTCGTGTGCAAGTCGAGCGATGGCAGCGTGGCCGACGCCTGCGTGCCGGTGGCGGACACCACGGCGCCGGACCTGACCACGACGCCCAGCATCACGGTCGACCTGGCGACGGCGTACGGCACCAACGTCTCGCTTTCCGTGGCGACGGGCGACATCTGCGACGGCGCGGTGAGCGTGCAGTGGTCGGAGAACGGCACGGTGCTCAGCAATGCCCCGAACTTCACCGCGCTGTTCACGCTGGGCGTGCACAATCTGGTCGTCACGGCCAAGGATGACGCCGGCAATGCGTCTGCGGCGTTCGTCACCCTCACGGTGCGCGACACGTGTGGCAATGGCACCTCTGACGTACACCGCGGCCCGGTGCCGGTGTGCGGCAAGGGCAAGGTCAAGAAGGACAAGGACGAGTGCAACGAAGACGACGACGACGATGATGACGACGACGGCGACGAGTGGGGCGACAACGACGATGATGACGACGACGAGGACAATGACGGCGGCGACGGCAAGGAGACCAAGGTCAAGACCCTGTCGGAGCTCAACGCCTGGCTCGTCAAGCGGGACACGCGGTTGCGCATCGAGGGCAGCATCGACTTCGGCGGCCAGGATCTAGTCATCGACACGGCTTGCAACGTCAAGGTTTCCAACAAGGTCAAGCTGACGGGCCTGGGCCAAGTGTTCATCGCCGGCCACAACGTGGACGTCTTCGGTGACATCAACGCCACGGGTCGCGTCGACCTGCGCGCGGAAGAGGACGTTGCCATCCGCCAGAAGGCGACCATCACGTGCGACACCCTGGCGGTCGAGGCCGAGGACGCCGACGACTGGGGCGACATCAGCTACGGCGCGGCGTACTGCATCGAGGCCACGGACCACGCGGCAGTGCGGCAGGCGTCGCGCAATTCCGGCGGCAACGGCAAGACGTCGGTCAGCGGCATGAACGTGGACATCTACGGTGACTTCGACAAGCCGGGCAGCGTCGACTTCAAGGCGAGCCAGAAGTTGGCGTTCCGGCAGGCGAGCAAGATCACGAACGCTGGCAACGTGACGGTGAATGCCGCGACCTACCTGGACATTCACGGCGACGTGCTGGGCGCGGGCGACGTGACCTACATCTCAGGCGGCAAGTTGAAGTTGCGCGAGGCGGCCAAGATTGCCTGCTCTGGCAACGTGACGGTCACGGCCGTCGGCGAGTTGGACGCGCACTGCAACGTGAAGTCGTCCGGCAACGTGACGCTGCAGGGCGCGCAAGTGACGTACCGGCAATCGTCGTCGATCAGCGGCAGCGGTAACGTGTCGGTGATCAGCACTGGCACCAAGGACTTCGACTGGTCCGGCGACGTGATCAGCAACACTGGCAACGTGCTCGTTTCGGCGGGCGGCGCGCTGTATCTGAAGTCGAACTCGAAGATCAAGGCCAACACCGGCAGCGTGAAGATCAACGTCGGCACGTACTTCGAGGGCAAGGGCAACATCAACCTGAACGGGCCGGTCAGCATCCAGGCGGCGACGTACAAGTTGGACAGCTCGCATGACTTCTCGGGCAACGCTTCCTGCACCCTGAGCGGCACCAAGCTGAGCGGGTCCAAGGCGCCCAAGGGCTGCACGGCGCTGTAGTCGGCGTGATGACCGCAGCCACGCCGGGACTTGCGGCGTGGCTGCGTCACGAGGCGCTGAACCACTTCAGGCAGACAAGCAGCGCCGTCCCGTGACGGCCGCCGCGTCGCCAGGGTAGCGCGGTGAGCCAAGTCGGCTTCCGGCTGCAGCCCAAGCAAGCGCCGACGACGGCAGGCGAGGTGTGGCACCTGCGGGTGCGCATCGACTCGCCGTCGTGGTCGCAGAGCTACGAATTGCCGCTGGACGTGACCACGGTGGCGACGGATGCCAACTTCCACCAGACCTTTCGCTCGCCGGACGACAATTCGGTACAATTCTATGGTGTACGGCC
>CAYHHL010000043.1:28303-32556 GCA_964356325.1 uncultured Enterobacteriaceae bacterium | reverse complement strand
CAGCGCGTCCTTGTCGTCGAGGCAGCAGCCCGCGGTTTTCGTGCTGGCGATCGCGCACTTGCCGGCGACGCAGACTCCCGGATGGCAATCGTCAGCGCTGGGGCATTGCTGATTCGTCAGGCAAGTTCCGGGCTTCAACGCCGACACGCACTGGTGATCGATACAGGCAGCCACGGTATTGCTGTTGCCGGCGGTGCAGGTCGAATCGTCTTCGCAGCACGCTAGATCGAGTTGGATCGGATAGCACTGGCCGGTCTCGATCATGCACACGTCAAACGTGCAGGCCTTGCCGTCATCACAGTCACCGGCGCTGTCGCAGCCGATCTTCTCGTGGACGCAGGTGCCAGCCTCCGCGGTCGTCGGGAATTTCTGGCACGCGTCGACCGTGTTCGCGTCATTATCGTCACACTCCATTGACATGGCACAGCAATTTGGTTGCCAGATGTGCGTGCAAGAGCCTGAGCCGTTGGAGTCGCAGGAATCCTTGGTGCAAGGCTCGCCATCGTTACAGGCCCACCACGCGTTGTCCGCCGTGCAGCACGAGCCCTTCAGTACCGCCTTCATCTTGTGGGAACAGGCCAGCCAGCCTCCCGGCATAGGCACGTCGCAGAAGTCGTCACTGCAGAAGCTCTTGTCGTCGCAGCTGGTATTGGTCCACAACGAACAGCAGCCGACCTTGCCCGGGTCCTTCATCGACCGGCACTCACCGTCCACGCACGAGAACTTCAGGCACGGGTCGCCATTGGCCGCGCAAGTTGAATCGGTGACGCAGGTTGCCAAGGCCACGGCATCGCCCTGCCCGTCCGTGGCCGTGGCATCCGCCATGACGTCGCCGCTCAACGCCAGCCCGACGCTCGCCCAGGACGGCGCGGTCACTTCGGTCGCGCAGCCCGCCAGCAAGAGCATCCACCAGCACGTGCGCATCGACCCTCCGTATGGCCGAGTCTGCGCGCGATTCGCCGGCCAAGCCAGGGCCTTGCGTGCCTAGTCCCGATGCTCCCCAACCCCAGCAATCTCCGCCGCCCGCTCGCCCAGCTGCTCCACCACCTGCCGCACCGTGCGCCGGGTGCCGCGCGCCGCCGCCGTCACGCGGCTCTCGGGCTGCGCGGGCTTGTCGCCTGCGACCACGGCGGTCTTGCGCGCGCGCTTCCGGGGCTTCTTGGCGCCAGCCTTGCGTTCGGTCATCACCGGCCGGCCGCTCGCCTTCACCTCGGAACGCAACGTCCCGTCCTCGTTGGGAATGAACCGCACCGAGGTGTTGATCTCGAACTGCACGCTGGTCAGGATCTTCGTCAACTCCGCGCCCACGTTCAGGGTCTGCAGGAACTGCTGCATCTCCCGGCCGATCATGGCCACGGCCTCGCGCTTGGTGCCGTCGATCTGCTGCATGACGGTGTGCAGCAATTCCCGCGGCATCAGGGCTGCCACCAGGCTCTTGCGGCCTTCGTCGCTGTGCAGGATCGCTTGCACGCTGCGTTCGACCGCGCGGCGCACCAGGTCGGGAATGAAGCCCTCGAAGCCTTCACCCTGCTTTTCGCTTCCCTGCGCCATTTGCAGCTCTCCTGGGCTATTGCCTAGTGATGTCCGCCACGTCCGTGCGCGCTGCCTTCGTGCGAATGCGCCTTCAGTTCACCGCCCTGGGTCGCAATCGAAGGCGTGCCGATCGACAACAGGTTGATGACACCGGTCTTCTGATCGCGCCGCGTCATCGTCGGGATCGTGTGGATGCCCGAGTCCATGCGAATCGCGTCGCACGGGCAGGCCTCCTCGCAAAACCCGCAGTAGATGCACTTCAGCAAGTCGATCTCGAACTTCGTCGGGTACTTCTCGATGCTGCGGTCGTCGTGCTCGGCGGCGACGATGGTGATGCAGTTGGCGGGACAGGCCGTCGCGCACAGCATACACGCCACGCAGCGCACCTGATCATCGTCCCGGCGCATCAGGCGGTGCTTGCCGCGGAAACGCGCCGTGTAGGGCTTGCGGTCCTCGGGGTACTGCACCGTGACGATGTCCTTGCGCCCGAACAGGTTGCGCACGAACTGCCGGGTGACCAGCGAGACGCCCTTGATGGCCTCGACGACGTAGCTCTGCGTCGCCAGGTCAGGTTGCATGCGGTTGACGACCTTGGCCATTGTCGATCTCCAGGGTTCCAGGAACGGGGAAGGGTCAGGTTTCAGCCGCTCACGTCAGCCGCGCTCTATCCAGGTCAGCGCCACGCCGGTCACAATCAGGTTCAGCAACGCCGCGGGCAACAACATCCGCCAGCCGAGCCGCATCACCTGGTCATAGCGGAAGCGCGGCAAGGTCCAGCGAATCGTCATCTGCAGCCACACCAACACCACGACCTTGAACAGGAACGCCGCGACTTGCAGCGCTTGGATGCCCATGCTGGTGCCCTCGACGAATGGAATCTGCCAGCCGCCCAGGAACAATGTGGCACCCAGGCAGCCGATCAGCACGACCTCGATGAATTCCGCCAGCGCCAACACCGCGAAACCCATGGCGCTGTACTCGGTCCAGTAGCCTGCGGTCAGCTCGGACTCGGCTTCGGCGACGTCGAACGGGGCACGCTTGTTCTCGGCGATCGCGCAGGTCAGGTAGAGGATGAACGCCAACGGCTGGGCAAAGATGCCCCACTTCGGGATCAGGCCGCCCCAGGTGCCGCCCTGGGCGATGACGATCTGCTGCAAGTCTACGGAACCGTAGATCATGAAGATGCCGCACAGCGACAGGCCGATGGCGACTTCGTAGCTGATCATCTGCGCGGAAATGCGCAAGCCGCCCATCAGCGACCACTTGTTGTTGGACGCCCAGGCGCCGAGCACCGAGCCGTACACGTTCAAGGACGCGATCGCAAAGATGAACAGGATGCCCACTGCGCTGTTGGAGATCTGCAGGTCGCCCGGCCCGAATGGAATCACGCAAAACACCAGCAACGCCGGAACGAAGGCCAGCAAAGGCGCGATGCGGAACAGCCACGGATTGGGCGTGTCGGGGGTGAAGTCTTCCTTGGTCAGCATCTTGATCGGGTCGGCCAGCATGTGGAACAGCCCGCCCAGGCGAAACTTGCCGATGTTGGCGCGGTTCGGTCCGATACGGTTCTGCAGCAATGCCGAGTACTTGCGCTCGAGCCAGGTCAGCACCGTCGCCAGGCCCATGACGAACACGAAAATGAAGCCGACGACCTTGAGCAGCGTGTAGACCACGATCTGCAGCACGGGGTGGTCGGTCAGGTACTGCATCAACTGCTGCATGGGCAACCTGTCGCGCGCTTGGGCAACGCTGTCGCAAACTGAAGGAAATTAGGCTCCACGACGAATCGCGAACGGCCGCGCGAAGGTCGGCATGACCGGATCCGGTTCCCACTGCGGCGTGCCGTCGACCCGCGATCGCCGCGGCGCCAGCACGCCTTCGGTGCCGAGGCCGCGACCGTAATCGCCTACTTCCGCGTAGTTCAGGCCGGCAAAGGCGGGCACCTGCGCGGCGATGCGATCGAACAGCTCCGAAGGCCGCGTGCGCTCGGTGAAGTCGAGATCCACGCTCGCGCCGTGCCGGGCCAACATCGCCGCCGCCACGTGCGGAGCCACCGTCGTCACCGCGGGCTTGAGTGGGGCCGCCAAGCGCTGCACCCAACCTGCGGCATTCACGAGAGAACCTTCGCGCTGGTGCAACCACGTCAGCGGCACGACCACCGTCGCCAGGTCCGAAAGCGGGCTCTGCAGGTCGGTCAGCACCGCGGTCTTCGGCACGTTGGCGACGATTTCGAGCAGCTGTTCGGTCGCGGTGATCTCGTTGTCGACCACCACCAGCACGTCCAAGCCCTGGGCATCATGGGCCAAAGCCGCGATGTCCGCGAAGCCGGGCGTGACCGTGGCCAGGATCGCCCGCGCGCCGGCATCGTTGGCATCGCGATCGCTCGTGCGCAGGATGTCGTCGCCCTGCCAGGCCGCCCGCTTCAGCAAGTAGACCTGTGCATTCAAGGTATTGGCCAGGCGAGCCCAGGCGTACACGTCCTCGTTGGTCAGCGACGCCGACAGGCCGATGCCCACCCGCCCGCCTTCCTTCAGCCAACTCGCGACCGTGCGCAACGCGTCGAGCGCCGGGGCTTCGCGCACCACATCGTTCGGTCCCGGCACGCGCCCGGTCGGCATCGGGCGAATCGTCCGCGGTTCCAGAATCTTACGCCCGGCATCGCACATCCACCACTGGTTCACGTCCGGGTTGTAGCGCGGCACCAGGCGTTCGACCTTGTT
>CAYHHL010000043.1:0-28203 GCA_964356325.1 uncultured Enterobacteriaceae bacterium | reverse complement strand
TTGGTCTTGCTGATTTCCTCGCAAAATCGCACGCAACGGGTGCAGACGATGCAGCGCTCGGCGTCCAACACCACGGTCGGGCCGAGGATCTTCGCCTTGGGTTTTCCGACCTTCTGGGTGAACAGGCGCGACGGCTGGGCGCTGAAGCGGACGTAGTGCTCCTGCAGCGTGCACTCGCCGGCCTGATCGCAAATCGGGCAGTCGACCGGGTGGTTCAAAAGGATGAACTCGAGCACGGCCTTCTGCGTCGCCTTGACCTTTTCCGTCTGCGTGCGCACCACCATGCCCTCGCTCACTTCGGTGTAGCAGGCGGGCAAGGGCTTGGGCGACTTCTCGATTTCGACCAGGCACATGCGGCAGTTCGCCGGGATCGTCAAACCGGGGTGGTAGCAAAACACCGGCACTTCGATGCCGACCTGCTTGGCCGCACGGAGCACCGTAGTGCCAGCCGCGACCTCGATCTCGCGTCCGTCGATGGTGACCTTGGGCATGTGCCGTCTCCGAGTGCTAGCGGTCGACTTCGCCGCCGATCATGTTCAGGGTGTCGAACGTGGGGACGATGTCCGCCAGCATGTGGCCGACCACCAATTTCTTCAGGATTCCCATAGCGTAGAAGCACGGCGCGCGAACGTGGATCTTGTACGGCCGGCCGTTGCCCTGCGAAACGATGTAGAAGCCGACCTCGCCGTTGCCGCCCTCGACCGCGTAGTAGACTTCGCCGGCCGGCACCTGGTGACCATCGGTAATCAGCTTGAAATGCGCGATCATGCCTTCGATGGAGTTGTACACCGCCTGCTTGGGCGGCATCGACACGTGCCAGTCCGCGACGTTGACCGGACCGCTGGGCATCTGCCGGAACATCTGCCGGATCATCTTGACGGACTGCTCCATTTCCTCGAGCCGGCACAGGTAGCGATCGTAGTTGTCGCCGGTCTGCCCGATGATGACGTCGAAATCCAGCTCATCGTACGCCAAGTAGGGCTCGTGCTTGCGCAAGTCCCAGTCATAGCCCGTCGACCGCAGCATGATGCCGGTGCAGCCCGAAGCGATCGCGTCTTCTTGCGACAACACGCCGGTGCCGATCATGCGATCGTAGAAGATCCGGTTCTTGGTCAGCAGCTTGTCCACTTTCTCGACCAGCTGCTGCATCTTGTCGAAGGACTTCAGCACGTGCAGGTCGTAGTCCGGCGGCAGGTCCTTGGCCAGCCCGCCGATGCGCGTGTAGCTCGTGGTCAGGCGCGCGCCGGTCAGTTCCTCGACCAGCGGATACAGCAATTCGCGCGCTTCGAGAGCGTACAGGAACGGTGTGAATCCACCGAGTTCTAGCGCATTGGCGGCGATCGAGGTCAGGTGGTCGGTCAACCGCGAGATCTCTGAGATCAGCATGCGGATGTACTTGCAGCGCGGGGTGATTTCGACGCCCCACAGCTTCTCGATGGCGCCGGTGTAGCCGACGTTGTTGCACATCGGGCTGACGTAGTTCAGGCGATCGGTGTACGGTAAAACCTGTTGCCACGTGCCCATTTCAGCCATCTTCTCGAAGCCGCGGTGCAGGTAGCCGATGTGGATGTCCATGTCGTGCACGGTCTCGCCGTCCAGCGTCAGGACGAACTTGACGGTGCCATGGGTCGCCGGGTGCGACGGGCCCATGTTGATGATCATGTGGTCGCCGACCCGCGTCGCTTCCACCGGCGCCCCGCCCAGGCGCAGCGCAGGATCCGGCTTGGGCGTCGTCATCGTTTTCGTGGTCATCGGCTGAGTCATGGTTCGCGACCGTTCCTTCGTTGTCAGCGGAATGTCTCGTGATCCGTGTAGTGCACCAGTTCGGGCATCGCGACCAGGGGCTGATAACCACGCAGCGGATAGTCCTTGCGCAGCGGATGGCCCTCGAACTCTTCGTACAGCAGGATGCGGCGCGGATCCGGGTGACCGTCGAACACGATGCCGTACATGTCCCACGTCTCGCGCTCGCCCCAATCGGCGGACATCCAAAGGGAAGTCAGCGTCGGCACGTGCGGGTCCTGCTCACTGACCGGCGTCTTCACGCGCAGGCGATGGCGCTTGGACATCGACAGCAGGTGGTAGACGACTTCGTAGCGCGGCAGCGTTTCCGGCGTCAGATTCGCGGCATTGTCCGGATCGCACGGGCTCAGCTGCGCGCGCATGTGCGGGGCGTACTCGAGGAAGTCCACCGCGGTCACGTCGACGAGCATTTCCATGCGGACGCGCGGGTCGTCGCGCAGGAACTGCATGACCTCATGCAGGTGTTCGGGCAGCACGAGCACGGTGGCATCGCCGCACGCCGCGTGACTCCCCAGGATGGCGGCCGGCTTCTCCTGCCTGAGCAAGTCAATCAAACTCTGTGACATCATTACTCCCAGTCGAGGGCACCGCGCCGCCAGACGTACGCCAGGCCCGCGCCGAGGATGCCGACGAAAATGAACATTTCCGCCAAAGTGCTCCAGCCTACGCCCGGTTCGACGATCAACTCGCGGAACAGCGACGCCCACGGGTACATGAACACCGACTCGATGTCGAAGACGATGAAGAAGATCGCGATCAGGTAGAACTTGACGCTGAACCGGGTGCGCGCCGAGCCGATCGGATCCGATCCGCACTCGAAGGCCGCTGATTTCACAGTGTTGATCTTGCGTGGACCGATCAGGCGATTCAGCACCAGGATGGCGAGGCCGAGCCCCGTCACGATGGCGAGCACCACGAGGATGGCGATGTAGCCGGTCTGGGAGGGAAGCATGTCGCCTCGCGGTCCGCGAATCAGGGACCAGCCGAAAGCGTGAACACTCTTCGGCGCGTGCCAGATAGCGTTTCGCTGCCGGGGCGTCAAGGATCGGACCGAGAACCATCTGGCCACCTGCTTGGGGCGCACATGCCCCAGGCGGTGCCGTGCGCGTTGCAGGCCGTCTGGCTTCCCGTTAGTCTCGCCGAGGCATAGGAGCGTGCGAAGCTCCGTGCCCCAGAGCGAACAGCTTCGCCTGACCGTACGACAGACAACGCAGCAGAACAGGGAGCGGCACCATGCTGATGGAACGGACCAAGCGCGAGCCCTTCAAGGTCCTCGGCGTCGTAGTCGGCATCGTGGTCGACAACAAGGATCCGGACGGGCACTACCGCGTCAAGGTGAAGTACCCGTGGGTGTCCGAGTCCGACACCAAGTACACGGATACCAAGGACGAAGAGGACTTTCGCTCCAACTGGTGCCGGATCGCCACCTTCATGGCCGGCAAGGAGCGCGGCGCGTTCTTCCTGCCCGAGGTCGACGACGAGGTGCTGATCGCCTTCGAACACGGTGACGTCCGCCGCCCGTACGTGATCGGCTCGTTGTGGAACGGCGTGGACAAGGAGTTCCACCACAACAAGGACCAGAACGGCAAGAACTGGCACCGGTCGATCCGTTCGCGGTCCGGCCACGCGCTGCAGTTCGTCGACAAGAAGGACGACAAGACCGAGCGCATCGTGCTGCAGACCCTGGTGCAGCCGACGGACATGGACAAGGACCCCAAGCAGCGCAACGGTCACTGGATTTGCCTGGACCAGTCGGGCGCGGTGGACCAGATCGAGATCTACGATCACACCCAAGAGCACTACATGCTCATCGACACCAAGGCCAAGAAGATCACGATCGAGTGCAAGACCGGCGACATGCTGATCAAGGCAGAGAAGACCATCACCATCGATTGCAAGGATCTCGTGGTGAAAGCGTCGGCCACGATCAAGCAGGAATCCGGCAGTTCGACCGAGACCAAGGCCGGCTCGACCATGGACGTCAAGTCCAGTTCGACCATGACGATCAAGGGTTCGCAGGTCAACATCAACTGATCGGCCCGCTCGTTCCGCACCTGACTCCGTTGGTGGAATGGCCCCGCGCACGCGCTTGTTCTACGCTGGACGCCGCCTGCTTTCGGCGACACGTCGTAGCGTGAACGGGCGGGTTGCCATGGTGACCACGGAGGTTTTTTGCCCCACAAGATCCATGGTGATCTCAGCAGCTTGGCAGCCGTCGAGAAGTCTGGCCTTGAGCGCCTGTACCATCACCTGACCGAGCCGGGACGCCTGGCCAGCGACGCCTTGGTCCTGCGCATGACCGGGCTCGCGGCGCGGCTGCGGCGGCAGGTCGGCGTCCTCATCGATCGCAACGGCCGCGTCACCCACGTGCTGTGCGGCGACGACCACGAGCTACAACTTCCTGATCTTGGACGGTTCGGCGCGGAGGCCGGGCGGCTGCGCGGGCTGCGGCTGGTGCACGTCCATCTCAAGGGCGAACCTCTCAGCGAAGACGATCTGAACGATCTGGTGCGCTTGGGGCTCGATCTCGTCGCGGCGATCGGTCTGGACGGCGAGAATCCCGGGCGCGTGTTCGTCGCGACTCTGGCCGCTGATCACAAGGGCCAACTGCCCGGACAGGCCGGCGGTCGCGCGGCCCAGCCGTATACCCTCTTGGATCCACAGCCGTATTCGTCACTGGATCTCGACGTCCACGCGCTGATCGGTGAACTCGAAGCGCAACTGAGCCGAACGCGTCCGGCGGCCCGCCTGGTCAACGCGCGCGAACGGGCCCTGCTGATCCACGTCGGTCCGGAAACCGCGGCGGTGACCGAGGACAGCCTGGACGAACTGGACGAACTGGCCCGCACGGCGCGCGTCGAAGTGGTCGGCCGCGTGGTGCAGAGGCGCCGCGACGTCGATCCACGCACGCTGATAGGCACGGGTAAACTGACGGAAATTGCGCTGAAGGCCATGCAGACCGACGCGACGCTGCTGGTGTTCGATCGCGAATTGAGCCCGAGCCAAAGCAAGTCGATCTCGACCTTGGTCGACATGAAGGTGGTCGATCGCACCCAGTTGATCCTGGACATCTTTGCCAGTCGGGCCAAGAGCCAGGACGGCAAGTTGCAGGTCGAACTCGCGCAGTTGCGTTACTCCATGCCGCGGCTGGGCGATCGCGACAACTCGCTGTCCAGGCTCGCGGGTGGCATCGGCGGGGTGGGACCGGGCGAAACCAAGCTGGAACTCGACCGGAGACGTTGTCGCGACCGCATCCACCGCATCGAGGAAAACCTGGAGCGGCTGGCGCGCGGACGTGCGCAACGGCGGCAAGGGCGGACCGAGGCGGATATCGGCCTGGTGGCGTTGGTCGGCTATACGAACGTGGGCAAGTCATCGATCCTCAACGCGATTGCCAAGAGCGACGCCTACACGGAGAACCTGCTGTTCGCGACCCTGGATCCGACCTCGCGACGGGTGCGCACGCCGGGCGGGCTGTCGGTGGTGTTCACCGATACCGTGGGGTTCATTCGCGATCTGCCCAAGGAGCTGCTCGGCGCGTTCGAGGCGACTTTGGAGGAAGCGCGCGCCGCCGATGTGCTGCTGCTGGTCCTGGATGCGAGTCATCCCCAGGTGGAACAGCAGCTTCGCAGCGTCGAGCGCATCCTGGCCGAGCACGACCTGGGCGAAAAACCGCGCGTGGTGGTGCTGAACAAGTGCGATGATGTGAAGGATCCGCCGACGATCCGCGAGATCGAAGCCCAGCAGCGGGCTTTGCGCACTTCGACCGTCACTCGGGAGGGCTTGCCGGCCTTGCTGGGCATCGTCGAGTCCGCGGTCATCGCGGCCCGGGCGGCCGACGAGCGCGAGGCGGCGCACATCCCGGAAATCGAGCCGATGTGGCTGCCCTGATTGGCCAAACTCGATCGGCGGGCGATGTCAGTCGTCGTCGTTCGGATTCACCGGCTTGTCGCCCTGCATCGCCGCGCGACTCGAGCCCGGCTTGTACTTGCCTTCCTCCATGCGCCCCAGGTCCCGCTCCCAGATCGTGCGCTGCAACTGCCAGCGCGCCACCAGGTTTTGCGCCTTGAAGCGGGCCTGACCGGTCGAATACTGGGTGACGGCCAACTCGCGGAACGCGCGCTTGAGCGATTCGAACTCGGCGATCGGCGGCAGTCTCTCGAATCCGTTGAAGTACAGCTGGAAGCGCCTGCGCATCGCCTCGAGCTGCTGCTCCAGGATGACCAACTGCGCCGCGGCTTTTTCTGACCCGACCGGGCCCTTGTTCGGCGGAACCGCCATGGTCACCTCGCGCACGTATCACGGAACCTATTGCAATGGTTCATGGTTGTCACAACGAGCCTAGTGCTGGCGTGGAACTACCCATTGCCGCGTTGTCGTACTACCATCCGGCCATGCTCCGGGCAACGACCCTCCCTCGCGAAGGGGGCCAGGTCAGACATCCCGGCGGAGGTCATCATCATGCCATCGACGCCCCGAAGCAACGCACGCCACGCCGCGAGCACTCAGTCCGGTCCGCTGCTCAACGCGCTGACCTCCCTCGTTCTCGGCGCTGCCACGCTGTTGACGCCCCTTGCCGTGCTAGGACTGGCGGGCGCCACGCTGAGCGGCTGCAAGGGCGACCCCGAGGAGAAGTTTCGCCTGTGGAGCAACAACGAGGCCGGCTGGGAGGAGATGGCCGGCTACGTCGCGGACAGGAACAACGACCTCAAACTGCGTGAACGCGCGCTGGAAGTGCTCATCGACGAGGGTGGTCAGCCTTCGCAGACGATGCGCATGGTGTCCAAGGCGCCGGACAAGGTCGAGGTGCTGGTCGCGCTGGTGCCGTTCCTCGAGAAGATGCTCGACAACGCCAATCCGAAGAAGCAGGACCACGCCAAGCGCGTGCTCATGGATATCATTCCGGTGCTGCCCGACGCCAAGAAGGCTGAGGTGCGCAAGACCGTGGCCAAGTGGGCGTTTGCGGGCATGAGCGCCGACGATTCGGCCCAGCGCATCGTCGAGAAGCTGGGACAGCGCATCCGTCCGGAAGAAATCGAGGCGCTGGGCGAAGATGGCCTGCCGGGCGCTGAGATCATGCTGTCCAAGGGCATTGCCCGCGACGGCATCATGGGCGTGCTGATGGCGATGAACACGCCGGCCGCGCACAAGGCGATGATCAACGGCCTGCGTCGCTACCACAAGATCAAGAACGTCAAGATTACCGAGCAGGATCTGGCCGCCGTGCAGAAGACGGACTCGCTGGAAGGCTTCCTGTACTTCATCGAGTTGTACCAGCGTCTCTCGCCCAGCAAGCACGGCGACGACAAGCAGGCGTCTTCGCTGGCCATCGCGGCGGCGACGGAATGGGCGGACAAGCCGGAGAACCAGAAGAAGATCAAGGACAACTGGGCCGCGGTCAAGCCGACCATGGACGGGCTGCTGGCCTCGCCGAGCGCGGAGGATCGCTGGTGGGCGGCGCAGTTGCTGGTCAAGTACACGGGATTGGACGGGCTGAAGGACGTGCTGGCCAAGCTGCCGGACGACAAGAACTATGGCCAGGAGGAGTTCGCCGGCACGCACGACGTCAAGAAGGAGATCACGGACTTCTGTACGGACGACGTCAAGGCGCTGGGTGCCGAGAAGGTGCGGCCGGTGCTGGAGGCTTCGCTCGCGAGCAAGCGCTTGATCGAACGCATCTATGCGCTGCGGTGCCTGATCGCGCTGGGCGGCCCGGAATCGCTGGGAGTGCTCAAGGCGTACGACAAGAAGGACCTGGCGATCGTCGACGCGGTGATCGTGCCGCAAACCGCCGAGCAGGTGACCGTGGCGGACCTGGCGCAGGCCGGCGCCGAGATCATCGACTACGACCTGAAGACGGACAAGCTGGCGGCGGAAGGCAAGATCGACGCGGCGACGGCGAAGTGGCGCAAGTTCTATGCGGAACACAGCTTCGAGCGCAAGGGCGCGGCGCTGGTGAAGTTCGCGGAGGAGAATGCCGCAGAGAAGGTCGAGAAGGACAAGGCCAAAGCCGCCAAGAAATAGGGCGCGTTTGTCAGCAGATCGCTAGGCGATTTTTTGTTGCTGCCGCGGCAACCTTCGCGAGTCGCCCGGTAGATTCGGCGGCGCAGCGAGCTACAGCTCGCGCACGTCGATGCGGAACAGCAGCGAACCCACCAACATCTCGTCGCTTTTGCCCAACCGCACCGGGAAGTCGGCCGCGCGGACGAAGGTGCCGTTCAGGCTGCCGACGTCGACCACGTGGATCTGGCCGTCCGCCGCCGTTTCGATGCGCAAGTGCCGCCCGGACATGAAGCGATCCTGGGGGAACGACAGGTCGCAGCCCTCGCGGCCCACGGTGATGAACTCCCGATCGGTGGAGACCACGCGCCCCGGCAGGCCGCCCGCCAGCAGCTGGGTCACGTGCAAGCGCGGATTCGGCAACGGGGTACCGAACGTTTCCGGCGGCAGATCCGTGCCCGCCACGGATTCGAAGGGCACGTCCTCGCCGTTGCGCAGCAGCAGGTACTGCTCGCCCGCGAAGATGACGTCGCCTGACCGCACCATGGTCGGCTCGCGGATGCGCCGGAAACAGCCGCCCTGTCCAGGTACGTCCGTGATGTCGATGCCATCCGCTGCGCGCTCGAGGACCACGTGGCGCGCGCTGATCAGCGGATCGCCCGGGAACGCCAGATCGCCCGTGCGACCGATGACGTGCGACCCCGGCGTCACTTGCATGCCGGTGCCTTCCGCGACCGCGCCGCGCAGGACCACCAGACGCACGCTGTTGTGCGCCTCGGAAGTCGAGGGCGCGGGTGGCAGGTCTGCAGGCGCAGGTCCGCTAGGCGGCGGCGGAATGCCCATCGGACCAGGCAGATCGGCCGGAGCTACCGCTACAGCGCTGACGAGCGAGGAGCCGCAGCGACCGCAGAACTGGTACTGAGCGGGCCATTCTGCGGCGCACTTGGAACACGTGATTTGCGCCATGGTCCGTCCCACACGTGAAGCGCCACCCGGAACCGATCGACGACCGGCCGGCGGACCGCGGAATGCTCCCACGCCACGCCCGCGTCTGCAACCCGCGCGATGACCCGGTTGCGCGTTGGCGAATTCGCGACCAGACCGGAACCCGACTACACTCGCCGCCATGCCCGCACCACCGCGCCCCAGCCGTCCGCCAGCGCCGACCCAGCCCTCACGCGGCCAGGCCGCCGCCGTCAAGCCGCGCATGGCTCGCAAGTGGCTGTTGCGCCTGGTTCTTGTCACAGTGCTGGGCACCGCGGTCACGGTGGGCGGCGGCGCGCTCGGCTGGGTCTGGCTGGACGAAACCCTGCCCGACGTCTTCAGTTTCGAGGCCTACCGCCACATCGCCCGGGAATCCTCGCGGGTCCATGCCGCGGGCGGCGAGGTCGTGGCCCAGTTCGGCGAAGAGATCCGCACGGTTGTCCCCTACGAACGCATCCCGAAGTCCATGCTGTACGCCCTGGTCTGCGCCGAGGACGCCGCGTTCTATTCGCACCCCGGCTTGGACTTTGCCGGCATCGCGCGGGCTTTGTGGATCGACGTCACCAAAGGCCGCTATGCCCAAGGCGCTTCGACCATCACGCAACAGTTCGCCAAGACGCGCTACCTCGACCGCCAGAAGACCTTCACACGCAAACTCAAGGAGTTGGTGCTGGCCCGCAAGCTGGAGACCAAGCTGTCCAAGGACGAGATCCTGACGCTGTATGCCAACGAGATCTACTTCGGCCACGGGCGCTACGGCGTCGAGGAGGCGGCGCGTTTCTACTTCGGCCGTTCGGTGGGCGAGATCGACGTCGCGCAGGCCGCGATGCTGGCTGGGATCGTCAACAGTCCCGCTAAGTTCTCGCCGCTTCGCCACCCCGACAACGCCACGGCGCGGCGATCCTACGTCCTGCAGCAGATGCAGAAGCACGGCTACATCTCGGCAGACGACCTCGCCCGCGCGGAAGCCACGCCGCTGCCTCAGAAAGGTCACGGCGACCTCGCGGCGGTGGGGCCGTACTACATGGAGGCAGTGCGCCGTCAGGTGCTGACCAAGGTGGACCGGGAACAGTTGCTGTACGGTGGCTTGCGCATCGAGGTGGCGCTGGACACGACCATGCAGAAGGCCGCGGAACTGGCGGTGGCGGCAGGCCTGCAGCGCATCGACAAGCAGTACAAGGTCACCCAGCCGATCAAGCACTATGCGACCGAGGCGGAAGTGCAGGAAGGCCTGCGCAAGCTCGCGTCGCAACAAGGCAATGGCAAGCCGCCGATGGGGCGCGTGCTGCTCGGCGTGGTGCGCGACTTCGACGAGGCGAAGAAGGCCTGGCGTCTGGATCTGGGCGGCGCGCAAGGGCTTCTGGCGGTCGCCTCGCTGCAGCGCTACTTCGACAAGGACGGCAAGCCGCCTGCGTTCCAACCGGGCGATCTGCTGCGGATCTCGGTGCGCGAGCGGCAGGAGCAAGGCCTGGTGCTTTCCCCGGAGCTCGGTCCGCAAGTGGCGTTGGTGGCGCTGGAACCGGGCACACGGCTGGTGCGCGCGGTGGTAGGCGGCGACGACTTCACCCAGCATCCGTTCGATCGGGTGCTGCAGGCCAAGCGCCAGCCGGGCTCGACGTTCAAGACCTTCACCTACGGCGCGGCGCTCGAGGCGGGGCTGGTGACGCCGGACAGCGAACTCAAGGACGAATCGCGCACGTTCACCGTCGCCGGACGGCCCTGGACGCCGCGCAACTTCAGCGGACGCTACGACGGCCGCAGCTACAGCATGCGCGACGCTTTGGCCTTTTCGATCAATAGCATCGCCGTCGCGGTAGCGGCGCAGGTCGGCCCGGATCACATCGCCACCTTCGCGCAACGGCTGGGCATCCAAAGCGAACTGACGGTCGGCCTGCCGCTGGCCCTGGGCGCTTCGAGCGTGTCGCCGCTGGAATTGGTCAATGCCTACGCGACAGTAGCGAACGCGGGCAAGCTGGCGCCGCCGGTGCTGGTGACGCGGATCGTCGATCGCGCGGGCAAGGACCTGTTCCTCGCCGAGCGCAAGGAAGGTACGCAAGTCGTTCCAGAAAGCGTGACGCGGGCCTTGACCGACATGCTCGGCGAGGTGGTGCGCAAGGGCAGCGGCAAAGACGCGGGCAAGATCGGCCGGCAAGTCGCGGGCAAGACCGGCACGAGCAATGGCAGTCGCGACGCGTGGTTCGTCGGCTTCTCGGCGGATCTGTGCGCGGCAGTTTGGGTGGGCTACGACGACCGCAAGCCGATTGCCAAGGGTACGGGCGGCGCGCTGGCGGTGCCGATCTGGGCGGAGTTCATGCAAAAGGCGCTGGATCGGGTGCCGCCCTCGCCGTTGCCGCGCCTGCCGCACGTGCTGGCTGGCCCCTTGGAGAACCTGCCGCTGCCCCAAGGCGATCCGGAAGCCGCGGTGCCGATCGAAGACGACGTGCTGGACGAGCCGATGCGCGCCGCCCCGCCGACCGAGTTGCCGCCGCTGCCGAAAGTGCGCAGGGAGCCGGACGAGGAAGCACGTTGATAAGCAGATCGCTAGGCGATATTTTGTTGCTGCCGCCCACCCATCTCAGCAATGTCCTGTAAGTTCAGAATGTCCAGTGCGGACACACGTCGGAGTAACCTAGGACTGCGTGCCCTTGACGTCGATCTTGAGCACGACGCCGTCGCGAATCAGATCGTCGGCCTTGCCCGCGTAGACGATGCCGAAGTCCTTGCGGTTGATGCTGAACTCCGCCTTGCCGGTGACGTCCTTGCCGTTCACGCCGAGGGTCGCCGGAAACGAGACCTCCTTGGTCACGCCGCGCAACGTCAGGTTGCCCTTGATGGTGTGGGTCGCACCGTTCTCGCCGCCCGCCTTGATTTCGCTCGAAGTGAACACGGCGGTCGGGAACTTGGCGACGTCGAAGAAGTCCTCGCTCTTGAGGTGGCCGATCAGCTTTTCGTTCATGGCGCCGGCGTCGGAGACCAGCGAGTCGGTCTGGATCAAGAAGTTCAGGCTGCCGCCCTCGGGCTTGCCGTCCTTGAGCGCGACCGTGCCGGTGAACGTCTTGAAATCCAGGTCATGCGCGCCGGTGACCTTGCTGCCGACGGCGTGGATGCTGCCGGTCAGGGCCACGCTGGCGACCGCGACGGGCTGGGCGACTGCCACTGCGGCAGCCTGGACCCCAACAGCCGGCTTGGCGGCTTCGGCAGCAGCCGGAGCTTCGGCAGCGGCGGGCGCGGGCTCGGCCACTGTGGCAGCTGCGACTTCCTTGGAGGGATCCTTGGCACAACCCACGGCGGCGATGGACAAACCCGCGAGGGCCAACGCGACGGCAAGACGACGGAACTGGAACATGCGAACTCCTCGTGGGCGGCGAAAGCGACGAAACGTCAACCGCGACGAGAATCAAGGTAAGGGGCGGCGGGCCTGCGCACAATCCGCATTCTCGTCGCTACATAGTTTCCATGGAGAAACAGTGGCCAGGGAATACCGGCTAGCGGGCGCCAGTCAACGGCCACAGATCGTGGCGCACCGCCGCTTGAACCGCGCGCCGCTCCTCGCCATCGTCGTCGCCGTCCAGTCGCGCGAACGCCGCCTTCCACGCCGCGAACCCACCGCCATTGCGAGTCGCTTCGAGCGCCGCCCTGCCCGTCTCGATGCCGCCTTGCGACAAGCGGTACTCGATCCAGGCTTGCCGCGGCGAATCGAAACGCACGTCGACCCGCCCGCCCAGACCGCGTTGGATCCGCTTGAGCTTCTTCATCTGCGTGTCGATCGGTTCGAACGGCGACTGTGCCATCGGCGTGTGCAGCTTGGGCACGAACGGCGACATCGTAATCGCCGTGGAAATCCGCTTGCTCAGGCGCTGGCCGAAGTCGATGAGTTCGTCCAGATCCGCGTCGGTCTCCTCGGGCAGTCCGGTGATGACGTACATCTTGAAGCCGCGCATCCCGACGCGCCGCGCCTGCTCCGCCGCGCCCAGCAGGTGGCGTTCGCGCAAGCCTTTCATCATCTTGCCGCGCATCCGCTGACTCGGCGCATCGCTCGCCACGGTCATGGTCCGGTAGCCGCCTTGGAACAGCAGGTCGACGAACTCGTCGTCCTCGTCCAACCGGTCGGCGCGCAACGACGAGATGCCTATCTGTTTACCTCGTTCTATCGCCGCCTTGACCGCACCCTTGACGTGGGGCCAGTCGCTCACCGCCGCGCCGACGAAGCCCACCCGCGGCGCCTGCTCGTATTCGGGCCGATCCAGCGCCGCGACGACGCGTTCCAACTCCGGCGAACGCACCGGCGCCACGGGAGCGCGCACCACGCAGAACTTGCAGTAACGCGGACAACCCCGGTTGGTCTCCAGAAGCATCATGTTCTTGAACTCGGCCTGCGGACTGTGCCACACGCCAATCGCTGGGATGTCATCGCCTTGCACGGACAGTTGGTTGGGCACCGCGTCGCCGTGCAAGGACGGCACCCACAGGCCTGCCAGGTCGCGCGCCGCCTGGATGATCGCCGCGCGGTCCAGGCCGGCCTCGAACCAGTCGAGCAGCGTGAACACCGCGCGGTCCGCCTCGCCCATCACCACCACGTCGGCAAACAGGCCCAGCGGCAGGACATTGGAGGTCGTCATCGGCCCGCCCACGATCACCGCGGGATGGCGATCGGTGCGGTCGGCGGCAAGCGGCGGAATACCCGAGGCTTCCAGCATCAGCGCCAGGTGGCCGATGTCGAGCTCGTAGGCGATGGAAAAGCACACGGCGTCGTAGTCCGCGAGAGGCTTGCTGAATTCCAAGCTGTTGACGCCGCGCATCGGCCCGCCGGCCAGGAAGTCCTCGGGCAGCACGGCGCGGTGGCAGGCGACGCTGTCGCGACTGTTCAGGGCTCGGTAGATCACCTGCAATCCCAAGGAACTGCCGGCGACGCGGTAGCTGTTGGGGTAACACAGCACGACCTCGCGGGTGGCGCGGCGCAGGATGGTGCCGGTCTCGTCGGCGATCAGCGGATTGCGGCCTGGGATCAAGGCGCTGCGGCCCGACGCCAGAGGGCGTGACGAGCCGGGGCGGACGTTGGAGCGGCTGTGGGCGACGGTACGGGCCATGGTGCTCGGGCGCGGCGGTGGGATCGCGCAAAACGGCCGTCAGGCTACCACGAACACGCGGCATGGGTGTGGTGATTGCGCACAACTGTATCTGCTACGCCGGCCGACCGGCTACCACTTCAAGTAGGTCGTGCCGATGTCGAAGTCCTTGTTCTTCGCCCCGTCGCGCCACGCCACGCCGATGACGCAGGCGCCGTCCACCGCGATCGCCGGGTTCATCTCGTCGCCTTCCAGGTCGTTGGCCACCGCCTCGTTGGTCGACCAGGTCAGGCCGCCGTCGACCGAGCGCGAGCCGAAGATGTCGTAGCTCTTCTTGCCGCGGAAGTCCTGCCAGACTGCATAGACCGCGCCCTTGCACTTGCCGCTCAGGCCGACCGCCAGCGAGGGATCTTCCTGGTAGCGGGCGTCGTTGTCGTTGATCTGCACGTCGGCGCCCCAGGTCACGCCGTCGGCACTGGAGTCAGCGAACACGTCGTTTTCGTTGCCGGACTTGGACTTGCGGGTATCGGACCACGCCATGACCAGCCGATCGGTGTTGGTGATGGCGAGGAAGCTGGCCTTGCCGACGTTGGCCTTGCCCTTGACGTCGTTGACCTGCACCGGCGGGCTCCAAGTCTTGCCGGCGTCGATGGACCGCGAGAGATACATGTCGCCGTCGAAGCTCTGCCAGCCCACGTAGATCTTGCCCTTGGAGTCCGTGACGATGGCGACCTGATCATCTTGCTGGGCGTCGCCGTGCACCATCACGCCGGTGCTGAACTTCTTGCTGGTCAACACGTTGGTGGCGACAGCGTAATACGGGTCGTACTGGCTCAACGACGGGTGGTGGCCGCGCCAGACCGCATGGACGACGCCGGGCGTGGGGGCCCACAGCGCGGCATCCTGGCCGTTGGTGCTGGTCGACACGAGTTCAATGGGTGGGAGAAAGGTCTTGCCGGTCTCGGACCAAGCGAACGAGATCTCCGCGTTCTTGGTGTTGGATTCCCACACTGCGTAGAAGTTGCCGGCCGGGTCCGAAGTCACCGCGATGCCGCCCCAGTAATAGACGTCGCCCTTGGTGCTGTTGACCTGAAACGGGCCCTCGACGGTCTTGCACGTGCTGGGCGCTTCCCAGGTCAGCATCAGGTCGCCGCCTTTGGCCACATAGCTGACGTAGAACTGGCCGTTGCGCGCCGGGGCGATGAACGGATTGACGGTGCCGTCTGTGTTGGTATTGACGTACTTGTTGCAGCCGAGCTTGGTGAAACTGCCCCACGGGCTGGTCGCGGCATCGGCACCGACGTCGACAGCGGCGTCAGGACCGATGTCGGCCGCGATGTCTTCGGCCACGTCGCTCACGTCAGCTACAGCGCTCACGTCGGCTACGCCGCTCACGTCAGCGATGTCGGCGCCCACGTCTTCTGGCACGTCCGCCGCGGCATCGACAGGCACATCCGCCGCGATGTCGGACACTTCTGCGCCAGCATCGGCCACTGCGTCGGCTTTGGCGTCGCCCTTGGCATCCTGGCCCACGTCGGCCACGGCGTCAGAACCGGCGTCCGCGCCCGCATCAGGGGTGGGCGCCGCGTCTGCACCGGAGTCGGCATCGGCCGCCGCGTCCGTGCCGCCAAACTGGAGCCCATCGCCTGTGGTGTCGGCTACCACGGGCGTCCCGTTGGCACCTGTGTTCTTTGCGTCACTGCAGGCGGCGAACACCAGGGTGCCGGCACAGGCCAGCGCGAGGCCGCGATCGAGGAAGCGAGTGAACGAGGGCATGATGACGAGACTCCAGCTGCGCCGAGGCGATCGGCAAGAACATGAAACACTGCCGGATTGAAAGCCGTTTTTTCCGGGCGGTCAAGGGCGTCCAGCGGGGCTCTTGCAGGCCAAGCGGCCGACGTGCCACCCTGCGGCCATGCCACTTCGCGATTCCCAAGACCCGCGCTCAGCCGTCAACCTGGGCCTGCTGGACACCATCCCCGAGACCGAGCCGGAGCCCCTGGCCGCGCCGCTGACCCAAGGCGAGACCGCGCAACTGCTGGTCTGGCGCCGGGCCTTGCACCAGGAACCGGAACTGTCGATGCGCGAGGTCGACACCTGTGCCTACCTGCGCCAAGCCTTGATCGACCTGGGTTTTTCGCGTGTGCAGACGCTGGCGGGCACGGGTCTGGTGGTGACGCTCGGGCGCGGCGAAACGGCGCGGACGTTGCTGTTGCGCGCCGACATGGACGCCCTGCCGATCCAGGAGCAGTCGGGCCTCGATTTCGCGTCGCAGCGCCCGGGTTGCATGCACGCTTGCGGTCACGACACCCACATGGCGGTGCTGCTGGCGGTGACGCGGCGCCTGCAGTTGCACGAGGACGCCATCGACGGAACCGTGGTGATCTGCTTCCAACCCGGCGAGGAAAACGGGCGCGGCGCGGCGGCCATGATCGCAGCCGGCTTGCTCGACGGCAGCTACGCCCAAATGCCGGACCTGCCGCACAAGGTCGACCACGCCCTCGGTTTGCACATCTGGAGTCCCCTGGTCACGGGCACGATCAGCGCGACGCCGGGGCCGGTGATGGCGGCGGTCGACGAGTTCTCGATCACGGTGCGCGGCAAGGGCGGTCACGGCGCGCTGCCGCATACAGCGATCGATGCGGTGGTCGCGGCGGCGTCGGTGGTGCAGGCGCTGCAAACCGTGGTGTCGCGGCGCACCGATCCGCTCGATCCGGTGGTGGTGACCGTGGGCAGCATTCACGGCGGCTCGGCGTTCAACGTCATCGCCGAGGAAGTCGTGCTGACCGGCACCGTGCGCACCTTCAGCCAGACTCTGGGCGAGCAGATGCCCGGGCTGCTGGCGGAAACAGCCAAGGCAGCGGCGGCGGTGCACGGGGCGACCGCTAACGTGGTGTATCAACGCCATACCATCGCGATGCGCAACGATCCGGTGATGGCGCATCTGGTGGCGGTAGCGGCGCAGGCGACTCCGGGCGTGCAGCACGTCGACCGCGGCATGCGCATGATGGCGGGCGAGGATTTCGCCTACATTGCCGACAGCGTGCCTGCGTGCTTCTTCTTCGTGGGTTGTGGCAAGGCGGACGGGTCGAGCGAGCCGCACCACTCGCCGCGTTTCGTGGTGGACGAGGACGCCCTGCCGATTGCCGCGGCGGTGATGCTGCAGGCGGTGGCGACCTACTTCACGGTGGATGACCTGGAGCCGCACCGGCCGGGGGCGATGCTGTAGGGGCGCCGCGTTGCAGATCGCCCAGCACGTCGTCGCGCCGTCCAACTACCGGCTGCGAGGGTGCGCTACGCCGCCCGGGAAGCCGGGACGTGAAGTGGCCTGTCTGCTTTCGGCGCCAAGTTCTTCAGCTTCTCCAACAACTCGGCCACGTGGTCGCCTTCACCTTGCCGAACGGCCATCCAGACGCGGAGTAGAACCTCGGTGTTGTACTCCATGCCGCTGGCTTCACTCTCGTGGCTCTCCCACTGCGATACCGCTGAGTGGTTGGCCATGTTCAGGACTTCCGCCAACGCGGCCTGGGTCAACCGGTTGTACTTGCGGATGAAGCGAACTTCTTCGCCCGAGAGCCTGGCGGGCTTGATGATGAGCTGGTGCAGCACGGCCTTCTGCAAGTCGCGCAGGTTGACGTCGGGCATGTCCTCGCCGCGGACGCGGACCATGGGCGGGTCTACCAGCACGACGGGGAATCCCAGCTCGGTATAGATGACGTTGCTCATGGCTTACTCCACGTCGAGGTCCAGCCGCACGACCGTGACCACCAGCATGCGGTCCTCGAAAGCTACAACGATGCGGACTTCATGGCTATCGATGGTCGTTCCTTCGAAGCAATACGTCCATCCACGTTCATCGCGTCTGTCCCGCCGCGGTACAACGTGCCCGTTTTCCAGCACGTGCTCGATGTCTGGCACAGAGACATCTCTTTCAGTGCAGCGTTGGCGCGCATGCGGCAGGACACGGTAATCACCTGACTGCACGGCGTCCCGCACGCGATGGAGCAACTCGGTCCTGGTCAACTTCGGCGACGGGCTCAACGTGCCTCCTGCTGCGAGATGTTAGCGGTTAACATTTGTGGCAGCAAGCTCGGACGGCGCGTACTTCACGCGGCGGCAACAGAAGGAGCGAGCAATTTCGCGGCCCCCGTCACTCCACCCCAGCCTGCGCCTGCAACCGCTCGATGACCTTGCGCACCAGCGCCTGCTCCGGCAGCCCATGTTGCGCCGTCAGCACCAGGGCTTCGCTCAGGCGCTGCCCGCACGCCTCGCCATGGCCGAGCATGCCCTCCACTTGCCCCAGCAGCAGCAGCGCGGCGCCCAGCGATCGCGGCAGCGCGGCGGTCTGCAGCACCGCCACCGCCAACTGCAAGGCCTCGGCCGCCCGTTGCGGATCGCCTAGTTGCACGCGCACCCGGCCCAGCAGGGTCAGACCGTCGCCGCGCGGTCCGGCTGGCACGTCGTCGCGCGCCGGCAGGTCCAGGGCCTCCAGCACCGTTTGCGCACCCTCGACGTCGCCTTGCTCCAGGCCGATCTGCGCCGCGTCGACGACCACGCCCACGTAGTCGGCCAGCAGCGAGGCCTCGCGCGCCAGTTGTCGTGCAGTATCCAGGTGTTCCAGCGCCGCGGTGAAGTCACCCGCCTGGCGTTGGCACAGCGCCTGACCGCGCAACGCCCGCACCGCCAAGGGCAGCAGCCCCGCCGTGCGCGCGTGCTGGTGCGCCGTGGTGAAGGCCCGGTGCGCCGCCTGCCAGCCCTGCAACGTCGCGTAGACATTGCCGAGATCGAACGCCGCCTCCGCGCCCAGATCGGGCCGGTGCGCGTCCAGGGCCGAGGACGTTGCCAGGCCGAGCGCGACCGCCGCCTCGTCGTGCCGCCCCAGGTGCGCCAGTGCCCGACCGCCGACCAGCAGCGCGCGCACCCGAGCGAGTAGATCCGCAGCCTGTTCCGCGAGTTGTGCGGCAGTGCCGGCGGCATGCAGGGCTGCTTGGGCATCCCCCGAATGCAGCGCCACCAAGGCCAGCCGCCCTTGCGCGCGCGCCCGCAGCCGGACCTGGGCGCTCTCCTGCTCGCTGCCGTGTGTAGGCTGGTCGGCCAGTTCGACCGCGCGCCGCGCCGCCTCGCCTGCCTCGGCCAACAGACCAGCCTGCAGCAGCGCCGCCGCCAGCAGGTCCAACGCCGCCAGTTGCTGAGCCACGCCACCCACTTCGGCCGCCTGCCGCGCGGTCGCCGAGGCGAGTTCGGCTACTGTCGGTTCCTCGTGCTGCAGCGCCACGCGCACGGTCAGCAGCGCCGCGTCCAACGCCAGATCCGGTCGACCCGCCCGCACCGCCAGCCCACGCGACAGATCCGCCAGCGTTTCAGCGGCTTCCGGCCGACCGCGCGCCAGTTCGACTTCGGCCTGCAACAGACCGGCGCGCGCCTCGCCCACGGTGTCGCCCAGTTCGCGCCGCAATTCCATGGCTTCGGCCAGCGCCTGCCCCGCGACGTCGCGCCGCCCGGACCGCAAGGCCAGGACCGCGAACGCCTCCAGACGCAGCGCATGCACCGCGGGCTGGGCGGCGATCGACTCGGGCGGCGTGAGATTGTGCAGTTCGGCCGCGTCGGTCAGGCGATCGGCGTCGCACAGGGCCAACACGAGTTCAGTCTGCACCAGCGCGCGCAACCGCAACGTGCCCAGCCGGGTCGCCGCAGCCAACGCCAGTTGCAGCGATTCCACCGCGGCTTGCGGGTCGGACAGGCGTCGAGCGAGCACCGCGTCCAGGCGCAAGGCATCGATGTACAACGCAGGTTCTTGCAGGCGCCGCGCCGCCTCGACCGTGCCGGACAGCAGCAAGCGGGCCTCGGACCAACGCCGTTGCGCCAGCGCCCGCCTCGCCCGCACCAGCGCGATGCCCGCCTTGACCGCCTCGATCTGATCGTGCGCCTGTTGCAGCGCCTCGGCATCGGTGACGGCATCGTCCAGGCCGTGGACGGCGCGCTCGGTCGCCGCGTCCAGCCGGGCATCGGCCACCTCGGGTTCACCGCCCGCCATGTCATGCAGCGCCAGCGCCAGCAGCGATCGCGCGGCCAGCGGCGTCGCTCCGACGGCATCGGCCAGGCTGCGAGCGCGCGCCCACCACGACGCGGCTCCCGGTGCGCGACCTTGATGCCAATCGATATCGCCCAGTTGTGCACAAGCCGCCGCCGCCCCCGCGCCGTCACTGCCCGCTTCGAAGCCGTCCAGGGCCAGGTGCGCGTGCTGCTCGGCTGCAGGCAATTGCCCAGTATCCAAGTGGAGATCGCCGCGTTCGAGGTGCAGCCATGCCGCTTGGATCGCCAGTTCCGCGGTCGGTGGGTGCTGCAGCAGGGGTTCGGCCAGCGCCGTGTCGAGCACCTCCCCCGCCGCGTCACCATCGCCACGACGGCGCAAAGCCCGCGCAAAGGCCAGGGTATCGACGACGGTGCCAGGCTGGACGGCGGATGGGCTCATGGTCGCGAGGGTAGCAGGCGGCCGGCGTTGGCGACAAGGCGGAGCAGCTGTTGGCGGCAGCGCTGCGGGTGCTTGAGAAACCCCGCGGTTTTGGCGAGGATGCCCACCCTGCCCGAGGTACCCCATGGCCGCCCGAACTTCACTCTGCGCGTCGCTCCTGCTGGCCTTCCTGGTCGGCTGTGGACCGGCCGCCGCCCCGCAACCGGTTGGAACGCCTGGTATCGTCGCCAAGTTCGGCAGCGACACCGTGAGCGACGCCGCCAAGGCGGACGCTGTCAAGCCCGCGGCCGATGCCACCCACGTCGACAGCGTGGGCGACGTGCCGCCGATCCAGATCGATGTCGTGACCGAAGAAGACACCGACGTCGAGCCCGACGCAGCCGCCGAGGACGTGGCCGTGGCCGACGAGTCCGTCGAACCTTCTTGCGGCGACGGCAGTTGCGATCCCGACGAGTCGTGCGCGGACTGCCCAGAGGACTGCGCTGCGTGCCCAGCCAGTTGCGGCGATGCGACCTGTGACGCCGACGAGAGCTGCAAGAGCTGCCCCGGCGATTGCGGCATCTGCCCGAACAGTTGCGGCGACAACAAATGCGCAAGTCCAGAGACCTGCAAGACCTGCCCGGCCGATTGCGGCAAATGCCCGCCCAGCTGCGGCGACAAGACTTGTGGTGCCGGTGAGTCGTGCAAGACCTGCCCCGGGGATTGCGGCGCGTGCCCGGCCGGCTGCGGCGACGGCTCGTGCGACGCCGCCAAGGAAAGCTGCACCTCCTGCCAGGCTGATTGCGGCGTCTGCCCCGGATCGTGCAGTCCTTTGACTTCACAAGGGTGTGCCGCGGTAGACCAGTGCTACACGAATGCCGGCGAGCCCGCATGCGCCAAACCCGGCACTTCGGCCAAGGGGGCGGCGTGCAAGTTCCTGGCCGATTGCGCCAAGGGCATGCTGTGCGTCAACGGCTCGTGCGCTACCATCTGCGACGCTTCCGGAGCCAGCTTGCCCTGCACCCTACCCGCGCAGTGCGGTGAATTGAGTTCCGGCGGCAAACCCATCGGTTGGAACCTGGGCGCCTGCATCGGCGGCGACAACTGCAACGTGCTGACCAACTCGGGCTGCACGGGCGCGATGATGTGCATTCCACTAGCAGGCGGCAAGGGTTGCATCCCACCTGGCACGGTCGGCGCCAACCAGGTGTGCAAGGGGGCCTCGGAGTGCGACGCCAAGCACCTGTGCGTCGGCGACGGCGCGGGCGGGCCGATGTTGTGCAAGTTGCGCTGCAATGCCAACGGTGGCGCGCCGACTTGCCCCAACGGCGCGTGCGATCCCGTGTCGATCGGCAACCCACCCAAGGCCGCACCGGACAACCTCGGTGCCTGTCCGTAGGTCGCCCGTCAGAACCTGCGATCCAGCACCATCACCTTGAAGTCGCTCACGAATCCCGCCGCCAGCAGCGCCTTGCGGTAGGGACTCGTCACCGCCGGCTGGTCGTCCACCGTCTCGATCGCCAATGGCCGCAACGGGTTCACCGCCCGCACGGTCAGCTCGGCCAGGCGCTGCAGGTAGCGCGGCAGGTTCGGATCGTCAGGCGCCACCTTGGCTTCCAGCGCAGTTCCGGAGCGCCGCAGCACCAACACCAGCCGCGCGCCGTGCCACATCAGGTGCGTGCCGGCCAGCCGCGCCGGCAGCCCCGCCTTCAGGCCTTCGAGCTGAACCGCGCACAATGACACCGGATCTTGCGCGTGGTGCCACCAGATCGCGTCGTCGTCGAAACGCGCCTGCAGCCGCTGCAGCATCGCTGGCGTGGTGAACTGCAAGCCTTGGACACCTAGGAAGAATTGCCCCGCCAGCAGTTCGCCTGAAAGCTCCATCGCGCGCAAAGTCGGCAGCAGGCGCCCCCAGTGCAGCAGCGGCGCTTCGTGGGCCAGCAGTTCGCGCAACAGCACGCCGTAGCGGTCGATCAGTTGGCGAATCCGCTCCTTGTCGCGCTCGGACCGTTCCATCGCATCGGTTTCCAATTCACCCGCGGGCAAGCGCAGCCACGCGCCCGGCCACAGTCGGCCCGCCTGCAAGCCACGGACCAGACGCTGCCTTTGCCCTCCATGGCCCAGTTCGGGCACCGCGAAGTTCGCCAGCGTCGCCTGGCGCACCGGTTGCAGCCCGTCGGTCGAGATCAGCCCTTGCCAGGCCAGGGCCCACAACCTCTCGCCCAGTTGCGCCGCCGGCAGCCCCGACTTGCGCAGCAACGCCTGGAAATCGTAGCGGGCGTGCGGATCCGGCAGCAGCGTGGCCAGCAGCGGATCTTCGGGTGGCGGCTCGCGAAACAGCGGCAGCGCCAGGCGCGGCGAAAACGCCAGGGCACGCGGCCCAGCGCCGTACCAGGTCACGTCCGCCTCGCGCAACAGCGTATCGAGCCAGGCGATCTGGTAGTTCTGCACCCGCGCCGGCAGCACCTCGCTCTCCCACAGTCCCACCGGCAGCGGCAGCCCGAGCAGCTTGCCCAGCGCCGACTCCAGCGCCTCGATGCCCTGGCCGCGCTCGGTCAGGCCTTGGACCGTCGCCAGCCACAGCGGCAGCCGCTCGATGGCCAGGGCCTGCAGCGTGGGCCGTTGCGCCGTCCGCCGAAGTCGCAGCAACCGCTCCAGATTCTGCCGGTCGCACACGCAGGGCTGGTCCAGGCCTGCGACTTCGACCTCGCGCACCAGTTCGGGCCCATTGGGCGGCTCGAGGCCCCAGATCTCCAGCACGCGCGCTTCCGGCAGCGGCCCGTAGAACCGCAGCCATTGCCCAAGAAGCCCAGGCAACTTCGGTACATCCACGCGACGGACAAGCGCTGGTACGGTACCGAGCGTCACTTCGGTCAGCAGCGGCAAGGCCTGGCCGATCCACACGTCGGCATCCGGTCGATCCCGGCGCACCGCTGCGAGCAGCACCTGCCATTGGTCCAGCGGAATCAGCGCGCGCTCACCGACCAATTCGACCAGCCCGTTCGCGTCCTCGGGTGTCCAGCCCGGCGCGGTGCGGTGCAACTTGGCTTCCAGTCGCGCGATCTCTTCCCTGGTAAAGGTCGGCCGCAAGTCCGCCCGCCCCGCCACTTCGGCCAGCACGCGCTCGGACAGCGGCATGCCGGCCAGCGGCGTGTCGTCGTCGTACATCGCTTCGCTGGTCGCGTTCCACACCAGCCCTTCGGCAAACGGCGAGGGCCCGGCCGTGCGCACCTCCAGCACCGCGATACGGCCCGCGTGCATTTCGTCCAGGCGATGGCGCAACTCCACGAGATCGAACAGATCCTCCAGACACGTCCGGTATGTCTCGGCCACGATCGGGAAGTCCGGGTACGGCGCCACCGCCTGCAGCAAGTCCTTGGCGCGTTTGCGGGTCAGCCACAGCGGCGTGCGGCGCTGGCCCAGATGGCGCGGCAACAGCAGCGATCTGCCGGCGTTCTCCCGGAAGCGCGCGCCAAAAAAGCCAGTCCCACCCAAGCATTGCCGCAGCAGCCCTTCGAGCGAATCGGCGGTCACCGCATCGAGCAGTTCGCGCACCTGAGCGTGCCGACCTTCGGGCGGTTGCAGGCCCACGCAGTCGTCAGTCGAGGTCACCCGCCAGTCCTCGCCGAAGCGCTGCCGACACGCCTCGCCCAGCGCCATCGCCCACGGTCGCAGCAGCCGCCCGCCCCAGCCGGCGTGAAGGATGACCAGCGAATGTTCAGTGCCCGAGGCATGTTCCACGATCAGGCGCTCGCGGTGCGGCAGCACTCCGGTCACGTCGCGCTGACTGCGCAGGAACTGCAGCAGATGGTGCGCCGCGCCCTCGTCCAACTTGTGGTCGCGCATCAGGTCTTGCGCCACGGTCGGTTCGTCCAGGCGCGGCTCGATGGTTTGGAGGCACTGCAACAGCGCGTCGCTCAACGGCCAACTGCGGTCCTCCTGCTCCGCGCGCCAGAACGGCGCCAGCGCCAGCGCCCGCCCGGCCGGCACCACCTCGACCACGTCGTGACCTATCCCCACGATCTTCCAGGTTTGCGCGCCGATCGAGAACGCGTCGCCGATGTGGCGCTCCCACACGAACTCCTCGTCCAGTTCCCCCAGCCGCGCGCCGCCGTGTTGCGTCTTGACGGTGAAATAGCCGCGATCCGGGATGACGCCGCCGGCTTGGAGCAGCAGCAAGCGCGCGCCTTTCTTGGCGATCAGTTCGCCCGTGGTCGCGTCCTGGTACAGTCGCGGCACCAGTTCACGGACGCGGGAATCGGCATAGCGCCCGCACAGCATGGCCACGACCAGATCGAAGCCCAGGCGCGACAGCTCGCGGTACGGCGCGCAAGTCTGCAGGAACGCGTAGAGATCGTCCGGTCGCCACGGTTCGACCACGCACATCGCCAGCGCGACCTGGGCCAGCACGTCCAAGGGCGCCCGCACCGGCTCGATGGCTTCCCCTTGTCCCGTCGCCACTTGCGGCGCGAGCACGGTGCAGGCCAGCGCGTCCCGGCCGTGCATCGGCACCAAGAGACCGTGGCTGACCGCGCCGACCTGATGCCCTGCCCGACCGATGCGCTGGATGCATGCCGACAGCGACCGCGGCGCCTGGATCAGCACCACCTCGTCGAGCGCGCCGACGTCGATGCCCAGTTCGAGCGAGCTGGTCGCCACCAACGCCTTGATCTCGCCGGCTTTCAGCCGCGCTTCGACCGATTGCCGCAGTTCACGCGCCAGCGAGCCGTGGTGCGCCCAGGCGACCGGCACCGGCTCCTGATCGTTCAGCAGTCGCGCCAGCTTCTCGGCCATGCGCCGGCTCTGGGTGAAGAACAGCGTCGAGCGATTGCGCTGCAGAATCGCCTGGCAAGCCTGCACAAGCGCCGGCCACCAGCCGCGCGGATCTTGCCCCGCCGCGCTCCAGCCCGGGTCCATCACCTGCACTTCCAAGACCTTGCGCATCGGCGCGCGGACGATCTGCACCGGCCGCGGCGTGCCATCGGTCCGGTAGCCGCCGACTTGCCGCGCCACCAGTTCCAGCGGCCGCACCGTCGCCGAAAGCGCAATCCTTTGCAGAGCTTCGCCTTCGGTCACACCTTGACCCTGCGCGCACAGCCGTTCGAGCCGCTCCACCGCGGTCAGCAGGTAGGTGCCGCGCTTGGTCCCGGCCACGGCATGGATCTCGTCCAGGATCAAGGACTTCGCGGTGGACAGCAGCTTGCGCCCGGACACCGAGAGCAGCAGCAGGTTCAGGCTCTCCGGCGTCGTAATCAGGATCTCCGGAGGATGGCGCAACATCCGCGCCCGCTCGTTCGGCGGGGTATCGCCCGTGCGCACCTGGACTTTCACGTCGGGCACGGGCTGGCCGGCTTCGAGCAGGCGCGCGCGCAAAGCCTCCAGTGGTTGCAGGAGGTTGCGTTGGACGTCGGCGCCCAGGGCCTTGAGCGGCGAGACGTACACCAGCGCCAACTGCCCGGTCGGCCACGCGCCAGTCAGCAGGCGATCCAGACCCCAGAGGAACGCCGCGAGCGTCTTGCCGCTACCCGTTGGCGCGGTCGCAAGCACATGATGTCGCGAGGCAATCATCGGCCAGCACAGCTGCTGCACCGGCGTGGGCTGGCCCAGGTGCTCGACGAACCAGGCGGCGACCAGCGGGTGGAAGGGCAGAAGCGCTGGATCCAAGGCAGGTTCACTCACCGGACGAAGACGCGCTCCATGTAGCCGGTGACCGTGTACTGCCATAGCTTGGTTTCCGCGTAGCCGATGCGGTTGCCGAACAAGCCGTTGGATTCATAGCCGCCCAGGCCGTTCTGGCAGTAGCCGTAGTTGCCGCCGTAGGGGCCGCCGCTCTGGTCGACGTTGCAGTTCGTGTTGCTGTAGTGGCCGAAGCCCAGGTACTTGAAATACACGTTGGAAGTGTCGCAGTTGGCGTTGTTGATGTTGCACACCTTGTCGACCGCGATGTTGTTGGCGTTGGTATTGCTCGGGAACAGGTTGGCGGCGGTGCCGAGGATGAAGGCGTCGTCGCTGTCAGTCGCGAGGTTGGAGTCGAAGTCGAGGAAGAGCCATTCCTGGACGCCGGTCGGGCGGTTGGCGACGCCGATCGAGAAGCTGTCGTCGAAGCCGAGTTTTTGTACGCTGCCACCCTTGCCCTGCACGAATTCATTGAGGTTGGCGCCGAAGCTCTCGATGTTCTGGTTGCCGCCGCGGCGTTGGAAGACCAAGGTCCAGCCGCCGCCCGCGGTGGTCATGTCGCAGTATGTCTGGTACGGCACGTAGTTGGCGCCGCCGCCGTCGGGGTCGATCCAGTACAGGCCGTCCTTGCTGCCGGGAACCTTGGCGAGGATTTCCTTGCACGAAAGCGCGGGGTTGTCCGTGGTGCCGGGTACGGTGAGCGAAAGCGGGAAGAAGTCCTTGCCGTTGCAGACGTAGATGACCTTGTCCTTGGTGTTGGCGTACAGGAAGCCGAAGTGGCTGGCATCGCAGGGGACCGGGTGCGTGTCCGTGTTCTGGAGTTGCAAGCCGCCCGCGGTGACGAGCATGCCGTTGGCCTGGACCTTCTTGCTCGACAGCGTCTGCATGGTCACGCTCCAGGCCTTGATCTGGCCGTCGAAGCTGTTGTCCAAGAAGGCGGAATCGACCACCAGCAGGCGCCACTTGCCCTTGGGGTTCTTGCCCAGCCAGGTGGTCAGGTCGCCGCTGACGGTCTTGCTGACGTCGGGCCAGCTCGACTTCAAGCCGACGCCCTTGGCGCCCTTGTCGTACAGCACGTATTCGGTGTTGTCCGGCGAGAAGACCGAGACCTTGACTGTGCCGAGGTCCGAATTGCTCAAGTCCACTTGGATGCTGAATTTCTGTGCGACGCCGATGTCCGGCATGTCGATGGTGTCCTCGACGCCCTTGGGGCTGTTGTCCGGGATCTTGATCGGGGTCTTGCCACTGCTGGCCACATCGATGAACTGGTTGGTCAATTGGCCGTTGGAGATGCCCGCCAGGCCGTCCGGTGGCAGGGCGGCAGGATCCAACGCGGCGATGCAGTCCAGGCTGCCGTCGGCCTTGAAACCCTTGACGACAAGCCCGGTTCCGCACGAGACGCCGAGCTTTGGCAGGACCGGCGTGCCGCTCAAGTCCGCGTACTTGCCGGTGGTGGCGACGTTGGCAAGGTCGGCGATCTTGGCGAAACTGGCGAGATCGGGCAAGCCGTTGAGCTCTGCGTAGTTGCCGGTGGTGGCGACCTTGTGCAGGCCGGTGTTCTTGGCGTACAGGCCGAGGTCAGGCGTGCCCACCAGATCCGCGTAGTTGCCAGAGGTGGCGATCTTGTGCAGGGACGCGGTCTTGGCAAAGTCGGCGAGCGCTTTCGGGTCGATCTGGGCCAGGCCGATGCAGCCCGAGCAGTCCACGCCCTCGGCGACGGCGCTGCGCAGGGCGTAGGCGACGGAAAGCAGTTGTTTGCGCGACAGTTCCGGGTCGGCGCCGACCTGGACGCCGAGCCACAGGTTGGCCGAGCCGGTAACGGGGGCGTCGAGCGGCGTCTTGCTGCCGAGCGCATAGCTGAAGCCGCCGGCCGTGACGTTCAATGCCGCGGATTCGCTCCACAAGGCCTTGGTGGCGGTGGCGTCGGGGTAGAGGCTGAAGGTGAGGTTGTAGACTCCATCGGCCGGAGGTCCGCCTGCGGTGGAAGTCATCGCGCCGGCGACGAGCATGCTGGCGGGTGTCGCGGCGGCAGCTGGCAGCGCGAAAGCGACGAGGGCAAGGCAGGCGGCGATCAGGACGTGGCGCATGGCATCCTCCGGGAAGTCGGGCGATACTACTGAAGCTGGGCGCTGGCGGCAAACTTGCTGGGCGGTACCGGGTGAGGTTGAGAAATCTTGGTCGGGGTCCGCGGCAAAAGCGCCGAATCAACGATCACGTGTAGGG
>CAYHHL010000042.1:0-32720 GCA_964356325.1 uncultured Enterobacteriaceae bacterium | reverse complement strand
CGACCGCCGCTGACGATCGCCCAGCCCATGCGCCGCGAGCCGGGGTCAATGCCCAAGACGATTGCGTCGCTGCTCATGATCGAGTCCATCGCGTGTCTCGGCCCGCCAAACCGCACCGGGTGCCGGGGCAGCCGAGGCTACACCGGTTCGGGGTGCGCCGCCACGCAGCTTGTCCGCCATCGGTGCCGCTGCGTATGCTGCGCCGGCCCGCCCCGCCCGCGCCTCCGGAGTCTTCGATGTTGCGCCCGTTGTGCCTGTATCTTTCTGTCACCGTGCTGACTTGCGGGTGCCGCCGCCAGCCGCCCCCGGCGGTGCCGCAGCCGGCGCCGGTCGCGCCCGTGCCCGCGCAGGCCCAGGTGTTGCAGGTCCAAGGTACGGCGCCGACTGCTGAAACGCCGCTGCCCCAACTGGTCGCGCACATCCTGCAAACCGTCGCGACTGGCAGTACCAAAGGCCTGACGCCGCTGCTCAGCGAAGGCGCGAGACGGCGGATGGCGCCGGGCATGGGCACCGCGGGATCATTGCCCATCCTCGCGGGAACAGTGACCAAACGGCTGCACGGCCCAATCGAGAAGATCGTCTACCAAGGTGGGCGGGCGACCGTGCTGGTCCGCCATGGCAAGCAGTTGGACGCGACGTACTTCTACCTGGAACGCGGCCGGTGGACCTACGATCCCATCGACATGACGCAATATACCGAGACGACGCGAGGACCTGCCGACGCGCTGGACCAGCCCTTGACCCTGGCTGAAGCGACCGCGGGGCTGCCGGGGTCGCCGACCGGGACGCTGATGGCGGTGCTCGACACCACGGCGGGGCCCATCCACTGCGCGCTGTACGACCAGCTGACGCCCCTGGCGGTGGCGAATTTCGTCGGTCTGGCGCGCGGGTTGCGAGGCGGGCCGCACATGAAGCCGTTGTACCAGGACATCCTGTTCTATCGCACGGTTTCGGGGATGCTGGCGGAGACGGGCGATCCCCAGGGGCGTGGAACCGGGCCTTCCAGCTATCGAATCGCCGACGAACTGGACCTGCGCCTGCGCCACGACAAGCCGGGCGTGCTGGCGATGGCGAGTCGCGGGCCCAATACCTCCAGTTCGGCGTTCTACATCACGGCGGGACCGGCGCCTGGACTGGACGATCGGCACACGATCTTCGGGCTTTGCGATGACCAACCGGTGATCGAGGCGGTGACGCGGGCGCCGGCCGAGACGATCAAGCTGAAGACCGTGCGGATCGAACGAAAGCCGTGACTACAGGGAGGTACGCGCCAGCAGCGGCTTCAGGTCCGGCTCCGCAGCGGAGGTCGGCTGTGGCGGCGGCAGATCGGCATCTACCGTGTGGGCCTGACGCGTCGGCAGCACGCAAATCGTCGCGCCGAACAGCATCACGATGGCGCCGAGCCACAGGAACGACACGAAGGGGAACACCACCGCCAGCAGGTTGATGAAGCGCTGCCCTTGCGCCGGCCGCATCGCCAGGTACAGGTCGTGCAGGATCGAGGATTCGATCGCCACTTCGGTCGTTGGCGAGGAATGCTTTTTGTAGAAGCGCACTTCGGGCCGCATCACCATGCCCACGCCAGTCGGCACGACGTCGACCAGCGCGCCCTGACCGACTTCAGCGTGCGTATTCACCGCCACGTAACTCAGGCCCGGCCACGGTCCCGCCGCCATGTCGGCCTGGAACTGCCGGCGCCCGGCTATGTCAGGGAATGCCAAGGCAAACTCCATCTGCCCCGGCGTCGTGCGCAGGGCCACGCCGTCCAGCGTCGACTTGAGTTCCTCGCGCAAGGTCGCGAACAGCTTCATGACCGTCGGCGGCGCCACGCTGGCGATCTGCAGCATCTCGGGGCTGAGCGTCAGGTGCAGCACGCGGGCATCGTTGCCGTCCGGGCGCAGGTTGACCACCTTTTCGCGCAGGGTCGCCGCCAGATGCCGCGCGGCAAAATGCTTGCCTTCCGAGGCGTTCGCGAACGTCACCGCCAGGCGCGGCGAGCCCGGCTCGGCCACCACAGTGGTCTGCTGCGTCTTCAGGCCCGCGAGCAGGTCGCGCACCGCCTGGACGCGATCCGTGGGCAATGTCGCGTCCTTGCGCATGGCGATGACGGTCGCCTGGGTCGTCACGTAGGCACCGTCCGCTTCCCAATGGTCCTGCTGGCCGGTGAAGTACAGGGAATAGTCGCCCACCTCGTGACGATCGCCCGGATGCATCGCGATTTCAGGCTGGTAGGTGCGAAAGGCGTTGCCCGCGAAGGCCAGGAAGCACATCACGATGCCCAGGTGGACGATGTAGCCACCGTAACGCCGCTTGCTGCGCAGGGTCAGCATCACGATCGATAGCAAGTACCCGGTCTGATGGACCTTCTGGCGGGCGCGGGCGCCGACGTGGAACTCGAGCATGATGGTCCAACCGACGAACGCCGAGAACCAGATACACAGGATTCCGTACAGTTCCTTGCTGGCCAAGGCGTCAATCGTGTACTGGACGCCTTCGCTGCGGGTGAAGATCCAGGTGACGGCGACGAACAGCGCGGCGAGCGAGGAGACCACCAGGGGGCGCCTGAAGTTCTTCTCGAAGTTCTTGCGGGTCGCTCTTCGCCAGGAGATCAGCGGCCCTACGCCGGTCATCAGCAGCAGCGCCAACCCCAGGGGCGTCATCACCCGGTTGAACCACGGCTCGCCGAGTTGGACCTTCTGCTGCAGCGGCGCCATCTCCACGCCGACGTGCGCGACCAGCGACACCACTTGATTATACAGTGCTTGCACGGGCTTGGCGTCCGAGATCTGGCCAAAGACGGTGCCCCACAGCACCACGAATGCGCAGCCGACCAGGAGCACGTTGTTCAGGATGAAGAAGGCTTCCCGCGACAACAGCGAATCCAACTCGGCCTCGGCGCGCAACTGCTTCCATCGATAGCCGACAGCGATGGCCGAAACCACCGCGATGATCAGCATGTACCACAGAAAGTAGCTGGCCAGGGTCGAGTCGGCGAAAGCGTGCACGGAGTCGATGAGCTGGCTGCGGGTCAGGAACGTGCCGAAGATCGTCAGCAGAAACGTCAGGCACACGAGCACCGCGTTCCAGCGTTTCAGCATGTTGCGCCGTTCCTGGATCATCACCGAGTGCAGGAAGGCGGTCGCGGTGAACCAGGGAATCAGCCCGGCGTTTTCGACCGGATCCCACATCCAGAAGCCGCCCCAGCCGAGTTCCTTGTAGGCCCAGGCGCCGCCGAGCACGAGGCCCAGGGACAAAAACAGCCAGGAAATCAATGTCCATTTGCGGGTGTCGCGCAGCCACTGACTGTCGAGCTGCCCGGTGACCAAGGCCGCGAGACCAAAGGCGAACGGTAGCGTGAACGAGATGTAGCCGGTCAGCAGCGAGGGCGGATGGATGGCCATGAGCGGGTTTTGCAGCAGGGGATTCATGCCCTTGCCGTCGTCAGGTCCCATGCCGGCCTGGAAGATCTCGAACGGATTGGACTCGAACACCATCAGCAAGGCGAAAAAGAAGATGGCGAAACTGAGGAACGCCGTGACATAGCCGAGAAATACAGGCGTTTGCGTGCGGTTGCGCAGGACGGCCCAACAACTGAAGGTGGTCAGCGAGGTGACCCAGAACAGCAGCGCGCCCTTCTCGCCGCCCCAGAAGCCGGCCAGCAAGTAAGCCAAGGGCATGTCGCGATCGGTGTAGGCAGCTATGTAACGATTGGAGAAGTCGTGGGTGACCAGGCCATAGATCAGGCAGGCGCCCATGGCCAGGAACAGCAGCCACGAGGCGAGCAGGCCGTGGCGGGCGGCGCCGAGCAAGGCAGAGGAACGCAAGCGAGCGCCGACCAGCGCGGTGAGGCCTGTGGCGAGGATGGCGAGAAACGCCACGTATAACAGGGCTGTGCCGACGTCGTGCATGATCCGCGGGTTGCGCCCGGGGGAAGAATCCGGGGTCTGGGCGACTGTACGTGAAGCCGGCAGGAATCGCACCCGTTGGATGGCGAACTACCCGCGACCGCGGTTCGGGGCCGTGTTACATTGTTGCCCCTGCACGCCGCCCACCCGGAGTCGCCCATGGCCCGCCTGAAAGTCGTCCGCAACGCCGCGCCCATCATCGTCGATCCGCACCACCGCCTGCTTTTGTGCCAGAAGTGGCTGGCGGCGGCCTGTCAGCACATGCGCAGCCGGCTGGTCATGGCGACGCAGGTGCGCCAGGCCAGGGCGGCGGGGCTGACCGAGGAGGAGGCGCTGCTGTCGGTGGAGCCGACCCAGGTGGAAGTCGGCGAGATGGAACAGAAAGTGCTGGACGTGCAGACCGAAGCGGCGGGCGCGGGCGTGCTGCTGCCGATCGACGTGCTGGCCGCGCAGACCGAACTGGACGAGTTGGACCGCGAGATCCTGGTGCTTTGCCTGGCGCCGCACGTGGACGTCGACATCCGCGATGCGATCGCCCGGTTCAACGACAACTTGCTGGCGAATTACGTCGACGTGCGCTTGTGCCTCGAATTCCTGGTGCGCGATCCGGTCGATCGGCTGTCGGTGCGAGCGCGTTTCCAACCGGACGGTCCGTTGCCGGCCGCGCGGCTGGTGGCGCTGGAGCGTTCGCGCGATGGCGGTGGCGACAACCTGCTGTCCTACGAGGTGACGCCGGCGCCGAGGGCGATGCAGTTGCTGCTCGGCGAGTTGGGCATGCTCGACACGACGATGAGCGACCTCGCGCGGTTCGTGCGGCCGACCATCGACTTGGAGCACGTGGTGTTGCCGCCCGAGGATCTGGGGCCGCTGCTCTCGCTGCTGGAACAGCACAACCGCCGCGGGCAGAAGCCGCAGACCGGCAACGCCGCGTTCGCACTGCCCGAAGGTGTGATCGTCGAGGTCTCGGGGCCGCCGGGCACGGGCAAGACGATGCTGGTGCACGCCGTCGCCAACCACCTGGGCAAGGCGGTGCTGGAACTGGACGCGACGCGGCTGACCGACATGCCGGACACGGACTTCCGCCGCAATCTCTACAGCACCCTGGATCAGGCGCGGCTTTCGGACGCGATCGTGGTGCTCGACGGCGTCGACGGCCTGTTGGCGAAAGGCGCGGCGCGGGTCGGTGACATCCAGGACATCTTGCGCCGGCATCCGGGCATTACCGTGCTGACTTCGCTCGATTCCGCGGCGTTGGACTCCAACCTCGACCGTTTCGTCATCCAGCGCATCTTGCTGAACACGCCGGGACCGCTCGCACGCAAGCGCATCTTCGAGCTGCACCTGCCCGAAGGCGTGCGTTTTGCCGACGATTGCGAAGTCGCCCAGATCGCGGGCATCTTCACGTTTCCGGGCGCGCTGATCCGCAACGCCATGCAAGTGGCGGTGAATCGGGCGTTCGGCGCCAATCCCGAAGATCCGCAGATCACCGAGGCGATCCTCAAGCAGGCGTGCCACGACCAGATTCGCGCCAGCCTCGACGAGTACGCGGTGCGGCGCAAGGTCGAGCTGACGCTGTTGGATCTGATCGTGCCCAAGGAGACGCGCGACGATATCGAGGAAATGTTCACCGCCGCCAAGTTCCGCGGTCACGTGCTGCACAACTGGGGATTCAACCAGAAGATGTCGACGGGCAAGGGGCTGGTCGCGCTGTTCTCGGGCGATCCGGGCACGGGCAAGACGCTGTGCGCGAACATCCTGGCGAACGAATTGGACCAACAGCTGTTCCAGATTGCGATTCCGCGCGTGGTGTCCAAGTGGATCGGCGAGACCGAGAAGAACATCGAGAAGATCTTCGAAACGGCGCGGGCGGCGCACGGCATCTTGTTGTTCGACGAGGCGGATTCTCTGTTCGCGAGCCGGACCAAGGTCGACAGTTCCGTGGATCGTTACAGCAACATGGCGACGAACATGCTGTTGCAGGAGATCGAGAACTTCGAAGGCATCGTGATCCTGACGACCAACCTCGAGAAGAACATCGACAAGGCGTTCCAGCGGCGCATCGGCTTCAAGATCCACTTCCCCTTTCCCGAAGCAGAGTTCCGTGCGCGCATCTGGCGCACGCTGATTCCCAAGGCGTGTCCGGTCGATCCGGCGCTCGAATGGGACGAGCTGGGCAAGCACTTCGAACTCTCGGGCGGTCACATCAAGAACGCGGTGTTGCGGGCGGCGTACCAGGCGGCGGCCGACGGTTCCATCATGCGCTTCAAGCACTTGGAATACGCCGCGCGCCAGGAGTGCAAGAACGCCGGCAAGGTCTTCAGGGCGTCCGGTTTCGACGACGGGTTGTGACGATCTTCAGTCGCGACTAGCATGCGCTCCCCGCCTGGATCGTCGGCGCCCTCGAGTTCCATGCCGCTCCCCGCCCAGCAAGACAACGTGCCGCCACGGCTCGCGACCGCCCAGACGTGGCTCTACCGCGCGGCATTGATCTTGCTGTTCGCGTGGTTCACGGCGATGGCGCTGCACGGCCTGGCCAATGTCTGGCAATGGGGCCACAACGGCTACAATGGCGCGGCGTTCACCCAGGCGGCGCGTAACTCCCTGCGCTTCCACATCTTCGGCCAGGCGCTCTACTACACCGGATTGGAACCGCCCAAGCCCGAAGCGATCTACACGCACCATCCGATGATGCTGCACTTCCACCTGATCGCCGCCCAAGGCCTCCTGGGCACGCGCGAATGGGTCGGGCGGCTGATTCCCGCGGTCTACAGCGTCTTGGATCTCGCGATGATCGTGGTGATTGCGCGCCATACCGCGGGTCGGGCGGTCGCGCTGGCCGCGGGCGTCGTGTACGCGCTGACGCCGCTGAACCTCATCTTCGCCAACATGATCGACCACGAGCAGGCGTGCATCTTCTGGACATTGGTCATGCTGTACGGCTATTTGCGCTGGCTGGAGGGCGGTGGCTGGCGCTGGCTGTCGGTGTGCCTGGTCGCGGTGACGATCGCGGTGCAGTGGGACTGGGCCGCGTATTACTTCGCCTTTTTCATCGCGGTGCATGCGCTCGGACTCGGAGTGCATGCAGGCCTGGCCCGGGATCCTGCCGAGGGCTGGCGCAGGTGGCGGCCGACGCTGGTCTTCCTGGCCATCTTCAGCGCGGTCGTCCTGCTCAACGCGGCGGGCTTCTTCCTGTGGATCAAGAGCTTGCGTGGCGGCCTGACCGAAATGGGCAGCGCGTTCGCCGGGCGTTCCTCCTCGCCGGACGCGTACTTCGACAGGTTGTGGAAGCGCAGCCTGGACCTGCAGGGGCCGCTGCTGCTCGGACTTCTGGCCGCGTGGCTACCCCTGGAGCTTTGGCGCCTCGTCTCGCGGCGGGCAAACTTCTATGATTTCGTGGCGATCGCCTTCTTCCTGGCGCAAACCGTCCACTCGCTGGTGTTCAAGCAGGCGGGCTACATCCACTGCTACTGGACCTTCTACTTGGGGCCGGCGTTGGCGCTGGGCGGCGGGCTGCTCGTGGTCACGGCGGTGCGGGCCCTTGCCGGGCTGTTGGCGCGCGTCGTCCCCGGGCAGGAAAGCTTGTTGCGCGTGGCGATCGGCGTGCTCGTGGCGGTCGTGCTCGTGCCGATGCAGGCGCGCGAGGCGTTGGCCAAGCTGCGGTGGGGCTTCTCGACCGGGTCGGCGTCCTATGTGGTGCCTTACAACAGCCAGCTCGACGAGATTGCGTTCGCCAAGGCAGTGGCCGCCCGGTATCCGCGCGCACGCGTCAAGTACCTGATCCACGGGTCGATCCAGAGCCGCATCGAGATCGAATGGTACCTCGACGCGCCGATCGAGTCCCGCGGCGACTTGCTGGTGCAGCCCCAGGACACCCAGCCCAAACCGAAGGAAGCCAAGCAGGCCGTGGTCTTGCTGGTCGACCTGGCGCACACGGGCGACCGCGCGCGCTTGCGTGAACTGGCGGAGCAGCACGCGACCTGGGTGTACGACCGGCGGTTCTTCGCGATCGAGCTGCGCGCGCCAGCCCGGCCGATGGTCAGCTTGCAGGCCGTGCCACAAGAGCCTTCCGTCGCGTGGTCCTGGTTCGTGCACCCGGATCGGCCGCCGACGCTGTGGATGCCTGCGCAACCATCGGAAACTCCTGCCATCCTGCTCGATCCGCCGGTGGAAGTGACGGCGACTCTGCAGGCGGGCGGCGGAGGCGGCGGCGCGGCGGATTGGAATTGTGGCGTTGGTCAGGTCCTGGTCGGGCTGACGACGCGCGACACCGTGTGGGCAGACAAACACCGGATGGTCGGGCTGCTGGTGCCGTACTGCCAGGATTTGCGGGTGGAAGCGCCGCGCCATGCCGACGCGACGACGAGGCGGTTGGTGACGCAGGGGCCGATCTGGGAGGGGCCGAAGTTCGGCGATCAGGGCAGCGAGGGTCGGCAGACTTTGCTTTGCAGGGACGGCGACGTGCCGGTGGGCATCTGGGGCCGTGCGGGCGCCTTGGTCGATGCGGTCGGCTTGCTGTGTGCGAGCGGCGCAGAACTGACGCGGGATCGACTCGGCCGCCAGGCGTTGAACGTGCCGGAAGTACACAAGTCGCGGCTGGTCGGCGGTCCGGGCGGCGATCTGTTCGAACGGCGCTGCCCGCCCGACAGCGTGATGTGGGGGTTGCGTTCGCATGTCGGCATGATCGTGGATAATGTCGGTATCGCCTGCGCGGTGTTGACGCCCGCGTTCCTCGCCGGCAGGGAAGTCGCGAGTCCAACGGTGCGCGTCGTGCCAGCGGCAACCGTGCTCCCAGCACCGGCCACGCCAGCCGCGCCAGTGAGGATCCGGTGAGCGAGATCGACCTCTCCATCGTCATCCCGGCCTGCAACGAGGAGACGCGCCTGCCGCCGACGCTGGCCGCCGTCACGAGTTGGTTGGCGAGCAAGCCGCGCAGCGCCGAAGTCATCCTGGCCGACGACGGCAGCACCGATCGGACCGCGGACGTGGTGCGCGAGGCAGCGAGCCGGGATCCGCGCATTCGCCTGGTCCACAGCCCGGTCAACCGTGGCAAGGGCGCGGCGCTGCGCAACGGCGTGGCGGTGGCGCGCGGGCGACACATCGTGTTCTTTGACGCGGACTTGTCGTACCCCTTGGAGACAATCGAGCGGGCATTGCGCGGCCTGGAAACCAACCACATGGTCATCGGTGCGCGCGACCTGGCGCCGGCTCACGGTCACAGTAGCTATCCACCGTTGCGCCGTGTGGCGACCGCTGCCTTCCAGCTGCTGGTGGAGAGCGCCCTGAGCTTGGGGATCCGCGACACTCAATGTGGATTCAAGGCCTTTCGTGGCGAGGTAGCCAGACCGCTATTCGAGGCGCTGACCATCGAGCGCTTCGCGTTTGACGTGGAACTGCTGTTCCTGGCGCGGCAATGGAACCTGCGCATCGAACGCTTGCCGGTCGAGATGACCCACGCGACCGGCAGCTCAGTGCGCATCGTCCGCGACAGTGCGCGCATGTGCCGGGACATCCTGCTGATTCGGACCAATGCCCTGCGTGGGCGGTATCCGGGGCGGCCAGCGGGGCTGTAACGGCTCCTGGTGCGGCTGCCGTCAACGACCCCGAGGCAGACGCCAGGGCGGCGGCTCGACGCCGGTGGGACGCAAGGACCGAATGGATCGCAAGGCAGGCTGCACCGGCTCCGGCCAGCCTAAAACGTGCATCGGCGCGAGGTTGGGCATGCCCCAGGCGCTCGAGTCCAACCACGGCCACACCACCTGATCGGCCAGCGGCTCGCGACCCGCGCCCAGACCCGCCGTCTCCAGCGTCGCCGCGGTCAGCCGCCGCACGGTCGCCTCCTGGGCAAAGCTCAGCGCTTTTTCCGCCAGTTGCGCGGGCGTGGGCGGTGGCCAGACATCGGGCGACGGATTGCGCAGGATCCGCCACGCGCCGCGGCGAAACACCGGCTTCAGGGTTGGCGGCAACTCGGCCAGCCAGGAAGGCGGCGGCGCGGCGGGGTCGTCGAACAGCGCGATATAGTCGTAGAAACGCCCGTGTTCCTGCCAGGTGAACTGATCCTGGGCGTCCCAAGACGGCGCTGGGTAGGCCATCGCGCGGTTGATCACGACGGGCTTGCTGCTGGTGTCCGCGAACGAGTACGGCACGTAACCCCTGCGCATCACGCCATAATACTCGCCGATGCCATTGAAGACATGGTAGCGGAACCAGGAACTCGCTCGCTTGCTGCGCAAGGTCAAGACCGCCTTGCCCGAGGGAATCGCGGCGTAGGCCTGGCGAATCGCGCCGTACTCGTCCTGGGCATGGCGAAAGCAGCGATACGTGCTCCAAGACAGCACGAGCGAAGCCGCGATCATGCAAAGCGTTCCCGCCCAGGTCCGCAGTCGGAAATCCGCTGGCGCCTGCATCGGCCGGATGGGCAACGCGATGACCGCGAGCATGGCCATGACCTCGACCAGCCGGAAGTTGACGCCCAGCAGCCAGATCGGTCGCAACAGATGCTGTGGAAATACGAAGTACAGAAGCACGGTCCAGCCCAACAGCCAGCCCACGTACGAATCGCCCGGGATGTCGAAGCGGTCGGCCGGACTCGAGGTCTCCTGTATAATCATCTGCTGTTGTGCGGTGTTGCGCTGCTGCCGCACACCCGCGACCATCCACAGCACGAAGCCCAGGATCCACAGCAAGCTGACCAGTTCACCCGGCCGATACAGCAGGTTCAGCGGCGCGTTCGGGGATCCGACCGGATCGAACATGCGATCGAACAGTTGCCGCAGGTTGTCGACCGGCCCGAGATGCTCGCCGGCATAGACGTGGGACAGTTTCTGCAAGAACGTGCCTTGCCGCGCCGCCGCCGCCTGATCGCTGGTGGTCACCCCTTCGGCGAACACGAAGTACTTCAAGAACCAGGGCAACAGCACGCCGATCGAAGGCAGACCCAGCAGGCCGTCGCGCACCGGCCACCACAAGGTCCGCCACCAGCGCTGCCGCAAGCCGAACTGCAACGCCAGCAACGGCAGCAGCGCCAACGCGATCGCCCACAGCAAGTAGTGCGTCGTTGCCATCGCGCAGAGCAGGCCGGCGACCAGAAGCCCCCGTTTCCACGTCGGTTGCCGCAGCCAGCGCAGGTGGGCCGCCATCAGCCAGAGCAACAGCGGGATCGACATCAGGAAGCTGAAGAACCCCATGAAGAAGTCGGCGTTCAGCAGCCAAGGCAGCACACCCAGGACCAGCCAGCGGCTGTGACCCGCGGCGCGCAAGAGCGAGAAAGTCGACAGTGGCACGGCGATCAGGCAACCGCTCAGGACCACGCGATTGGCCCACTCGACGTCGCGGAAATACGCCAGCCAATCGACCAGGGCGTAGTAGGAGATGTACGGGACGATCGCATGTACCTTGATGTAGTGCTTGGCAAACACCGGCAGCGACAGGTCGTGCAAGATGGTGATCAGGTGCAGGTGCGAGCCGGCGTCGACCAGGGGTAGCAGGTCCGCGGTCCAGATCGGCGTCACCGCGAGCAGGGTCAGCAGCGCCGTCAAGGCGTAGCAAAGCCAGGGCCAGCGATCTAGGCCGGACGGGCGCGGATTGTGCGGCGGATCCTGTGTCACGAGGCCTCAGGGCAAGTGCGGGCGCGGCATGATACGCATGGGATGGCGGCAGGCCAAGTTGCGCAACAGTTGCCCCGCGGCGCCAGGAACCGTAGCATCACCGCGAACCAGGCTGGAGCACGATCCGGCGCCAGGAAGCTGCCATGAAGTACGGTCTCAGCCAGTGGGTTTTCCTGTCGACGGCCTGCGTCATCGCGGCTTCGAGCACCGCCGCGTGGGCGGGACCGTTCGCGAATTCCGACCTGATGTCGGGGCACACGATCAAGGCGAGCAGCAAGGATCGCCACGTAGCGGTCGGGGCCACGTTCCAGATCGCGCCGGTCAAGGCCATCGAGAAGAAGGCGGCCACGTTGGCCGTCAACCAGGTCGTCAAGGCGCACCCCGAGGCTGAGCCGTTCGTGAAGTACCTGAAGGACATCGACACGACCGAGCTCAAGGCGTTGGCGAAGAGCGGCAAGATCGAAGAGTTCAAGAAGTTGGCAAAGGACAACCTCAAGAAGGAGGGCAAGCTCGACTCGACCACCGAGGCGTACATCAATCAGTTGGACGCGGACAAGGTGAACACGCTGGCCACCGTGATCGAGGCCTACAACGCGCCGCAGAGCGCCCTGGCCTTCAGCGTCGATCCGTACGCGGAGGTCTACTTCTCGATCGTGCAGCTGCGCGCCCAGATCGCGATCGCCGGCTGGAACGGCGACAAGGGCAACCACTTCGCCTTGGGCAATGCCGGTTTGGGTGTGGCGGTGGGCGATGCGTACGGGGCCAACGCTGCGGCGTTTGGCTGGACCGTGGGCGCGGACTTCTGGGCGCCGACCGGAACCGAGGATTCCGACACGATTGCCTTGTCCAACATCCTCGCCGCGCCGCGCTACCTGCACAGCTACATGACGGTGGCGCCGTACTTCGTGGTGGGCGTTGACCTTCCCGTGGTCGACCTGGTGCTGCGCGGCCAGTACACCGACATGACGCCGGTTCGGGACAAGGACGCTGACATCTATCGGGAAGCGCTGAAGCGGCAGTCGTACCTGGATCTCGGCGCGGCGGCGGTGGTCGATCTGGGCCTGTTGGGCATCAGCCTGGAGGTGGACCACTTGAACGAGATCGACAACGCGCCGCTGATGCGCAACGTCTGGCTCGGCACGCTCGGTCTGCGCGCGTTTCTGGGCCCGGTACACCTGGCGGGCGGTATGCAGGTTCCGCTGAAAAAACCCACGGCTGGCGATTCTTCGGTCAAAGGCGTCGGCGTGGGTGAACTGGCGGCGATCAACTTCCTGCTCAACGCGCAGGTCAAGTTCTGATACAAGGCTGCCCGAGTTTGCCGGGAGCCTGTCCGTATGAAAGAGACTTTTGCCCGCGCTGTGGTCGCCGACGATCAGGGCCGCATCTTCGATCACCCCGAACTGGCGATGCTGGCGTGGGATGGCGACGTCTGGCGGCAACCCCTGCCCGAGGAGTTGATCCAGCTGCCCAAGGGTAGCGATCTGTTCGTGTTGCCGCAGCGTCGGCCGTACGCGGTGGATCCCGAGTGCGACGAGCCGGTCGAAGTCGAAGGCGACGCGGCAACGGGGCCTTTGCAAGCGGTCGCGGCGTTCGTGGCTCCGGCGTATCTGCGCCTGCTGCACCCAGCCTACGACACGATCGAGGGGGCGCCGGACCTGACCCTGTACGCTTACAGCGCGGTGGGCTGGATGAATGGCCACTTCGTCGTGCCGGCGGTACGCGTCGATGCGGACAAGCGCCAGGATCCCTACCGGTTCGACCTGCCCGAAATCGAAAAGAACGTCCAAGAGATTCGGGCGGCGCACCCCGACAACGGCGCGATCAAGCACATCGAGCATTGCGCTCTGGTCTACCACTGCCGGGCCGCGCAAAACTTCTTCCTGGGGCGGTGGGAAGCGCCCATGCCGGCAGCCTCGACCTGCAACGCCGCGTGCATAGGCTGTATTTCGGACCAATCGGGCAGCACGTTCGAGGCCAACCACGAGCGCATCAAGGTGCCTGCTGTCGCCAAGGATCTGGTCGAATTGGCCTGCCTGCACCTGGAGCGCGTGCCCAACGGCGTGGTCAGCTTCGGCCAGGGCTGCGAAGGCGAACCGCTGGTCCAGGGCAAAGTCCTCGAGGACGTGGTACGGGGCATCCGGGCGCACACCCACAAGGGCGTCATCAACCTCAATAGCAATGCGTCGTTGCCGCGCATCGTCGGCAAGCTGGCCGACGCCGGGTTGGACAGCATCCGCATCAGCCTGAACTCGGCGCGGCCCGAGGTGTACCGGGCGTACTACAAGCCGCGCGGCTACGATTTCCACCACGTGCTGCAATCGGCCAAGGAGATGACGAACCGGGGCAAGTACGTGTCCCTGAACTACTTCATCTTCCCGGGCGTCAGCGACACGCAGGCCGAGATCGACGCCGTCAGCCAGTTCATCGAGGACGGTGGCGTTCAACTCATCCAACTGCGCAACCTCAACATCGACCCTGAGTTGTACTTGCGCGTGCTGCCCGAGGGCGCGGTGGACCAACCGATCGGCGTGCTGGCGATGGTGCACGAATTGCGCAAGCGCTTCCCGTCGTTGCGATTCGGTTACTTCAACCCGCCCAAGACCAAGATGGGCAAGACCGGGCCCTTGCCGGGTGAACACTTGGATTTCACGCTGAGTACGGCCGAGGGCTGAACGCCGGACGCGCCGCCCTCGCCGCGGGTTGGCAAGCTCCAACTCCGGGCGAGGACGACGCCTCCGCGTGACGCTGCCTGGCTAGAACGGCACCGCCGCCGCCGCGTGCTGGGTGTTGTCCTGCTTGCGCACCGCCTCACCCGGCCGGCTGCTCAGGAAGTGCACGTGATGCGCGCGGATTTCGCGGTCGGTGCGCTCCACGCCGGCCTTGTCCGTCCACGTGTGCGAGCACAGCTTGCCTTCGACGTACACGAGCTTGCCCTTGTCCAGGTGTTCCGCGCACTGATCGGCGAGCCGCCCGAATGCCACGACGTTGTGCCACTCGGTCTCCCGCTCGAACTGGCCGTCGCCCTTGCTCGCCTCGTACGACGTCGCCACGCGCAACCGCGAGACGCTGTCGCCGGCCTGGGTCTTCTTCACTTCCGGCTTGACGCCGACACGCCCGATCAACAGCACCTTGTTCAAATCCGCCATCTTGTACTCCTTCCTCGGCCGTCGCCGCCCAAGCCCCTGCCTGGGTCGACGCGGCGCCACTGCACTTTCGCTCACCTACTTCTCGCTTCAGGCCGCCAGATCTTCGGCGTCCGAGCCCACCTCCACCGGCGCATTGCCGAGCAGAGCGACGATGCGCTCGCAGAACTCCGGGCGTGCCTTCAGGTCATTCACCGCCCGATCGCGACCCTGGCCCACCGTCTCGTCGCCGAACTTGTAGAAGGCGCCCGCGCGAGTGATGACGCCCGCCTGCACCGCCGTGTCGAAGATCTCGGATTCGCGATTGAAGCCCTGGCCGAACAGCAGGTCGATCTCGGCCTGGCGAAACGGCGGCGCCATCTTGTTCTTGACGACCTTGACCTTCAGCCGGTTGCCGTAGATCAGCTCGTCCTTCTTGAGCGAGCCGATGCGGCGCACGTCCAGGCGGATCGAAGCGTAGAACTTCAGGGCGTTGCCACCGGTCGTGGTCTCCGGACTGCCCATGGTCACGCCGATCTTCATGCGGATCTGGTTGAGAAAGACCAAGGTCGTCCCAGTCTGATGCGCCAGCGACGCCAACTTGCGCATCGCCCGCGACATCAAGCGCGCCTGCAACCCCACGTGGGTGTCGCCCATCTCGCCGTCGATCTCGGCCTTGGGCGTCAGCGCCGCCACCGAGTCCACCACGATCACACCGACTTCGCCTGACCGCACCAGTGCCTCGACCACGTCCATCGCCTGCTCGCCGCAATCCGGCTGGGACAGCAGCATCCGCGAGCAATCGCAGCCCAGTCCCCGGGCATACTTGAGGTCCAGGGCGTGCTCGGCATCGACGAACGCCGCGATCGCCCCCTGCTTTTGCGCCTGGGCGATGACCGAGAGCGCCAGCGTGGTCTTGCCGGACGATTCCGGGCCGTAGATCTCGATGATGCGTCCCTTGGGCAATCCGCCGATGCCGAGACAGCGATCCAGGGCGAACGACCCCGTGCTGATGGTTTCGATGTCCTGCACGACCGCCGGACCGTCCGCCGCCATGAGGATGCCGCGCCCGAAGGTCTTCTCCGCGGACTTGATCAGGTCGTCCAACGCCTTGATGCCAAACTTCTCAGCCATGATTGCCTCCAGGAACAGCGGATCCCACGCGTGCCACCGAATCTCGGCAGCTCCACGGGTCCGCGGATACGCCACGGGACCAAGCCCCGCGGCCATTGATTCGGATGACTCTCGGGTCGGAAGGAGAGGTCAGCTCGCGCGCTGCAACGGCTGATGCGCGGCGGGCTCGTCGAAGTAGCGGTACTGCAAGGCTTCAGAGAGGTGCTCCGCCTGCACGTCCGGCTGCCCCGCCAGATCGGCGATGGTGCGCGCCACCCGCCAGATCCGATCATGGGCCCGCGGCGACAAGCCGAAGTTTTCGAGCGCCCGCAGCAGCAGGTCGTGCACCGGCCCGGAAAGTGGCGACAGTTCACGCAATCGCGTCATCGGCACGCTGGCATTGGTGACGCCCGGCTGACCGTAGCGTTGCACCTGAAGCTCGCGCGCCCGGCACACGCGTTCGCGCACGACGGTCGACGTCTCGCTGGGCGGACTGTGGCGCAACATCGCGGGAGTCAACGCTTGCAGTTGGATTTGCAGGTCGATCCGATCGAGCAGGGGCCCACTCAGCCGGGCGCGGTAACGTTCGAGCGCCTGCGATGAGCACGTGCAGCGGTGGGTGCGCGAACCGGTGTGGCCGCACGGACAGGCATTGAGAGCGGCCACGAGCATGAACTGGGCCGGGAAGCGGACGACCTGGCGCGTGCGCGTCACGGTGACCATCGCGTCTTCGAGGGGTTGTCGCAGGGTTTCCAACACATGGCGCGGGAATTCGGCCAATTCATCGAGGAACAGCACGCCGCGATGGGCCAGCGACACCTCCCCGGGCTTGGGCATCGTGCCGCCGCCTACCAGGGCCGAGGCGCTGACCGTGTGATGCGGCGCGCGAAACGGTCGTTCTTGGAGCAGCCCGACACCGGCCGGCAACAGACCCGCGACCGAGTGCACCTTGGTCACTTCGACAGCTTCCGAGGCGGCCAGCATCGGCAGGATGGTCGGCAACCTTCTGGCCAGCATCGTCTTTCCCGTTCCAGGCGTACCGACCATCACCACGTTGTGACCGCCCGCCGCCGCGACCTCGAGCGCCCGTTTGGCCAGAGCATGACCGCGCACGTCCGACCAGCACAGCGCATGACCTGCCACGCGCGACGGCGGCGGCGTCTCGGGCAGCGTCCACTCGCCTTCGCCCCGCAGCAGCGCGACCACTTCGGCCAGAGATCGGGCGGCGCGCACTTCGATGCCTTGCACCGCCGCGGCTTCATGGGCGTTGTCGGCCGGCACCAGGACGCCGCGCATGCCCAGTTCCTGCGCCAGTTGCGCCACCGCCAGCACCCCGCAGATCGGCCGCACTACGCCGGTCAGCGCCAGTTCGCCCACCACCAGCCAGCCGTCCAGGCAAGCGTGGGGCAAGGTGCCATCGGCGAGCAACACCGCCAGCGCGACGGGCAGGTCGTAGCAGGTCCCTTCCTTGCGCACGTCGGCCGGCGCCAGGTTGACCAGCACGCGGATGCGCGGAAACGGCAGCTTGGCATGGCGAATCGCACTGCGGACCCGGACGCGGGCTTCGCGCACGGCCAACTCGGGCATGCCTACGGTCAGGAAGTCCGGAGAACCAGAGGAGACGTCGCACTCGACCTCGATGGGGCGGGCATCGACTCCCACCAGCGCTGCACTTGCGACTTTGGCCAACATGGCTTCTCCAGCGTTGCGCATCGGTGCGCGCCGGAACGTCTTGCATGTGTCGTGCCTCAGCGTGCCAGGCATTCTTTCCACCTAGTTTCAGTGTGTTTTGCCCATTCTTGGATCGACCTGACCCGGTGCCGAGACCGAGTGTGACCAGTCTCGGTGGAACTATGCGCACACGGAAGGCTTTGCTACAGTGCGGCTTCCGAACCGAGGACGTTCATGCTTGCCTGCCGTTGCCTTCCGTTTCCACTCTCGAACTGGGCGCGCCGCGTCGCGCTGTTGCTGTGCCTCGCGCTCGGTCTGGGCACGCTGTCCGGCTGCGACTTGTTCAAGAAGAAACTCAGGCGCTTCGGCTCCACGTGCGGCGTCGACGCGGAGTGCGAAGGCGGTGTCTGTCACGAAGGTCGGTGCACCGCGTCGTGCCAGGTAGCGGCCGAGTGCGAGTCGGGCATCTGCCTGGACAAGGTGTGCCAGGGCAAAGAAGCGGACTTCGATCAAGACGGATTGCTCAATGGTTACGAGCTGGCATGGAAGCTCGACCTGCAAAATGCCGACAGCGACGCGGACGGAATCGGCGACCAGGAGGAAGTCGGCACGGACCCCTTGCATCCTCAAGACAACAACGGCGATGGCACGCCCGACGCGCTGCAGTCCAATACCATCGACGCCGACCAGGATTGCCTCGTAGACGCGTGGGACAAGCAGCCCGGCATGGCGGATGTCCTTCCGGGCGCTGGTGATTTCTGCAAGGCGGGCGTGTGCGCAGGGGCGATCGCGCAAGTCCAACTGAAGTGCGATCCGTCCAAGGCCGGCAAGGTCGCGGGGCCAGCCGGCTGCCTGGGCTGCATTTGCACCGCGCCCGGCCTGGCTGGCTGGCAAGGCGTGGAGAACTGGTGCGATCAGTTGGACAACGACTGCGACGGACAGACCGACGAGGAAGCGGCATTTGGCGGCTTGCCGTTGGGCGCGGAATGCCTGGCGGACGCCGGCCTTTGTGCGATCCAAACGATCCCGGGCAAGGTCGAGTGCGGCAGCGACAAGGCGGCGATCTGCTCGACCGGCGCCGGGGGCAGCAAGAGTCTGGCCCAGCCGGAAGTCTGTAACTTCGTAGATGATGACTGCGACGGCACCGTGGACGACGGCTTCAGTGCGGAAGGCAAGAGCGTCGGCATGCCGTGCGGCGGCTGTGCCTATACGGGCCAGATCTGCGCCAATGGCCTGCCGATGACACCGGCGCACGTCGCCTGCACTGCCGATGGTCTGGGCGCGGTCTGCGCGGGCCTGCCGTTCGCCAGCCAATTCGTGCAGACATCGGCCGGTTCGCCCCAGCCGCAAGCCTCCTGGTCCGCGCTGTACGTGCCGGCCTGGCAACGGGTTTTGCGTTACGGTGGCTGGGTGCCGACGCCTACCTTGCCAGTCGAGCGCGCCGACCTGTGGACACTGGAAGTCCCGGCAGCCGGCAAGCCTGTGACACAAATGGCGTCCTGGCAATTGCAGCGCCACGCGACCGACGAGCCGAGGGCGGGCGCGGCGCTGGCCTATGACGCGGCAGCGGATCGCGTGCTGGTGCTGGGCGGCGTGCACGGTGCGAAGACCGCGGCGCCGGTGTGGTCGATCGGTAAGACCGGGCCTGCGACGTTGGTCAGCGATCTGTCCACGACTTCACTACTTTACGTGCCGCCAGTCGAAGTGGAGACACCGACGCCGCCCGAAGCGCGCGCCCATGCGGTAGTGCTGTCGACTTCCGGTGGCGGTCGCGTGGCCGTGCTGATCCAGCCGGGCCTGGGCCTGGCAAGGACGGCCAAACTGGGCGGCGATGGCACTTGGAGCGAGGTAGACGGCGAGTTGGGCGACCTGGCGACCTGCCTGGTGTCCGACGGCGTTGCGGGCTACGCGCTGACGCCGGACAACGATCTGTTCCGCCTGGATGCCACGGAAGCTGGCGTGACGGCTAGCAAACTGACGTCCGATCTCGCCGGTCCCGAGTCGCTGGATGACGCGCAGTGTGCCTGGGACGCCGCGGGCAAGCTGCACGTGTTCGGGCTGACCAAGACCAAGGCATTTCAGCACGAGATCGGCACGCTGGTGGGCAAGACCAACATTTCTTGGCAGTTGACGACGGACTCCGCGCCGGTATTGGCGGCGTTGCAGCGCTCGGGCGGTTTCGTCGGCATCGAGCCGGTGTCACAGGCGTGGGTGCTGGGCGGCGGGCGGCGCATCGTCGGCGGGCATCCAACCGGCATCGCGGACGTCTACAGTTGGCTGCCCGGCACCAAGACAGTCACGCGCCTGGACCTGGAGCAGCCGGCGGGCCGGATCGGCATGGCCAGCGGATGGTCGCCCGCGCGCAAGGCTTTGTGCCTCGCGTCAGGGCTGCGTTACGACCTGGGCGATGATCCGCTCGGGCCCTCGCGCGTCATTCCTGCTACCGATGCCTGGTGCGGGACGGTGCCGGGCGAGTGGACGCGAGTCTCGGAAAACGCGCCGCTTTTTGCATTCGGCATGGCCCAAGTCGACGTCAAGGCGGAACGGCTGGTACTGGCGGGCGGCCTGCCACTGGTCGCCAACCAGCATGTCTCCGATGTCGAAAGGCTTTGGCAAGGTCGCTTGCTGCAGGGCGGCGCGCTCGACCCGACGTGGAAGCCGGTGGCGACGGTGCATACCTTGGACCTGAAGACTGGCGTGCTGGCTACTCCCGTCTCGACCGGGGCGCCGGCCCTGGCCGCCTCCTCGTTGGCACTGGATCCCCTTCGACATCGGCTACTTGTGTTCGGCGGCTTCGATGCCAAGCAAGAGACCTTCGCGTTCTGGAGCCTGGACCTGGCGACGCTGAAGTGGACCGACCTGCAGGCGCTGAACAAGGGGACCGAGCACCCGAATCCGCGCATGGGCGCGCTGATGGTCTACGAGCCTTTCTCGGATACCATTGCAATTACCGCCGGTTCCCAACGGCACGACACCGGCAGTCTGGGCGTGGACACGGTGGCGGGCGAAACGAACCTGGGCGCGTGCTACGGCGCGAACCTGACCGTACTTTGGGTGGTGACCCAGACGCTTGGCACTCCGACTTTCGCCGCGACGCCCCTACCCGCGTTCGCAGACCTGCAGAGTAATCCACCGCAGCTTCCATTACTTCGACACTTCAACGGCGGTCCAGCGTTCCTGCCCATCCTGTTCGATGCCCTGGGCGGCCACGCCTGGCTCGCGGTGCAGCAGAGGCCGACCGAAGGCGACAACAGCCAATGCCCGAACGTACCGCAACAGGCACAGTGGACGATCGTCGATCACCAGTTGTCGCTCGAAGTGGGCACGTGCGGCACAGACAAGGCCACGCTCCTGCCGATTCCCGCGAAGTTGCAAGATGTTCCGGAGGCTTTGCTGTTCGCCGCCGGCCACTTCATCGACACCTCGAGCGTCGGTCTCGTGTGGGGCGGCATCGAACCGGACGGCAGCCTGTCCGCCAGCCTTTCGCGCCTGGATCAGCACTGCGGTCCGTAATTCGCGCCCACGACAGGAGAACTCATGGTGCCGCCGTTTCCCGAGGCCGTGCGCGTGCAACCGCTACCCTGGGCGACGATCGAGGTCCTGACCGTGGCGATGCGCAAGCTCGCCCACGACCTAATGAACAGCCTGGTGGCGAGCGTGTCCCTGGTCGATCTGACTGCGATGCGCAACACCGACGCCAATGTCGGTGACCAGTTGGCGCGACTGCGCACCCACGTGATGCGACCGCGCGCGTCCATCCAATGCGCGCTGGCGGCGCTGCCGGGGCTCGGCGATCGACCCAAGACCCTGCCCACGCTGGTGAAGATGCTGCGCACGACGGCGGCGACCCAGGGTGTGGAGTTGATCTGGCTGGGCCCGGAAGAAAGCCACGAACTGGCGCCCGGTCTGACCGAAGCCGAGTGGTGTCAGGTGGCCTCGGCGCTGGTTCAGAACGCCTTGGAAGCACACGCCATGGCTGAGCAGGACGAGGCGTCGACGGCGCCGCGCTGGGTCGACGTCCAGTGGCAAGAGAGCCGCCTGCACGTGACGGACAATGGCCCTGGTTGCCCGGACTTGCATGCGGCGGCAAGCTGTGGACTGCGTCGGGCGGGCCAAGGCCACATGGGCCTGGGTCTGGCGGTGGCGGCGGCGCTGGTCGAGCGCAAGGCTGGCGATCTGCACGTGGCGCTGAACGCGGGCGGGGGCTTCCAGGCGTTGGTCCGGTTGCCAGGGGTCTGAACGTTCGGAAGTTTTGAGTAGGCGACGTCGCCTTGACCAGCCCCCGCCGCTCCCGGATACTGCCGGAGCCCGCGTTTCGTCACGCCCGCGCCAGGATACCATGCACAAGCACCGCCGCTCGCTCAGCCAGACCTTCGCCTTTGCCACGCTGCTCTCGCTGATCGGCGGGCCTGCCGCTCTCGCCGGTTGCAGCCAGACGGAGGACACGATCACCTTGCCTGAGAAGGCAAACCAGTTGCGCAATCGGTCCGTGCGCATCGACGCCGGGCAGTGCGTGTTGACCAATGGGACCACGGTGCCTTGCCTGGGCGATCTGGCGCCAGCGGATGGCCTCAAAGCGGTTGACCTGCGCGGTGTGAACGGCACGGCGGCGGTGGCGGTCCCAATCGATCAGGACAGCGACTTCCTGAAGAACTTCGGCAACCTCCTGCCGTACTGGCACCGCATTCCGGTCGGCTACGGCTGCGGCGCGACGCTGCAGGGCATCTTCCCCAACGGCGCCAAGGCCTTCGACGATCCGGCCAGCTACAACTTCGCAGCGATGGATGCCCTCATCAAGGCGTCGCACGACACGGGCGGCTACATCTTGTGGACCGCAGCGTACGATTTGGGCGATGGCAAAGGCACTTGCACGTACGCCAACGGCCAACAGCAGGGCAAGCCCATCGCGGACATCGCCAAGTGGGCCAAGGTCGTGCGCCAGGTCGCGCGCCACTACGACCGCGATTTGCCTTCGGGTGGCACGTGTTGCTGGGACGGCTCGTGCGCGAACCCGCCCGCGGGCTACAAGACGACTTGCGAGAACACCAAGAAGACCATCTGCGACCTGCCGACCGGCCAGCCCAGGCCTTGGTCCTGCGGCGCGAAGATCTACAACATCGAGTTCATGCGCGATCCCTTCGGCGCGGGCGGCTACACGGCGGCGACCAAGCAGCAGTGGCTCGACGCGTACAAGGCGTTCGCGACTGAACTTCGGCAGGAATTCCCGCAGCCTGGCAATGACGTCGCCCTGATCGGCCCGTCGGTGGTGATCCACAGCGCGCTCGAGGTGCAGAACTTCGACAAGAGCAACACCAATCGCTCGCCCATCTTTGACTTCATCGATTTCGTGGTGGAGAAGCAGTTGGCGCTGACGTTCCTGTCCTTCGAGGTCGAGGCGGACTCGCCGCTGGAAGTGCAGGCCATCGCCACGACGATTTCGAAGTACGCGGCGACCAAGGGCTTGCATTACGAGAAGAACTTCAGTGGTTCGCCGACCACGGGTACCGCGCCGATTCCGCTGTTCCTGACCGACCTGCACCTGACCAAGTCCAACTATCCGGCGTCGTTGAAGAGTGATCCGCGCCGGTTGTCGGAGTACAAGAACGCGTTCTATGCCGCGTGCAAGATGTTGCTGCAGGGCACGGTCCGTTTCGCCTCGGTGACCCACGCGCCGCGCTGGCCGACGCTGGATGCCAAGGTGGCGCCAGCGCTCGAGTTGGACAAGAACGCACGTGCTTCGGACAACTTCTGGTTCAACGAGAAACTGCAGGACGGCACGGTGATGAAGAACGGCGCGCTGAAGCCGGCGGCGTGGCACGCGTTCTGGTTCAACTTCTTGAGTGGTAAGCAGATTCTCGGCTCGACGCAGGGCCCGGACGCGAGTGGCACGGGCACGGGCGAGCCGAAGGGCACTGTGGACGTCGGCGCGGGCGTCGTGGTGCTGGGAACCAAGGAATCGTGCGTGAACAACCTCAAAGAGCCGGTGGATTGCGTCGTGGACCAGGACACGGACCAGTCGGTCATCAAGGGACGCCAGCGCATGTTGCGGGTCATGATCGCGGACCTGAACGTGGAGAAGGACAACGAGGTCCTGGAGCACATCTTGCGCGTGGACGTGACCAACATCACCAAGACCGCCAAGACCGTCGGCTACCAGTGGGCGTACTTGGACCCGACCTCGGCGACCTGGTCGCAGCCTACGTTCACGGACTCAGGGGTGATCGACGCTTCGAACGGCGAGTTCCACATCACCAAGTCGGTGGCGGTGCCTTCGGTGCATTACTTCCAGTTCTTGTACTAGACGGGCACCTGTCGCGGGCACGCGAGGACTCATCGCGGACTGAAGATGAAAGGCCATTGAATCACGCAGATACCTTCTTGCGGTGGTTCAAAGCGCAGTGAAGCCATCACCACAGAAACGCAGCGCGTGACGCTCAGAGCCGGCAAGGCGTTTGTGACGACCTTGCGCCCTTCCCCAAGCCCGCGCGGGTGGCTCGTCCAGTCAGTGGCCACGATCTCGAAGTCGTCCACGAGGCCACGCGGGTTGATCGTCCATTGATTCGTGATCTTGCCCGCCAAGTCCGGTTCCATCGCCAATCCGACGTCGTAGCAGGCGCGAATCAGACTCGCCTCGGCATGCACCGTCGCGGCAATGTCGGCCTTGACGCAGCCGCCCGATCGGTCCGCATCACTGCCTTCGCCTGAAGCGCCCTCTGGCTTTGGCAGATCTTCGGGTTCTAGCCACGACACCATGTCGCCGTTCAGCCTGGTCTGCCAGGCGCCGACCCGCACGCCGTCCTTGAAACTGCCTTGCCATTGGGTCTCGCCATTCTCCAGGCGCTCCCACATGCCGCTGCGTCGATCGTCGACAAACTGCCCTTGCACAGTTACGAGGGAGCCATTGCCGTTGAGACCGGCCACCTGGAAGGGCCCGTGCAGGACCACCGCGTCGACGGTTTCGCGCGCACACCAACTCGTCAAAGTGCCCGCGCCACGCAAGACACTGCCAGCCGGACAGTGGAGCGCCAACTGCGCGGATTTTGTGGGATGGAGCGCCGACCCGCTTGCACCGCTACAGCCCAGCATTGCCACGGCCAGAACGGCAACGGCACCGCTTGCTCCGTGCTTGCATGCCAGGATCGTGTGCAACATGCGACCTCCCGAAGGGAATGACGGCCATTGCGCCTCCGAGACCAGTGCTTCGTCGGAAGGCTCGGCGAACGTGCAACGTGGCAAGCGGTGCTGTCAACCGGGCGCTGGCACGGTTGGGCATTTGACGGCTATCCGAGCTTACGGTATTTCGGTCCACCGCTGTCGCCCAACCGCTGTCAACGAAAGGAGTCGTCCATGTCCGAGCCCATCACGTCCGACACCAGACCCCGCGTCCTGGGAGCAGGCGGCATCTTCCTGAGAGCCCGCGATCCGGCGGCGCTGCGACAGTGGTACGTCGACCACTTGGGCCTGGACCTCGACGCCAGCTACAACGGCGGCACTTTGATCGCGAAGGAAGGCGACATGACCGCATTCTCGCTGTTTTCGCCCGACACCGCGTACTTCGGCGAACCGACCCAGCAGGCGATGCTCAACTGGCGCGTGGCGGACCTGGACGTGATGCTGACGTGGCTGCGCAACAAGGGCGCGCGTGTCGACGAGCGCACAGAAAGCCACGAATACGGTAAGTTCGGCTGGGCGTGGGATGGCGAGGGTAACCGGTTCGAGCTGTGGCAGCCGGTGGTGTAGGCGCGTTTGGACGCTTCGCCCGCAGCACCGATTCGAGCGTGACGGCGATCTACGATCGGCATGAATACGCGCAGGAAATGCGTGCGGCGCTGGATGTTTGGGGGCGCAAGGTGGCGCGGGCGGTAGCGCTCACTCGGTTCGCGGTGGTTGGTTGAACCGGCCAATCGGCACCGCCGGTGGAACGGAGTTGCGCCTGGGAACGGGCCGGAGCACCATGAAGCCATGCGAAACGCTGCAACTGTCCGCCAGCCCGTCCCGCCCGCGCAACCCAATGACTGGGGCAATGAGCCGTGTCTTCCGGGCGATCTGCACGCCATGCGTGAGGGCGATCGCGCCATGGCAGAGGGCCGCTTGATCTCGGATGCGACGGTGGGCCGCAAGCTGCGGCAACTTGCGAAACTTCAGCGCGAGCGGGCCGGCGGGTCCAAGTAGACCACGGCCCGCAAGCGGATACGCTCGAGCCGGATCAATGCCTGCATCGGGAACCGCTTGAAGATGATGCGGTATTCGTCAGCGCCGGCCGGTTTCAACCGACTTCTGCCACGCCACGGCCCCGCCGTCATGGGGTCGCGCACGTCGCCAAGGCCTTTGCCAGCATAGAGCTTCACGGCTTCGCGTAGTGCAATCGCGACTTCAACGGAAGCCATTGCGGCAACCTCGAGCAAGTCCGCCTCCGCGCCGGGTGTCCATAAGACCGCTTGCCGTTTCCAAGCCATGCGCCGCCTGTGCCACGGTGCGAGTGTGCAGTCAACGAGGTGGCGGGAATCGTGGCGCGGGCGCGGCTCGCGGTGGTCGCGTGACACTGTCTGACATTGACTGCCACCGGTGCGAATCGTACAGTTCGTGCAAGAGGTGACGTCATGACGCGACTTGGACTGAGCGAAGCACGGAACACGCTACCCGACGCGGCCAACCGGGTCGCCTACGGTGGCGAGCGGATCATCATGCAGCGGCGCGGCAAGGACGTGGCGGCGCTGGTGTCCATGGACGATCTGCGCTTGCTGGAAGCCCTGGACAATCAAGCGGACGTGGCGGCGATCGCGCGCGCCCTGGCTGAGCAGGGCGACGAACCGGCGCAGTCCTGGGCGGATGCCAAGGCTGAACTGGGCCTGAAGTAGACGGCATGGCGACCCACGCGATCGAGATCCTGAAGGCGGCCAAGCGCGAGATCGCAGCGTTGCCGGCCAAAGTGCGCGTGCGCGTCGGCGCGGCGATCGACGGGCTGGCGGAGAACCCGCGGCCGATCGACGTCGAACCGATCCAGGGGCAAGCCGACCATTTCCGCTTTCGTATCGGCGATTACCGTGTGATCTATGGGGTCGGCGATGCTGTGCTGGTTGTGACAGTGACGCGCGTGCGACACCGGCGCGAGGTTTATCGGGGGTTGTGATGGCGCGGGCGCGGTTCGCTGTGGTTGGCTGAAATGGGTCCCCCGGGCGTAGCGCCGGATACCCTGAAATGATCCCGAATGTCCGAAGATCAGCCTTGCCGTTGCTGACTAGGTGGGCGCGCGGATCGGGGTGCGAGAGCTGGCGCGCCCGCTCGCCCTGCTTCCCCGCGCCACCCTGAAGGCGTGCCCCGGACACTTCCGCGCCCGCACAATCGCAGAACCTGATCCCCAACCTGATCCCGGGCGCATTCTCGGGATCCGCCGAATCGCTAACTCCAGTACCGGGAACCGGATTCGAACCGGCACGGGCGCAATGCCCAAGGGAGTTTAAGTCCCCTGCGTCTACCGTTCCGCCATCCCGGCCCCGTTGCGCCGCCGCTCGCCTACTTCTTGCCGTTACCCGTGCCAGGCTGACCGTACATACCATTGGAAATCTCCAACTTGTACGTCGAGCACACCGGTCCGCCCGAGGCCTTGAACACCCGCACGTAGTACCACGCAGAGTCGTCGGCGCAGTTCGTGTAGTAGTAGCCCTTCGGGATGCACACGTAACCACTGTTGTAGTTCATGCAGTACGGTCCGCCGCCGCCCGGATAGCCCGGCGGAATGTTCCAGCCGGTGTGGTACTGGTCAAATTGGCTTCCGTTGGTATTGCACGGACATTCGCCATACTCGCTGAACTGCCGGCTGGGGTCGCCATTGCTCGCGCCCTTGAAGTTGGTGAACCAGTTGAAGTCCGTCTGGCCGCAGCACACCGTGTTCGAACCGTTCGGACAGCCGCCCCGGTTGACGTCGAAAGCGAGGCCGCCCGGGTTGGCCGTGAACACCACCCGCACGTTGTACTTGTCGCACACGCCGCTACCGCCGTCGTAGCTGTCCGAGCCGTAGAACGCGTACCAGTCCTCATCCGTGGCGTCCACGAGTCGGCCCAAGACGGACTCCTTGGTGTTGCCACTTTCCGGCATGTTGCTGTTGATGACGTACGCCGCGCCGCAGCTGTTGTTCGGTTCGTACAGGTCCGAGCCATTGCACTCGCAACCGTCGCTGATGCTGCCGTTCAGGTTGTAGAAGTTGGCCTGGCAACTGGCGATCGCGCACGCACCGGCGTTGCACACCATGTTCGCGTTCGGATACAGCGGGCAAACGCTTCCCGCGCCCTCGTCGATCACACCGTTGCAGTTTTCATCCACGTTGTTGCACAGTTCAACCGCGCCGGGGTTGATCGAGCCATTGCCGTCGTTGCAGTCACCGCCACCCTTGTTGCAAACCGGCGGCGTGCCAATCGTCACCTTCGCGGCCGTGCAGTAGCCGTCGCCATCGGCATTGCAGCCCTCGTCCACGCCCGTCGCGCAGTTGTTGTCCTTGCCGTCGCAGACTTCGGTGCCGCCCGGCTTGCAGGTCGGGCAAGTGTCATCGCAGTCGTTGTTGGACTTGGACGAGTACAAGCCCGACGAACCGCACAGGCACTGCGAGGAATTGACGCCCACGCCGTCCTGGTCGCCGTCGTAGTACCAGGTCGTGCAGCCAGACGCATTCGGCTCGTCGACCAACTTGTTGCAGTTGTCGTCCTTGCCATTGCAGACCTCGGCCGTCGCCGGGTTGACGGCACCGTCGGAGTCGTTGCAGTCGCCGCCACCGTTGGTGCAGATGGCCGGCGTGCCGACGACTTGCTTGGCCACGTCGCAGTACTTGTCGCCGTCCTTGTCGCACAGTTCATCGACCGCGCCATTGCAGTTGTTGTCCGCACCGTCGCAGAATTCCGCCACGCCCGGATTGACCAACTTATCGAAGTCATTGCAGTCGTCACCCTTGCCAGCGGTGATCGTGGTCTTCGGGCACGCCGTGGTGTTGCTCACCACCAAGAGTGCGTTGCAGTAGCCGTCGCCGTCCACATCGCAGCCTTCGTCGACCACACCGTTGCAGTCGTTGTCCGCGCCGTCGCAGATTTCCGCCGAAGTGTTCGGGTAGACGCTGGCTTTGGTGTCGTTGCAGTCGCCGTTCTTGGCCGCTGAGAACGGTGAACTCGGGCCGCACCAACACTGCGGCACGCCCACGCCATAGCCGTCCAGATCGGCGTCGGTGTAGAACGACTTGCAGCCCAAGGCATTCAACTCATTGGTCTTGCCGTTGCAGTTGTCATCCGCGGCAGTGGTGCAGTTCTCCTGCGCGGCCGGGTTGATGCTCTTGTCCAAGTCGTCGCAGTCGCCGATGCCGTTCGGGCACACCGCGGGCTTGCCGGAAACCGTCATGCCGTTGTCGCACCAGGCGTCATGGTCATCGTCGCAGCCTTCGTCGAACTGGAGGTTGCAGTTGTTGTCCAAGCCGTCGCAGGTCTCGATGAGGCCCGGCTTGACCGCGACCGTCGTGTCGTTGCAGTCATCGCCCGGCTTCTGCACGCCCGCTGCCGGCTTGGCCGAGTTGCCGCACTGGGCAGTGCTGGTCATCAACATACCGGAGTCGCAGTAGCCGTCGTTGTCGTCGTCACACCCTTCGTCGGCCACGTTGCTGCAGTTGTTGTCCAAGCCGTCGCAGATCTCCTTTACATTCGGGTTGATCGAAGCGATGCCGTCCTGACAGTCGCCACCGACCAATGCCGAAAGCGTGCCGACCTGAACGCACTGGCAAGTCCCAGATCCAGTACCGAAGCCGTCCAAGTCGACGTCGGTGTACAAGGTCTTGCAAGCCAAGGCGTTCAGCTGGTTGGTCACGCCGTCGCAGTTGTCGTCCCACTGCGTCGCGCACGTCTCAGCCGCGCCCGGGTTGACGCCGATCTTGGTGTCGTCGCAGTCCTTGCCGCCCTTGGGGCACGCCACGCTGATGCCAACGTTGCCCTGGCAGTAGCCGTCGAGATCGGTGTCCTTGCACACCTCGTCGACGCCACCCGCGCAATTGTTGTCCACGCCGTCGCAGACTTCCGCGGCGCCCGGGTTGATGACGAAGCCAGCGCCGACCGTATCGTTGCAGTCGCCGCCGCCCAGCGCGCAGGCCGCCGGCGTGCCGATCACGGTCTTGGCGCTGTCGCAGTACTTGTCGCCGTCCTTGTCGCACGACTCGTCTTTCTGGCCATTGCAGTTGTTGTCCAAGTCGTCGCAAATCTCGGCTTTTCCGGGGCTGATCTGGGCATTGCCGTCGTCGCAGTCACCGCCGCCGCTCAAGCAGATGGGCGGAGGCGTGGCGGCTACGGTCATGGCGCTGTCGCAGTAGCCGTCCTTGTCGTCGTCGCAGCCGTTGTCGATGGTGCCGTCGCAGTTCTGGTCCACGCCGTTGCAGGTCTCGACCACGCCCGGGTTGATGCCCAGCTGGGTATCGTTGCAGTCGCCGCCGCCCTTGGCACAAACCGTCACAGCTCCAACCACTTGCATGGCGCTGTCGCAATACTGGTCCAGGTCGTCGTCGCAGCCCTCGTCCTTGGGCCCGTTGCAGTTGTTGTCCAAGTTGTCGCAGAGTTCAGCCTGACCGGGGTTGACCACCTTGTTCGCGTCGTCGCAGTCGCCCGCCAGCGGGGTGATGAACGTGCCTTGCGCGAAGCACTGGCACTGGCCCGCGCCGGCGCCGAAGCCGTCCTTGTCCACGTCGCCGTAGAAATTCACGCAACCGGTCGCATTCAGGTCATTCTGTTGGCCGTTGCAGTTGTTATCGAAACCGTCGCCGCACACTTCCGCCACGCCCGGATTGACCGTCGACTTGGTGTCGTCGCAGTCGCCGACCTTGGCCACACCGAGCTTGTAGGCCCCGAAAGGCGCGCACATGCACAGCGACACGTTGACGGCATAACCGTCGTTGTCCGAGTCGAGATAGAACTGCCCGCAGCCGGTCGCGTTCACGTCGTTGTTGCTGCCGCTGCAGTTGTCGTCGGCCGCTGTCCCGCAGTTCTCGGCCACGCCCGGGTTGATCGCCGGGTTGCTGTCGTCGCAGTCGTTGCCGCCCTTGGAACACGTCACCGGCTTGCCGATGGTGATCTTGGCCGCGTCGCAATAACCGTCCTTGTCCACGTCGCACTTCTCGTCGATCGCACCGTCGCAGTTGTTGTCGACGCCGTCGCACAATTCGATCACGCCCGGATTCACCAAGTTATTGGCGTCATTACAGTCGTTCGGCTTCGTTCCCGTGTACAAGCCCGCGGCCTTGCAGACGCACTTCGCCGCGACGTTCTTGTCGTAATACGTGTCGCCGTCTTCGTCCAAGCCGAAGTTGGCACAGCCGGTCGCGCCGATGTCGTTGGTGTCGCCGTTGCAGTTGTCGTCGAACAAAGTCGCGCAGTTCTCGTTGACGCCCGGATTCACCAGGTTGTTCGCGTCGTTGCAGTCGCCCGCGCCGCCCGAGCAGATGGCCGGCTTGCCAACGACCTTCATCAACGTCGTGCAATAGGTGTCACCGTCGGCGTTGCAGCCTTCGTCGGTGTTGCCGTTGCAGTTGTTGTCCACCGCGTCGCATTGCTCGGCGAATCCGGGGTTTGCGGTCGCGTCGGTGTCCTTGCAGTCGCCGCCGCCCAGGGGGCAAGCGTTGGGCAGGTTGATCGTCGTCATCGCGGCGTCGCAGTACTTGTCGCCGTCCTTGTCGCAGCCCTCGTCGACCTTGCCGTCGCAGTTGTTGTCAATGTTGTCGCAGACTTCTGGCTTGCCAGGATTGACCTGGTTCGAGACGTCGTTGCAGTCACCGCCCTGGACCGCGGTGTAGCTGTTGGCGCCGGTGCACAGGCACTGCGACAACGCCGAGATACCATAGGCGTCCGCGTCGGAGTCGAAGTAGAACGTCTTGCAACCGGTCGCGCCCACATCGTTCTGGTCGAGGTTGCAGTTGTTGTCCACGCCGTCGCCGCAGATCTCCTTGGCGCCCGGGTTGATGTTGACGTTGCCGTCATTGCAGTCGTTGCCGGTCTTGGCCGTGTAGCTGCCCGAGGCTGAGCACAGGCACAGCGAAACGTTCAGGCCGTACGTATCCGTATCCGAATCAAAGAAGAACTTCGCGCAGTTGGTCGCGCCGATGTCGTTCTGCGAGCCGTTGCAGTTGTCGTCGATGCCGTTGCCACAGATCTCGGGCGCGCCAGGATTCTGGTCGTTGTTCAAGTCGTCGCAGTCCGAACCGCCCTTGAGGCAGATCTTCGGCGCCGGGGCCTTCACCGACAACGCCGCGTCGCAATAGCCGTCCTTGTCCTTGTCGCAGCCGTCGTCGGTGACGCCGTCGCAGTTCTGGTCGACGTCGTCGCAGGCTTCAGCCATGTTCGGATGGATTAGCGCGTCCGTGTCCACGCAGTCGCCCGAACCTTGCGCGCAATTCAACGGGTTGCCGACCATCTTGATCGCCGCGTCGCAATAGCCGTCCTTGTCGTCGTCGCAGCCCTCGTCGGCATTGCCGTTGCAGTTGTTGTCCTTGTCGTCGCACAGTTCGGACGCCAGCGGGTTGATCGCCGCGTCGTTGTCGTTGCAGTCGCCCGATTGCGTCGCCTTGAACGAACCGCTCGGATCGCACTGGCACTTGGCCGAGGTACTGCCGAAGCTGTCGGCGTCGGCGTCGGCATAGAACTGCGTGCAACCGATGGCGCCAGCGTCGTTTTGCGATCCGTCGCAGTTGTCGTCGATGCCGTTGCCGCAGATCTCGGCCTTGGACGGATTGACGCTCGCCGTGGTGTCGTCGCAGTCGTTGCCGCCGTTCGGGCACACCACCACCACGCCGGCCGCGAGCACGAGTGCGGCGTTGCAGTAGCCGTCGCCGTCGGCGTCGCAGCCCTCGTCGGTCACGCCGTCGCAGTCGTCGTCGATGTTGTTGCAAGCCTCGGCCATGCCCGGATTGATCTTGGCATCCGCGTCGTTGCAGTCCGCCGTCTTCTTGGCGGTGTACAGGCCGGTGGCCGCGCACTGGCACTTGAACGCCTTCACGCCGTAGCCGTCCACGTCGCTGTCGCTGAAGAAGACCGTGCAGTTGGCGGCCAACAGTTCGTTGTCCGTGCCGTTGCAGTTGTCGTCGTCCGCGGTCGCGCAATCCTCGATGGCGCCCGGATTCACCTTGAAAGGCGTGGTCTTGGCGGTAGTCGAGCCGACGTCGTCCCTGCAGTCGTCGCCCTTGCCGTTCAACGCCTTGGTCTTGGGGCAGATCGCCGGCACGCCGACCACGATCATCTGCGCGTCGCAGAAGCCGTCGCCGTCGTCATCGCAACCCTCGTCGACCTTGAGGTCCG
>CAYHHL010000041.1:20085-33300 GCA_964356325.1 uncultured Enterobacteriaceae bacterium | reverse complement strand
CGGATCCCGGCCCCGGCCCCGGCTCCGGCTCCGGGTTCGGGTTCGGGTCCGGGTCCGGGTTCGGGTTCGGGTCCGGGTTCGGGTCCGGGTTCGGGTCCGGGTTCGGGTCCGGGTTCGGGTTCGGGTCCGGGTCCGGGTCCGGGTCCGGGTCCGGGTCCGGGTCCGGCTCCATCGCACACGGGCTCGCGGCCACCGTCAACGCCACCAGTTGCGCAGTCAGTTCCAGCCGTTGCGCCGCGGGCCACACGGCTTCCAGCGGCATCCCCAGCAACAGCGTCCGCGCGCCGCCCGCCATCTCCCTGCGCACCGCTGCCACGCCCTTGCCGCCAGCGTAAGTCAGCACGGCAACGCCACCTTTCTCCGTCAATACGTCAGGGCTGGCGACATCGTAGGCATGATGGCTGCCGTCGTCCAGCGCCCACGCGCCCGCTGAGAGGCCACCTCCTGCCGCCGGTTCCAGACCATAGGTCCCGGCGTCGTCGGCCTGGAAGCGCGCGCCGAACCAGGTTTCCAGCCAATCGCCACCCGCCGGGCCGCCTTGGGCATCGAGCGCGAGCGCCACTTCGGCCCCGTTCAGCCAAAGCGTTCGGCCCGGCGCGGCCTGCAACCACTCGGTCAGACGCTTCTTTTGGACTGAGTCGAGCACACCGTCCGCGACCGACTGTTCGCCCGCCGCCCAGTCGACCAGCGCGTGGCCAGCCAGCACGGCGTCGACGGCCGCTGCCGGTTCTGCCGTGTCGACGCCCAGGCCCGCCGCCGCCAATGCCTGCACGTGCAACACTGCGTAGTCGAAGGTGTTCATCCGGATCTGCCGCAACCGTTGGACCTTGCCCAGACCGTGCGCGGAAAGATCGTCCCACGGCGCCAACCCCGCGTCCAGCCGCGAAAAGCCTGGCACCACCAAGGCGCGCGGCGCTCCTGCACAACCTTCGGCCGCGCCGACCACCGCGGACGGAAACGACCGACCGCCCGCGTTGGCTGCCACCACGCGCACGAAAACCGGTGTCGCAGTGTCGGGAAGCGCCACCACATGGCTCGTGGCAGCGACTTCGACACCGGCATCGAAGCCTACGCCGTCGGTGGAGGTCTGCACGAAATACGTAGTCGCCGCATGGCCATACACGCCGCCCGCCGCGCCCGGCTGCCAGGTCAGCGCCGCCTTGCCCGGGCCACTGCGCACCAGGGCCACACCTTGGGGCGGCTCCGGCAGCAGATGCAGCGGCACCTTGTCGCGCTCGGCGAAATACTTGGCGATGGCCTTGTACAGCGACCGGGCCAGCAAGTGGCGGAAGCGCGGTTCGCGCAAGTAGTCGGCGTCCTCCTTGGTGGAATGGAACGCGGCCTCGACCAGGGCGGCTGGCATCTCGTTGTTGTGGCTCGGGTTCAGTTCGCCGAACCAGGCTGAATACACGCCGCGGTCCTTCCACTTCGGGTCCACCAGCGCTTGGATGTCCGCGACCATGGTCTTCTGGACGAGCTTGCCGAACGCGTCGGACCCCTTGGTGCCGGTGAACGCGTAGTTGCCGTCCGGTGGATTGGTGCCGTAGACGTACGTGGACGTGCCGCGCGCCGGACTGGGCGCATTCGTGTGCCAGCTCAGGTAGATGGCGTCCTCGTCGGCTTCATGGTCCCACGCGGCCAGCCGGCTGCGACACGAGACGTCGTCACTGGGGTCATCGCTCGAGTTGTCGTACACGGTCGGCGGTGCACCGGCAAATTGCGCGTAGGTTCTGCAGCTTTCCTCCCAACGCGGCCGTCCGGACGTCGGGCCGGCGGCGGGTGCCGAGCCGGTGCCGCGCGCGATGTCGCCCAGGCCGCCGCCGAAGCGAACGACGTCGGCCACGAGGTAGCGACCGGTCTTGCCGGACAGCGTGTCGTTATGCAGCCAGACCGCGCCCTTTTCGGCGTCGACCCCAGCGGCGAAGGCGTAATGGCCGAGGTAGGTCCAGGTCTGGCCGTGGCGCGTCTGGTCGATGCGCAAGTGCGTGGAACCGCCGAGGTGGCGGACTTCGACGTGGGCGTCGGGCACCCGGTTGGTGCCAGCGGTGTAGCCGAGATAGACGCCGAATTGTCCGGTCTTGGCAATGTCCGGTACGAAACGCGCCGACGCCGTGGCCTTGCCCGCGACCGCCGCCACCGCCCGGTAGCCGCCCAGCGCAAACGGGTTGGCCGTCCCCTGGTATGGCGCTTTGCCGTTGCCGAATCCAGTGTTGGTGCCCTTCTGGAACGCGCCCGTCGGTTCCGCATAGCCCGCGCCCGAAGGCAAGACCTGATCGCCGTCGTCGATGAGCACCATCGCCGGGTTCAAGTCGCGTTCGCGCACGGTCACGACCCGCGCGCCGGCGTTCCACAGCATCGGCGCGAGGTAGTGCAGCGCCGCCTCTGCGTTGAGCAAATCCTCCACCAGGTCATGGGTGTTGCCGCGCTGCGTGGTCCATTTCGTCAGGTTCTGCGTCCAGGTGAAACCGTGGCCGGGACTCAGGTACACGTGCCTGCCGTTCAGGCCGCCCTGGACTTGTCCCGGCTGGGATTGCCCGGTGACGGGGCCGCCGCTGGCTGGTGCGGCCATCGGCGCCTGTGGTTCCTCCCACGGCCGGCGTGGCACCAGCGGCGAAGGCGCGATGAGGTCGGCCAGCAGCGTCCACTCGCCGTGTCGGGCGCGCAGGCCGGGAACAGCGGGGGCGCGGGCCCACAACGCCACGGCGCGCACCTCGGCAGGCAGGGACGCCGGGCACCAGTCAGTCGATTCACCCCCTGATTCTCGAACGCTGCAACCATCTCGACCTGTGGCGCCGACGCGAGCCAACCACGCGCGTTGCAAGTGCTCGACCCAGGCCTCGTCCAGGCCGGTCTTGCCGAAGCGCGCCAAGCCAATCGTCAAGCGCACGTCGGCGCGGCTACCGGCCACGGTACGGGACACCTCGCGCACGTCGCCAGGCACGCCGCCGTCATGCAGGCCGGTCGCGAACGCGGGCGCGCAGAGGCCAAGCAAGACCGCGAGTGACCCGGCAAACAGGCGTGAGTTTACGTACATGAGATCCTTCCTTTCTGGCGCCGTGCACCTGGCCCGGCGCGCAGTATGGGTCAACGCGCAGGCGCGGGGAATGGTGTTGTCTTGCCGGGCGTCGCGCACCGGCGCTCCCGCTTGCATCGCCGGTCCGCCGACTGCCACGCTGAAATCCGCCGGATTCTCTGTCCGCCAAGCCGACGGCGCCGACCGCAGTTTCGCGGCCTTACGCCCGGCGGGAGCTCGCATCGATGCGCTGGCCTGCCGTGTTTCTCGTGCTGCCTTCGGTTGCCGCGTGCGCGGACTTCGACACGCCCGTCGCCGTGGCAGGGGGAGGTCTCGCCAAGGACTCGGCGCTGCCCAGCAGCTTCGTAGCGATTGCGCCGACTTGGCCTCTGGTCACCCCGCTGCCGGCGTGCGTCCCCGGGGTCTTCGAGGTGCCCGAGTTGTCCACCAGCGGGGCCTTGCGCATGACGACCGGCGGCTTGCTGCAGGCGACGCACGTGACGCAGACCCTGCACCTCCGATTGCCGCTGCCAGGCACTTCGACGCTCGATGCGACTGCCTCGGGCCCGGTCGTGGTCACGGTCGACACGGGCATGACACTGCTCAGCAATAGCGAATTGCAAGGCGGTGAGGGCGTCGCCCGCGTCCGTTTCGACACCGCCGGGCTGCACGAGGTCACGGCAGTCCTGGCCGATGGTCGCGGCGGCAAGGCGCAGTTCCAGGCCTACGATAGCCAACTTCCGATATGGGAGGCGGAAATTGCTCCTGCTGACCTGCTCGCCATGTGGGCGGATCCGAGCGCCAAGCAGTTGCATCCGACTCGGCTGCGGGTGGCTGGCGGGCCATGGCACGAGGCCGCGACGGTGCGCGTGCAAGGCGGAGGCAGCGTCGACTTCGCCAAGAAATCCTTTCGCTTTACAATGGCTTCGGGCGACGAGCTGGCCGGCGAGCGCAGCATCAACCTGCGTGCCGAATACGTCGACAAGACCATGCTGCGCACCTGGCTGGGTTACGAACTGTTTCGCAGCGCGACCTGGCTGCCCACGCCAGCCTCGGAGTTCGTCCACTTGCGCATCAACGGCGACTACTATGGCTTGATGAACCATGTGCAGCGCATCGGCACCGGCTTCCTGGCCCAGCACGGCCGCGATCCCGAAGGCGAACTGTACGAGTCGGATCCACCGCACGACATGGACCCGCCGGGCGGCAACCTCGCGCCGCTGGCGACGCTGGCGAACTACGCCAAAGTCTATGAGTTGCATGCCGGGGCGAGGAGCTACGCGGGGCTCGTCGAATTCATCGAGGGCGTGCTGCAGGCCCCGGACGCGCAGTTCTTCACCCAGATCGGCGCGGAATTACAGGTCGACGCTTGGCTGGCCTACGCAGCGGCGATGGCGGTGCTGCAAAACCATGAGCACATCCGCAAGAACTTCTACATCTACCGCGATCCTGGGGGACCGGAGCCGCGCTGGGAGTTCTTGCCGTGGGATCTGGACCTCACCTGGGGGCATTTGTGGAATGAAGAGCTCGACGTGTTGAACGAGGCCGTGGTCGCCGACGCGCCGTTGGAGGTGGGCATGAAAATGGAGGGACACGACTTCCAAAACCGCATGTATCGGCTGCTGGCCCATCCGGCGTTTCGGCAACGGTTTCGCGGCTTCGTCAAAACGCTGGCCGAAGCGACGCTGACCCCGGCGTTCGTGGACAACCGCATCGACGCCGCGCTGTGTCGGATCCGTCTGGATTTGCTGGCCGATCGCAACAAGCGCGCGAGCAACGCCGAGTACCTGGACAGGGTGCAGGAGATCAGGGAGTTCGCGGCGCAGCGCCTGGCCTTCGTGCGTCAGGCGGCCGCGAAGTAGGTGAGGCTGCCCCAAGTGCGCGCACAGCCGTTCAAGGGCACGCTTTCAGCCCGGCTATCCAGGCCTTCACCAGCGCCAGCGCGCCCGGACTCTGCACCGTCACGGCCATCGGCGGCATGAACCAAGGACCCTGCGGATCCGCGGCCATGCGCAGCCAAAGCGCCGACAGCTCAGGCTGCCCGGGCACCACGACGGCCTTGGCAGCACCACCAACATCTCCGGTTTGCGCAGGCTTTCCACAGGCTTGCATCTGCGCCAGCGTCGTCGTGAAGCGCAGGTCCAGGCCAGTGCCCTGCGCCGTTCCGCCCGGTCGATGGCAGTGCGCGCAATTCGCGTGCAGGAACGCGCGCGCGTGGCCTTCCACCAACGCCGGCGCCACGTTGCCCGGCTGCTCACCCGGGGTCGGCAAGCCGAGGTGAGCGCCCGGATCGAAAGTCTTGTCCAGCAATCCCGCGTCCTTCCAGACCTGCAGCTGGTCGATCGGCGCACCCCCCGCGTTCACCGGCCTGTGCAGTTGGCCCGTCTGCACGCCCAGCAGTTGCGAGACCGAACCCATCGCCTTGTGGCACGACGCGCAGTCCGAAATCGTCGGAATCCGCCAGCTTGCCGGCTTGCCGTCCACCGCGTACGTCGTCGTCGTGCCGCCCCCGGGCACCAGTTCCGCGTCGCTGGCGTCGGGCTTCCAGCGATAGGTGAAGAAATTCCAGCCGTCCGCATCACGGCGCAAGAACCGCGTCTCGACCGGCACCGTCCCCAGCGCGAAGTGCTTGATCACCAAAGTCCCGAGCGGCAAATCCCAGGCGTCGAGGTCACCCTGGGGCGGCGCCGGCAAGGCCTTCTGACCCGCCGGCAGCACGATCCAGCGCTGCTTGACCGCGCCGTCGCTCCACAAGGGCGCCGCCACGTCGTAGGGCAGAAGGCCTTGCGCTGGCGTGAGTTTTGCAATCGGACTGGTAGCGTCGCCGACGAAGCACTGCGTCTGGCTCAACAGCAACGGCAGCGGCGTGCCCGGCGGCTTGGTCGCCGCCTCGATTATCTTGAACACCGTGCCACCGGCTCCGTACAGTTGCGCCACGTACAGCTCGCCATCGCGGTCCTCGCCAAACGTCACCGGCGAAATCTTGCCCTGCAGCAACAGCGTGTCCTTCCAGGTGCTTCCTTGCTTGGTCAGCGCCCAGAACCTGCCGCTGCCGTAGTCCGCGAACAAGTAGGCGCCGTACAAGGACTTGTTCTGACTGCCGCGGTACACGAAGCCGCCCGTGACCGAAGTGCCGAGCGTGTGCGGGTACTCGAATACGGGCAAGGTCAGGCCGGTCTGGTCACACGTCGTGGCGCCATAGCAGTGGTTGCCCTCCATGAGGTTCCAGCCGTAGTTCTTGCCACTTTCGAGGATGTCGATTTCTTCCCAGGCGCCTTGGCCGACGTCGGCCAGCCAGATCGCGCCGGTCAGCCGATCCACTGAGAAACGCCAAGGATTGCGCAGGCCGAGGGCGAAAATCTCAGGCGCAACGGGAGGCTTGCCGACGAACGGATTGTCCGCGGGAATGGCGTACTCGGTGCCCGGGCCCTTCTTGTCCACGTCGATGCGCAACATCTTGCCGAGCAAAGCCGAGACGTTCTGCCCGTACTTCTGCGGATCGCCGCCCGAACCGCCGTCGCCCATGCCGATGAGCAGCATGCCCTTGTGGTCAAAGAAGAGTTGGCCGCCATCGTGGTTGCTGTATGGCTGGAAAATGGTCAGCAGCACGCGCTTGCTTTGCGGGTCGGCGACTTCCGGATCGGCGCCGGGAACTGCGGCAAACAGCGTGTACTCGACGATGACGGTTTGGAACTTGGCGCCCGAAGTCGTGTAGTTGACGTAGAACTTGCGGTTCTTCTTGAACTGCGGGTGGAACACGACGCTCAGCAGACCGCCTTCGCCGGCCGTCGAGACCTGCGCCACGATGTCGAGCACCACCTTCTTGGTCGTGACGTCGGGCTGGTTGTCGAACAGCACGATCTGCCCCGGCCTCAACACGGCAATCATGCGGTCGGTGCCGTCGGGAAAAGCGGTCAGGAAGATCGGCTGCTGCAGATCCAGCTTGGTGAACCAAGGCTTGAGCTCGATGCCCGCGGGCTGGGGCAGGTCGCCGGTCAAGTGGCAGGGCGACGCGCCGATGCCGGTGGGCACCAGGTTCGGACACGCGAAGGGCCCGGCCTTGCACGCGCCGCCTTCGCACTGGTCGGGCGCGGTGCACGGATCGCCGTCGTCGCAGCCTGTCGCGCAGGTCGCCACGTCCACGCTCCCGTCGCCTGCAGCCACGTCGGGCACCGCCACATCGGCGTCGGGTGCAACCAGATCGGGCGCCAGGGCATCCGTGGCGCCGTCGACAAGGTCAGCGGTCAAGGCGTCGACCGCGTCGATGTCGGCCGCGCTCGGACCTACCGGGCGGACGGTGCCGCACGCGACTACGCCGAGGCAACTCAACAACCACAAGCACTTCGATAGCGAATGTCGCATTTGGACCTCCAGGAACCTTCAGCTTCTGCATTCGCCATGTTAGCCGAAATCGCGGCGTGGGCCCACCCCCAGCGCTTTCTTGTGTAATCCGGCTGACCTCGATACCATCGCAACCCCTGCCTTTGCTGCGCACCGAGGTCTCCATGAACCTGTTGCCCACCCAATCCTGGCTGAGTCTGCCCGCCGCGTTGCTCCTGGCCCTGGCCGCCTCGCCCGTACTGGCCGCGCCGCCCGCGGTCGTGCCGGTGCAAGGTCGCCTGGCCAACGTGGCGGGAGGGCCCTCGACCGACGGCAAGTACGGACTGCAGTTCATGCTTTACGCCAGCCTGACTGAACCGGTGGCCTACTGGCAGGAAACGCAGATTGGCGTGCAGGTCGCGAGCGGCATGTTCTTCACCACGCTGGGCAAGGCCGACCCGAAGAATCCGCTGCCCATCCAGCAACTGGCGACTTCGGCTGAAGCCTGGCTGGGCGTGTCGGTAGACGGCGATCCGGAACTGCCGCGGGTGCGCCTGCTGTCGGTGCCTTACGCCGTCGTGGCCGGTGAATCGACCCATGCGCAGACCGCGGACGCTTTGGCCAAGCCGTTGACCGCGGACATGCTGCCGATCGGCTTCGTGACCTCGGACAAGATCAACTTCACCTACGCCGCCAGCAACTCCAAGGGCGGGCCGGCGTTGGACCTCACGTGCAGCGGTTGCATCGACAGTGGCGAGATCGGCAATGGCGCGGTCGGCACCAACCACCTGATGGACGCCGCGGTCAAGCCCGAAAAACTGGCCGAGCAAGCGGTGACCACCAGCAAGATCGCGGACGAATCGGTGACCGAGGGCAAGCTGGCCGCGGGCGCTGTAACGACGGCCAAGCTGGGCAACGGCGCGGTCACGGCAGCCAAGCTAGGGGTCGACTGGGCGCTGGGTGCCGGACCGGGCGGCGACGCGGTGAAGGCCAAGCTGGCGGCGGACTTGCAGTGCACGGGCTGCGTGGCGACCGAAGATCTCGCCGACAAGTCGGTGACGACGGCCAAGCTGGCCGATGGCGCGGTGACGGCGGCCAAACTCGCGCCGGACGTGCAGTTGCAGTTGCCGATGGGCGCGATGGTCGTGTCGATGTCCCCGTACGACGCCAAGCTGTTGGCCGCGGGCTACAAACTGTTCCCGGGTGCCATGGACATCCGCACGCCGCGCAACTGGAAGGTCCACGCGGCCTTGCCGACCGGACGCCTGCATCCCGCGGTCGGCGTGGTCAAGAACCGCGCGTACGTCATCGGCGGCGGCGGTCCGGACCACTTCAACGGCGGCGTCACCACCAACGAGATGTACGATCCCGACGCCGACACCTGGACCAAGAAGGCCGACATGCCCACGCCGCGCGGCTGGTGTGGTTGGGCCGTCGTCAACGACATCATCTACGTGGGCGGCGGCTACAAGGACGGCGCGGCGGTCGCGCAGATGGAAGGCTATGATCCTGCGACGGACAAGTGGACGCAGCTCGCACCGCTACCCGTGGCATCTGGCGCGAATTGGGCACTGCCTTGGAACGGCAAGGCGTACTTCTTCGGCGGCACCACCGGGCAAACGCACATCTACAACCCCGCGAACAACACTTGGAGCCAGGGCGCGGCGACCCCGGGCGGCGGCGGCGAGGACCACTCGTTGGCCGAAGTCGACGGCAAGCTGTACATCATCGGCGGCGCCTACAACCCCGACCGGGTGCTGATGCGGCGCTACGACCCCGACACCAACACGTGGGAAATCCTGCCGCAGGTGCCCAACGGTGGCGTGACCGACGGTTGGACCTACGTGAACGGCCATTCCATCTACGTGTGGGGCGGTTGGGACAGCTTCGAGCGCCGCCTGCGCGTTTTCGACACCGACACGCAGACCTGGTCCGTGCGCGACAACTTCATGCCGATCCCGCCGGCGACGTCGGGCTTCAGCCGCTTCAAGATCGCCTTGCTCAACGGCCGCGCGCACTTCCTGGGCGGCGGCACCAGCAGCGCCGAGAGCGTGCCGTACAACAAGATCAACCTGAGCTTCGGGCCGGTCGAGATGTACTTGTATTCGCACTAGCACCTCGTCAACGCGGTTTCGATCAGTTGGCGGCGGCAGGGGAATTGCCGGCGGCTGAAGCCGCGCCTGGATCTGCGAAGTCCGCCTACGCGGACTGGGCCCTTAGCCGGCGCAGGCCGGCTTTGCAGCTTGAGGCGCGGCTTCAGCCGCCGGCGTCCCTGAACAAAAGGTTGGCCGCACCATGACCCAGCCACAGACCCGCACGAACCGCGCCATCGCGCCCAGCCGCTACCGATGGTGGCTGGTCGCCAGCCTGCCGCTGTGGGCGACCGGGCTCATGGCCGCCACGTCCGAGGATTCCGCTGAAATCTCCGGTGGCGTGGGCAGCTACAGCTACTCCATGTGCGGCACCACCTACGCCGTGCAGCACAAGGACGCCGGCCTGCAGTACCGCCACCGCTGGCTGGACGAGAACGGCCGTGGCCCTGGCTTGCGCTTGTCCGGCGCGGGTCGGCGCGAGGACACGGTGCCGCTGAATGAGCAGGTGAATCGCCACACGCTGAAGGATTTCGTCACCGTCCGCGCGGAATTCCTCTACGACTGGCGCTACTTGGGCATGGCCGCCGGCCTGGCCGTCATTGGAGACCGCAACGCGTTCCGCGGGTTCAAGTTCGAGCCGTTGCCCGCGACCCGCATCCGTCTCGGCCCAGAGGCGATCCATTTCCGCGCCGGCTTGCTGGACGGCGGCGCCACCAACTCGGCCAAGCACCTGTTCGACCTGGGCGTCGGCTTCGCGTCCAGCGGCCTCATCGGCCAAGGGGTCGCCGGCTCGGTCGGCATCGAGGTCGAGCCGAACGCCACCTACGTGGCCGCGGCGGCGCGCGTGCACTTCGATCCGGGGTACCTGGTGCTGGCTGGACGAACGGCCGGCAACGAAGGGGCCAACCTCACGATAGGCTTCGGCTTGCGCTTGCTCGACCCGCCGCAGGAGCCCGATCCGCCCCGGCGCCGCCCCGAGTTGCCAGTCGAACCGGCGCCGACGGATCCGCCGAGCGAGGCCGCCGATCCCTGGCAGGGCGGCTGATCGCGCATTGTGCCCCGGCCGCTTGCGACCTAACCTGTGGTCCATGGCCGCCTGCCAACCTGGCCACCGAGGCCTTCGATGCCCGATTCCCAGCCACCGCGCGACACCTACCAGGAACTCGGCTTTCCCGAAAAGCTCATCCGCGCCCTGCTGTTGCGCTGTCCGGCGTGCTGGCACGGCTCGATGTTCGAACATCCGCTGAAGATGAACCCGCGCTGCCCGGACTGCGGCTACCAATACGACCAGGGCAACGGCTACTTCATTGGCGCGATGTACGGCGCCTACCTGTTGTGCCTGACGATGACGGCGCTGACCGCGGGTTTCCTGTACCTCGTCGGCGTGCCCAACCTGGCGATCGTCCTCATCGTTGCGCTGCAGGCGGCGATCGTCGGGCCGTTCATCGTGTTTCCGTACTCGCGGGTCTTCTGGGTCTGGGCGGAACGCGACGGTCACCTGCACGACGGCGGCCAGGACACCGCGGAACTCAAGCGCCAATTCGCCGAGCGCGATCAGGCCCGGGCGCGCCAGCGTGCTGCGAAACCGCCAGTACCGCCGCCCGCCGCATAGGCACTACGGCCGTGGCAGCCCCGGCTTGCGCCCCGGCACCGGCGTTTTCGCAGGCGGCGCACTGCCTTTGGCCGGCGGATTGAACATCGGCTTGAATTCGCGCGCCGCCGCCGCCTGGTACGCAGCCAGCGAGATGCTGCCCTCGGCCAGCAACTTGTCCATGTACTTCCCGCACTTCTCCGCGTACCACTGCCCCCAGCCGTCGCCGCGCATGGTGCCGTAGCCCGACCGCGGACTCGGCTTGATGATGGCCAGGTACACGCCTTCCTCGGGCAGCAACTGGTCGGGCGTCTTCTGGAAGAACGCGTGCGCGGCCCGGGTGATGCCATAGATCTTCGGGCCGAATTCCACGCCGTTGAGGTAGATCTCGAGGATGCGCCGCTTGCCGACGACCTTCTCCATCTGCCACACGATGAGCATCTCCTCGAACTTGCGCGACAGGGCCTTGTTCCGCTTCAAGTACAGGTTCTTGACCAGCTGTTGGGTGATGGTCGAGCCGCCGTACACGAAGCGCCCGTTGGACAGATCGATCGCCAACGCCTTGGCCAGCAACGCCTCGCTGATGCCGCGGTGCTTGTAGAACGAGTCCTCCGTGGACCACATCGCATAGCTCACGAACTGCGGAATCCGATCCAGGGACGTCCACGAACCACTGCCGGGTCCGATGTGCACGTCATTGAGAATCTTGCCGTTTTCATTCACCGGCCGATCGAAGTCGCCGTTCAGCTCGGTGAGATCCAGCTTCGGGAAGCCATCGAAAGTACACAGCGTATCGCCCAGGGCCAGATCGACCTGCACCGCCCCCACCGACCGCAGCGGCACGTGCAGCCCGACGCGCCAGTCCATCACGCCGTGCGCGTCGACCCTGCCGATGGTCGGCATCAGGCTGGGCGGAATCGCGTGCAGCATCGCGGCGCAATCCTGCATCGGTGCCGTGACTTGGATGTCGATCTTGGGGTGCGTCGCGATGTGCGAGACGTCCAGGGTCGCCTCCAGCAGCGCGCCGCGGTCGCCCTGCCCTGCGTCGCCGCCGACCGTCGCGTCCGCCACCTGAATAGCCACTGAACCCGGGACCTTGCCGACTTCGACGTGGAAGCGCGCACTGGCCCGGAAGTCCTCGATCGGTTGGGCCGAAAGCCGCCACCAGTCGATGCCCATGCGATCGACCTCGACGCGCCCTTCCACCGTCACATGGCCCGCGTCCGGCAGTCGCAACGTCGCCTGCAGGTCCAGATCCGCCGACGCGCCGACGTGCAGGCCAGGCACCCGCGCCGCCACCAGTTGCGCCATACCACCGCCCGAGAGGCGCAATTCCAGCGTGTGCGCCTTGCCTTGCGGATCGCGCCGCCAGACCAGGCCCAGTCGCCCCCACGGACCCGCGGCATCGAACGGTTGCGCGTGCAGCCGCAGCGGCCGTTGCCCCGCGCGCGCCGGCTCGAGCACCAGGCCGGCGTCTTCCAGGCCGAGTAGCGCTTGCCCTTTGGCCCCAGTCACTTCCAGCCGACCACCTTGGATTTCGACCCGCAGGTGCGACGGTACGGCGTCCAGGTGCCACGCCTTCTCCAACTTCGCGTGTGTGCGCAGGATCTTCGCGTACAAGGCCTGGACCGACCGCGTCCACCGCGCCGCCGGCCGTTCAGGCATCGTCCCAGCAGGCACGGCCGGCTTCGCGCTGGGCTGCACGGTCGCGCTGGGCTTCACGGTCACGGCGGGCGGTGGCGGCGCGAGTTCTGGCTCGTCCTCCTCGTCGGGCTCCGGCTCGACCGGCACCGGCGTGCGCCAGGCAATGAGGCCGTCCATCCGCTCGGTCAGCCCCGGCACCTGCTGCCACAGCGGCGACTGGCGCGGCACCTGCAACGTCGGCCCCTGCAGTGCAACCTTCTGCCATTGCAGGGGATGCCAAAGATCCCTGGCCGGCGCTTCGACCTGCAGCGCGCCAAAGGTGGCCTTCAGTTCGCCCAGCGTCATGGCCACGTCGTGCACGAGCAGCCGCGCGGGCCGGCCTTCTGGCATCGCAATCGCCACTTCGCGCACGGTGGCGTGGCCTGGCATCGCCCCCACCAGCGCGGCGAGATCGGCAGGTAGCTTGGTCGCCAGCAGTGTGCCGGGTACTTCGAGGCGCACGTTGCGCAGCACCAGGCTTTTTTCCGCTGGCCGCAGCAGGACTTGGGCGATTT
>CAYHHL010000041.1:3551-19985 GCA_964356325.1 uncultured Enterobacteriaceae bacterium | reverse complement strand
GCGCGCGGGCCGTGAACGTGTGGCTCGGCGTGTCGACGTCCAGTTCACCCGCCAGCCCGTCGATGTCCAGCCCGGCGCCCAACAGCGCCCACTTGCCCAGGATTTGCAGGTGCACCGCGCCTTCGTGCACCGCCACCGTGTCACACCAGCGCCGCAGTCCGGCATGCACCGTCGGCTCGGCAGTTTGCACCCGGTTCTTGCGCACCACCTCACGCAACCGCAGCCACGCCGCGGGCTTGTTGTCGACCAGGGCGATGTTCAGGTCAGGCGTCGCGATGTCGACCCGGTTGGCGCGCGCCTGGCCCCGCAGCAGATCGGTCCAGGCAATCCCGGCTTGCACTTGCTGGACCGAGGCCAGCTTGGTTTCGCCTTCGTGCAATTGAAGCTCGCGAATCGTCAAGGTTCCCATGGGACTCAAGGCCAGCCCTGCCCAGGTGACGCGAAACGGACTGCCGGCCAGCATGCGCTCGGTCCGCTGCGTCAGCTTGGCCTCGATTTGCGTACGCGCCACCTGCCAACCGATCGCCAGCAACGCCAGCAGCCCCACCGCGATCGCGCCCAGGATCGCCAGACGCTTGCGAAAACTCGCGGGAATCGGTGGTTCGGGCACACGGTCGGTCACGGCTTGGCCAAGCCGGACGAGAAGCCGACGTCGCGCCTGGATACTTCAGCCCGGTCGCAAACGCCAGAATCCAGACTGCGGCCCGGGCGCACGCAGACCACGCCGACCGGCACGCCGCAGCCGGCCCAGCGCAAGCTTCAGCCTGCAGTCCATGTAGTTACAAGGCAGAGCTTGGCCAGACCAGGCCGCGACCAGTAGGAGGAAGATGGACCGCGAATCGGGTGCCTTCGCCCGAGCGGCCGAGCGAGGTCCCATGCATTGCCATGAGTTCCGTGCCACCGCCCTGATTGCCATCGCCGTAGGTCTGGCCGCCCCCGCGTGTTCGGCCAGCGTCCGCGGTCCACGCGCTGCCGTGGTGCAACCGACCGTGACCCTGCCAGGTGGACCACTGGAAGCCCGGCTGCCGATGGCGCCGAACAAGGACGAGGGTCTGCTGTTGAGCGACGGCGAGCGCGCGCAGGCCGACGTCGGCGAGCAGTTGGCGCGTCTGGTGCCGCGGGTCGTCACCGGAAGTCGCTGGCTGGACGTGGTATTGCTCGCGCCGTCGGACGCCAAGATCCACGTCAGCAGCCAGGCCATGCGCGTCGCGGGCATCGACTTCGCGCTGGAGGTCGTTCCCAACGCGCCCGACCTGTTCCTGCACAAGTCCCGGACTTTGCGCCCTGGTCGCGATGCCCACCTGCGCGCCGAATCATCGGATACCCAGGTGTTCCAGATCGGCGAGCGCTGGGAATTCGTGACGATGGTTGAAACAGGTGGCAAGTTCTATAGTTGCCGCAGCGCGCCTGACCACTTCTTCTCGCACGAGGAGGTGCTGGTGATGGTGCGGTCGTGCTGGAGCCTGACTTCGCGATCGGTGGCGGCCGACGATACGGTGAGGTGACTTTCAGACCGCCAACCGCCTGCGGTCACCCAGCACCTGGAACCCCAACGCCAGGCCGGTGACCAACGCGCAGCCGATGACGTTGTACCAGAGATAGCCGACGCTGCTGAGGCCGAACATCGCAAACACAACCAGTTGCGACACCACCGCGGCCCAGAACACGGCATGGCCGCGCACGCCGCGGATGAAGAACGCCACCAGGAAGATGCCCAGGATGGTGCCGTAGAAGATCGACCCCAGGATGTTCACAGCCTGAATCAGGTTGTCGAGCAAAGACGCGAAGCTGGCGAATGCGACCGCGGCCAGACCCCACACCACGGTGAGGACCTTGGAGGCGACCAGCAGGTGCTTGTCAGTGGCGTCGGGGCGCACCAGACGGCGGTAGATGTCGACCGTGGACGTAGAACCCAAGGCATTGAGTTCACTGGCGGTCGAGCTCATCGCCGCGGCCAGGATCACCGCGATCAGTAGACCAACCAGCCCGCTCGGCAGCCACCGGGTGACGAAGGTGATGAAGATGTAGTCCGCGTCACGGGTTTCAGCGCCTGGAACCGCCTTGGTCAAGACCGCCTTGGCTTGCGTGCGCAGCGTTTCGGTTTGGACCGCGGCGGCGCGCATGGCGGTGCGAGCGCTGGCCTGGCCCTGGACGTCGCCGACGTTGCGGGCGGTCAGGAAGCGTTCGACTTCGTGGCGTTTGTCGGCTTGGGCGCGGTCCCAATCGCGCTCCAGGTTGGTCAGTTCACCGGAGTACGCGGTGGCATGCGCTTGATTCTGCAGCGGTTGGTTGAATACCAGGGGCGGCGTGGTGAACTGGTAGAACACGAACACCAGCACGCCGATCGACAAGATCAGGAACTGCATCGGGATCTTGAGCACGCCGTTGAACAGCAGGCCGAGGCGACTTTCGGTGATCGAGCGGGCGGTGAGGTAGCGTCCGACCTGGGATTGGTCGGTGCCGAAATAGGACAGCGCGAGGAAAAGGCCGCCGGTGATGCCGGACCAGAAGTTGTAGCGGTCCTTGAAATCGAAGCTGAAACTGACCGGATTGACGCGACCGAAGGCCCCGGCGACGTCGATCGCGCCGAGGAAGCTGACGTGCTCGGGCAACCGCCAGACGATGACGAACGCCGCGACGATCATGCCGCCCAACATCACGATCATCTGCTGCTTTTGCGTCTGGCTGACCGCCTTGGAGCCGCCGACGACGGTGTAGAAGACGATGAAGCCGCCGAGCGTGACGATGGTCGGTTGCAGGGGCCAGCCCAGGACCGCGGACAGGATGATGGCCGGGGCGTAGATCGTGATTCCCGTGGATAAACCGCGTTGGACGAGGAAAAGGCCGGCGGCGAGTTGGCGGGTCTTGAGGTCGAAGCGGGTCTCGAGGTACTCGTAGGCGGTGATGACGCGCAACTTATAGTAAATCGGGATGATCCACTTGCTGATGATGACCATGGCGATCGGCAGGCCGAAGTAGAACTGCACGAAGCGCATGCCGTCTTCATAGGCTTGGCCCGGCACCGAAAGGAACGTGATGGCGCTGGCTTGCGTGGCCATGACCGACAGGCCGATGGTCTGCCATGACTGCGAGTAGCCGCCGTGCAAGTAGACGCCAGCACTCTCTGCGCCGCGGGTCTTCCACAAGCCGTACGCGATGATGAATACGGTGGTGCCGACGAGCACGACCCAGTCGAGGGGGCTCACGCGTAGGCCTCCGTCAAGGCCCAGAACAGCACGACGAGCACGGCCAACGTGCCGATGGTCATGGCGTAGACGTTGCGCCAGCTGCCGAGCACAGGCGGGGCGTCGGCCAGTTCCGGGCGCGATTCAGCGACGGCTCGCGGCTTTGGCGGGACGGAAGGGCTCATAGGGCCAGCAGGTTGGCGAGCAGGCGGTAGGCGCCCGGTACGCCCGCGGGCAACTGGCGGAAAAAGGCGAGGCCGGTGTAGGCGAACGTGCCCTTGCCGTACTTCGTGAGGATCAGCGCGCCGTTGTGCGCTGCTTCGCCCGGATCCTGCAGCGCGAATACGGCCCGGTAGCGATCGTCCCACTTCGACGCGAAGTACAGGCCGCGCTCCTGCACCCAGCCGGAGAAATCTTCTGGTCCCAAGCGGTTCGGCCGTTGCAGCAGCGGTTCCTTGGCGTCGATAGGCGTCATCGCCGCGGTCTCGTCCGTCACCCGATCGCGCCCAATCTCCAAGGGATACGGCCCGATCGGCACCGTCAGCGCGGCGATGCGACTCTGGGTCTGGTACTGCACCACCAGACGCCCGCCGTTGCTGACGTACTGCAGCAGCCGTTGGCGGTGCGCCGCCAAGCGGGGATGGGCGTTGAACGCGCGGATGCCCACCAGGATCGCGTCGAATTTCGCCAGGTTCTCGCTTACCAGGCGGTCCTCGGGCAGCAGCGTCACTTCGTAGCCCACCGCGCTCAGGCTCTCGGCGACGCGATCGCCCGGCCCCGGAATATAACCCAGCCGCTTGCCAGGGATTTCCAGCGTCAGCGGCACCAGCGTCCCGCTGGAGGCTTGGCGCACGGCCAGGGGCGGCACGTGCTCATGGGCGACGGTGCGCAGCCGCCACGAGGAACGCTGGCCGCCTACCGTCGTCACCACATGGAACTGCGCACGTTCACTAGCATTCTTGGGCGGTGCCACCTGCAGGCGCACGGTCTGTTCGTCGCCGCGCTTGTCGAACTTGAAGGCAGTCTGCGCAGGCGTCGCCTGCCAACCCGCGGGCAGATCGAGCTGAAGCGTTCCGGCCACTGCATCGCGCCCCGCAACCAGCTGGATCGTCACGGTTTGTGGCTTGCCGTTGACCACCATCACCACGTCGCGGTCCAGGGTCGCGGTCACGTCCGGCACGATCTCCACGTCGCGGTAGCGCTCGCCGCGCACCGGATCCACCCACGCGTAAACCAGCGGACGTACGACGGAAAAGCGCTTGCCGCCTAGTTCGTAGGTGAAGGTCGCCGCAAGCGGTGCATCGCCCTCAGGCCGGCCGATCAGCCGCTGGTCCGGCACGTCGTACAGCCCACCTTCGCGTTGCCAATCGGGGCCTGTGGCCTTGCGCAGCCAATAGGGCGTCGAGATCGGCGCAGCGTCGGCGACCTTGACCCGGCGCTCCAGGGTGACCGGCGCGTGGTGGACCAGCGCCTTGTCCAAGGTCTCCGTAGCCGATCCGGGCAGTTGCAGGCCAACCAGACGCGCTTGGGCGGGCGTTCGGTTCAGGGCCACCACGGTCACCGCGAGTTCGCTGCCCGGCGTGGCCGAAGGATCGACCGCGCGCACTTCGAGGAACAGGCCGGCACACTGGGCGAGCAACGCTTGGGTCTCCTGCAGTTTGATGGCCTTCCACGGGTTGGCATCCGGCAGCTTGGCCAGGGCGGCGTACACCTGCAACAGCGCGGGAATGCTCTTGTGCGGCTGGCGCACGTCCAAGCCTTGCTGGGCGGCCTCGACAGCGCGCGCGACCGCGTCACCGCCTGGATAGCGTTGCCACGTGAAGTCAAGACCTTCGAAGACGTCTGCCTTGGGCCGGGTACCCTGGAGCGCCTGGAAGTGCTCGATGGCCGGCCCGCGCCCCGCAGCCACGCCAAAGCCTTGCGATTTGTGCTGGCTGCGACTCTCGGCCGCCACCTCGCCCCAGGACTTGCCGCGCAGGGCATCGAAGCCGCCGACGTCGAGATGCAGGTACAAGGACAGGTCGGCGTCCTTCGGCAGGTTCCAGGTCGAGACGTTGTACAGCAGTCGATCCGCGCGCCACGGCTGAACTTGGCTCAGCTGCTCGGGAAAACGCTGGGGATCGGCAGCCGCGGTGAAGGCCTCGTCGGTCAGGAGCGCGGACGCGGTGTGGTGACCATGGTTGGGCAGCTTGAGGTTGAAGCGCGAGATCACGACGTCGGGGCGGAACCGCCTGATCATCAGGACGATATCGGCCAGCGCGGCGTCGTGCCCCCAGATGCGCAGCGTCTCGTCCGCGCTCTTGGTGAAGCCGAGATCGCGGACGCGGGTGAACAACTGTTCGGCACCGTCGATGGCGCGCGCCGCCAGCAGTTCGTGCGTGCGGATGAGCCCAAGCAATTCATCCTGTTCGGTGCCGATGAGGTTTTGGCCTCCGTCGCCCCGGGTCAACGACAGGTAGCCGGCACGCAGCCCGCGATCGCCCACCAACCACGCAAGCAGCTTGGTATTTTCGTCATCAGGATGAGCGGCGATGTACAGCACGCTGCCCACCACGCCTAGACGCTGCAGGGCCGCCGCCAGCTCACCGGCGTGAACCTGGCGTGGTGGTTGGGCATTCGCGGGTGTGGGCATGGTGACGACTGCGAGCAGGAGGGCGAGGGCGGCGAAGCGTTGGCGCATGGTGGCGCGGAGGTTAGCAGAACCGCAATAGCCTCGCACGCGTCGTTCTGCTAAGACGCCGGCCATGCCACCTACCTTCGCATCGTCCTGGCTGGCCGCGGATCCCGCCGCTCTCGCGTTGCTGCCCGCGCGCTTTCACGACCCGGTGCAACGGTCTCAGGTGGCTGCGGATTGCGCTACTCGCCGTCTCGATCCCGCGCTGCATGCGGCGTTGGTGGCGAGCCATGCCCGACTGCCGCCCTGCCCTGCGCGTCAGCGCAACCTGGCGCAACTGGCTGAACCGGGGACGATTACCGTGGTGACGGGCCAGCAGATGGGCCTGTTCCTGGGGCCGCTGTACACGATCTTCAAGGCGGCGACTGCGATTGCGGCGGCCCGGGCGCTGACGGCCGAGACCGGGCGACCGTGCGTGCCGATGTTCTGGCTGCAGACTGAAGACCATGACTTTGCGGAGATCGATCACTGCGTCGTGCAGTCCCAGAGCGGCGCGCCGGTGCGGATTGCCCTGGTCGATGCCGAAGCGGGCAAGTCGCGCGTCCCGGTGGGCCACCGGCTGCTGGGCCCGAGCGTGGAGCCGGCGCTGGCGAGGCTGGCCGAAGTGCTGGGACCGCAGGCGAACAATAGAGACTTGCTGGAGATTCTTCGGCAGGCGTATCGACCGGAGGCGACGATCGCCCAGGCTTTCACCGCCACGCTGGCGGCGCTGTTCCACGGCACCGGGCTGATTTGCCTCGATCCGCGCGATCCGACCGTGGCGCGGCTGGCGGCCCCGGTGCATCGCGCGTGCATCGAACAGGCCCACACTATCGCGGACTTGATGGAGACCCGTGCGCGCGCCCTGGACGACGCTGGTTGGCCGCCGCAGGTGCACATTCGCCCGGGCGCGCCGCTGTGCTTCTTCGCCCCGGATGCCGACGACGGGCCGCGCTATCGCCTGGATCCGAGCGGAGTTGCCGATACCTGGACGCTCGTGGGCCATCCCGGAAGCGCGACGGTGACGACCGCGGAGTTGCTGGCGGCGTTGGAGAAGACGCCCTTGCGGTTCACCAGTTCGGCGCTGTCCCGGCCGATCGTGCAGGACACGCTGCTGCCCAACGCGGCGTATGTCGGCGGTCCGGGCGAAGTGGCGTATTTCGCGCAACTCTCGCCTTTGTACGCGCACTTCGGCCTGCCGATGCCCCTGGTCGTACACCGGGCGCGGTTGCGCATCCTGGACGATCGCGTGCTGGGGCTGCTCGACAAGCTGGGATTGAGCGCGGACGAAGTGGCCCAGCCCCGCGATGAACTGCTGGGCACGCTGGCGAATCGCGCGACGGTGCCCGACGACCTGCCCGAGGCGTTCGCACAACACTTGGATTCTGCCCTGCAACCTGAGCTGGATCGGCTGGCGGCGCGCATGACGGCGTTGGATCCGAACCTGGCCAAGGCGGTGGCGCGGACCCACGAGACGATCGGCGACGCGATGGCGAAGCTGTTGGACAAGTACCAGCGGGCGCTCGGCTTGCGCGATCAGGTGCAGGTGGAGCGCCTGGATCGGTTGCGCGAGATGCTGATGCCGCAGGGGGAGCCGCAGGAACGGGTGCTGGGCATGCCGGGCTTCGCTGCGCGCCAGGGTGCTGGTGAATTCATCCAGTTCGTGCTGGACGCCTGCCCGCCAGAGACGGTGTGGACGCAAGCCGGCCATTTGCAGGACTTGCCGCGAGCCCGACCATGAGCGACCGCCTGACGCTGGGTATCACGTGTTTTCCGACGTTTGGCGGCAGCGGCATCGTCGCCACCGAGATCGGCCTGGCGATGGCGCGGCGTGGCCATCGGGTGCACTTCATCTCGCGCGCTCAGCCGGTGCGCCTGGATCGCAGCGTGCCCGGCGTGTTCTTCCACGAGGTGACCGAAAGCGACCATCCCGTGCTGCAACCTGGCGGGAACTATACCGTTGCCCTGGCGTCCAAGATCATCGAGGTGGCGACCTATGAACGCCTGGACGTCTTGCACGTGCACTACGCGGTGCCGCACGCGACGGCGGCCTGGCTGGCGCGGGCGGTCCTGGGGACGCAAGCGCCGCGGCTGGTGACCACGCTGCACGGCACGGACATCACGCTGGTCGGCGCGGACCCGAGCTACCTGCCGATCACGCGCTTCTCGATTCAGCAAAGCGATGCCGTGACAGCACCTTCGGTGTTCCTGCAGCAAGCGACGCGACACAACCTGGGCCTGGACGCGCCGCCGTTGCCGATCGAGGTGATTGCCAATTTCGTCGATACCGACCGCTTCGTGCCGGCGCCGCGGCTGGCCGACGGTTCGACGAGTCGCCTGCGGCTGCGCGGCCTGTTCCCGGGCCTGGGCATTGACGAACCGGTGCTGCTGCACACGTCCAACTTCCGGCCGGTCAAGCGGATTGCCGACGTGGTGGCGATCTTTGCCGCGGTGCATCGCGAACTGCCGTGCCGCCTGGTTTTGGTGGGCGACGGACCGGACCGTTCGGCGGCCGAGCGCAAGGTGCACGCGCTGGGACTGAGCCAGCGCGTAATGTTCCTGGGCAAGCAGGAGGCGAGCGAGGACTGGCTGGCAGAAGCTGAAGTCTTTCTGTTGCCGAGTGAAACCGAGGGTTTCGGCCTGGCCGCGCTGGAAGCCCTGAGTTGCGGAGTGCCGGTGGTGGCCTCGAACGTGGGAGGGCTGCCGGAGGTGGTGCAGCACGGCGTGACGGGTTTCCTGGCCCCGGTCGGCAACATCGCCACGTTCGCCGATTACATCTTGAAGTTGTTGCGTAATCCCATCGAGTGGCAGCGGGCGTCGCAAGCCGCGCGAGCCCAGGCGCTGGCGCGCTTCGGCCGGGAGCCGGCGATCGATCGGTACGAGGCGGTGTACAGGCGGGTGCTGGGGTAGGTTACTTCTTGTCCTTCCAGTCCTTGCGCGCCTTCTCGACCTGGTCCTTGTAGAAGAACTGCGCGTCCTTCTGGCCCAAATCCCAAGCGATGTCAGCCTGCTGGCGCGCCTCGGCCCACTTCCCCGTGCGCGAGTAGATTTCCGCCTTGATCCAGTGGCCATACCACGTCGGCTGAATCGCAATCGCGCGGTCGACGTGGGTCATGGCCGTCGCGTGGTCCTTCAGCGTCTCGGACTCGTAGCGCGCCGCGTTGGCGAACGGACGCCAGGCGTTGTCCAGCGTCGCCTTGATGCTCGCCTTGGCCTGCGCCACGGTGTCTGTGTGGATGGGCAGGGAAATCCGCAGCTTGTCCCACTCCAGGTCCAAGGACGTGTCGGTGTCCGTGGTCTTGTCGAACACGAAGGTCATGCGCTCGCGCTGAGGCGCCGCGGTCGGCTTGACTTGGGCCTTCGCCAGGTCGTTGGCTGCGTCGTAGGCCTTGCCGCCCTGCCACAAGCCCGTGTCTTTGTTCAAGACGACGGTCCAGGCGCCCTTCTCGGACGGGATCGTCACGATGGCGTAGCTGCCCGCAGGCACGGGCTGGCCGCCAAAGGTGACGTCCTTGCTGAAGGTGATCTTGGTCGCGGCGTTGGCGCCGGTCCGCCAGGGCTTGTCCCACGGCACGACTTCACCCCAGATCTTGCGACCTTTAGCGGCGGGGCTGGAGTATTCGAGCGCCACGTCGGTCAGGCCGACCCGCTGCGACACCTTGGCGGCCAGGCTGGGCGCGGGCAATTCGAGGTCGGCCCAGGCCGGCAGGGCGGGGAGCGAGACGAGGGTGCCAATTGCCAGGCCGAGTCCGGACTTGAGCCATGTCATGTTCATTGCTTGCTTCTCCGTTTGTTGTGCAGGTCGCGTCGAGGCGCGGCAGTCTAGGTGCGTCCACGGCTGCTGTCCAACCTGGCCCGGGCGGCGAAAGCACGCCCCGAAGTCAAGCCGCGGCAGCATCGACAAGGCCACGCCGGCAGCCGAGTATCCAACGGTGTCGCCTCCAGCCGACGGGATAGAGCATGCCGACCCACACGCCGCAAGGGCCCGACCCCATTTCGTCCGCGCCTCCCGAGGCCTGGGCACCGCTGCTCCGACTCGCTCGACTCGCGGGTCGGCCGCTGGAACGGTTCCTGCGCATCGAGGCCGCGAGCGGCATCCTGCTCCTGGTCGCCGCGGCCATCGCCTTGGTTTGGGCGAACTCGCCCTGGGCCGAGAGCTACGCTGAGCTTTGGCACACGCCGCTCGGGCTTCGCATCGGTGCATTCACCTTCGAACGCACGCTGGAGTGGTTCGTCAACGATGTCCTGATGGTCATCTTCTTCTTCGTGGTGGGCCTGGAGATCCGCCGCGAAGTTCACAGCGGCGAACTTTCGGAATGGCGACGGGCCACGCTGCCCGCAGCTGCCGCGCTGGGCGGAATGCTCGTTCCGGCGGGGCTCTACCTCGTTGTAGCCGGCGCCACCGAGACCCGCTCGGGCTGGGGCGTGCCGATGGCGACCGACATCGCGTTTGCCGTCGGCATTCTCACGCTGCTGGGCAAGCGCGTTCCGGCGGCGCTGCGCGTGCTCCTGCTCGCGCTGGCGGTGATCGATGACCTCGGAGCCATCCTCGTGATCGCGCTGTTCTATTCGCCGGGACTCGTGACCTCGGGCCTGCTCGTCGCCGCGCTCGGGTTCGGCGGCGTGTTCGCGCTGCAGCGGCTCGGCGTGCGGGCCAAGCTGGCGTACGTGGTGCCGTCGGTCGTGGCCTGGGCCGGCATCTACGCGGCCGGCATCCATCCGACCATCGCCGGAGTCCTCGTCGGTCTCATCACGCCGGTGCAGGCCTGGTTGGGACCGGATGGGTTTCTCGTCGGCCTGCGCCAAGAACTCGACCGGGTGGGGCAGACCACGCCGAACGCGCTTTCGTCGCACGAACTAGCTGAAACCTTGCGGCATATCGATGTCGTCCGCCGTGAAGCGCTGTCGCCCGCCGAGAGCCTGATCGAGACCCTGCACCCCTGGGTCGCGTACGGCATCATGCCGGTGTTCGCGCTGGCCAACGCCGGCGTCGTCGTCGCGGGCGGCTCGCTCGACGGAGCGTCGTGGCATGTCGTGTCCGGAGTCACGATCGGGCTCGTGGTCGGCAAGCCAATCGGCGTACTTCTAGCTAGTTGGCTGACTCTGCGCCTGAAGATCGGCGCGCTGCCCGCCGGCATGGGCCTGCGCCACCTGGTCGTGCTCGGCGTGGTCGCCGGCGTGGGCTTCACCATGGCGCTGTTCATCGCGCAACTCGCGTTCACCGATACGAGACTGCTCGCCGCGGCCAAACTGGGCGTGCTGGCGGCGAGCGGCGTCGCGGCCCTCCTCGGCCTCGGCTTGGGCCGGCTGTTGCTCGCCCCCGTGACGACGGTGGGGGTGGCACAAAGCGCCGACGAAGCGGAAGCCTCGACGGAGATATGACCATGTCTGCCCTGTCGTTGCGCTTCCTTCACGCCGCAGACCTGCACCTGGACACGCCCTTCGAAGGGTTGACCGCGCTGCACCCGGACCTGGGCGCTCGCCTGCGCGAGGCCTCGCTGGAGGCCTTGGACGCGCTGGCGACGGCGGCCATCTTGCACGACGTCGACTTCGTGGTCCTTGCGGGCGATCTGTACGACGGTGCCGAGCGCGGCCTGCGGGCCCAGTTGCGCATGCGGGCTTTCACCGAGCGGTTGGCGGCGCACAAATCGGCTCAGCGGGGCGCGGGGATCCGCACGTTCCTGGTCCACGGCAACCACGATCCGGTCGAGGAGGGCTGGTCGAGCATCACCGCCTGGCCACCTGAAGTGCATGTATTCGCGGCTGATCGCGTCGAGGCCATCGAGCTGGAGCTGCGCGGCCACCAGGTCACCGTGTACGGAACGTCGTATCCGCGGCGCGACATGCGCGAGAGCCTGGTGCCCCGCTACCCCAGGCCGTCGACGCCCGGCTTCCACCTGGCGGTCCTGCACGCCAACGTCGGTTCGGCGACCGGGCACGCCGCCTATAGTCCCTGTACGATCGAAGACTTGACCGCGGTCGGCATGGACTACTGGGCGCTGGGACACATCCACCGCGGTGCCGTCCTGCGCGAGAAGGCGCCCCGCATCGTCTATCCGGGCAACCTGCAGGGCCGCAGCTTCAAGCCCTCCGAGCGGGGAGCCAAGGGCGCCGTGCTGGTGACGGTGCAGGGCGAGCGGATCGAGAGCCGGACGCTGGATCTGGCCCCGGTGCGCTTCGAGGAGGTGCAACTGGACGTGAGCGGGAGCGTCGACCTGGCGGAGGTGGTGGCAAGGCTTCATAGTGCCGCGCAATCACTGCGGGTTCCTGGACGGCAGCTCCTGGTGCGCGCGCGACTGGTGGGTGCGACCGAGCTGTGGGAGGACCTCGTGCGGCCCGGCAGTGAGGCCGACCTGCTGGCGGACTTGCGGGCCCAGGCGCCAGGGGACCTGTGGTGGGCGGAACTGCGCGTGGATGCACGGCCTCTGGTCGACTTCGACGCCTGGCGGGGCCGCGACGACCTGCGCGGTGAGTTGGTCGCGGTTGCCGCGGACCTGCGCCTACGCCCCTCGGACCTGCGCCGCCTGCTGGCGCTGGAACCGCCCACCGCGGATCTGGTGCGCGATCTGGACGACGCCACCCTGCTGGACCTTCTGGACCGGGCCGTGCGCGAGGCTGCGGTTCGCCTGTCCAGCGAGGAGCCCTGAGATGCACATCGCCTCCTGGAACATCAGTGGATTCGGACATTTCCAGGATCTGCACCACACTGGGCTGCCCCGCGGCCTCGTGGTCGTGTACGGGCCCAATGAGGCGGGCAAGAGCACGCTGCTGGCCTTCCTGCTGTTCGTGCTGTTCGGCAAGGAGCGCGGCCGGCGCGTGCATGCCCTGGGTGGCGGTCGGCTGGGCGGACGCATCGAGCTGGTGCTGGACGATTCGTCGGGCGGGCGCAGGACCGTCACGGTGGAACGCTTCGACGACGAGCCGCCCGTGGTGTTGGACGGCGGGCAGCGGCTGAGCGGCGAGGAGGCGGTGGCGCGGCTGCTGGGCGGTACCGATCGCAAGCTGTTCCAGTCGATCTACGCGTTCTCGTTGGCCGATCTGAACAGTCTCGAAGGCCTGGGCGACGGAGCGACCCGCGAGCGCCTGTTCGCCGGAGCGGTGGCCGGGGCGGGCCGGAGCGTGGCCGAGGCGCGGCGCAACCTGGCTCGGGAACACGATAAACTTTGGCGCGCGCGGGCGGATTGCTCCCTGCGCACGACGCTGACGGCCCTGAACGTCATGGACGCCCAGTTGGCGCTGGCCAGGCGTGAGACCAGCCAACTCGCGACCTTGCGACGGGCCATCGACCAGGCCCAGACCGATCGCCTGCGCCACGAGTCCGAGGCGATGCAGGCAGCCGCGCGTGGCCATTTCGCGACCGCCCTGGCTGTGGCGTGGCCCCAGGTGGCCGATGCGCATCAGGCCCGTGCCGAAATCGAAACGCTGAATACCGAGGCGGTGTTGGAACCTGCGCAGGCCGACACCCTGCGGTCGCTCCTGGACACCGCGGCGCGCGTCGAGCAGGAGCAGGCCGCGACCCAGGAAGCGCTGGCGGGCGCCGAAGCCAGGCGGGATCGAATCGCGGTGGCCGCAGAGGTGCTCGACGCCGGGCCGCGGATCCGCGCTCTGGCCGCGAACCTCGACGCGGTGCGGACCGCTCACGAGACCGTGGAGCGTTTCGCGGCCCGTGCCCCCCTGCGCCAGACCGAACTGGATGGAGCCCTGAAGCGCAGCGGTTTCAAGACCCTGGGTCAACTGGCCGCGGTAGACCTGTCGCATGCGCGGGTGGTGGCGCTGCAACGAGCGGCCGAGGCGCTGCGCGAAGCCGAGCGGGCCCAGGGAGTTCTGCGCCGCGCCGAGGACGTCGTGCTCCGCGCCGAGGCGGATCTGGCACGCAAGGCGACGGCCAAGAACGCGGTGCACCTCGATCCGGTGGCGGAACGGCAAGGCGCGCGCATCGATCGGCTGACCACGGAACAGCCTGAAGTCATGGCAGATCAGGCGCTATTACCCGAACGCCGGCAGACTCTGGAAGCGGCGGCGGAGATCCACGGCTTGGAACTGCGCGCAGGCTATGCCGGCGTGGCCCTGGCGACGGCGCGAGAAGCTGAAGGGGCTGCGGATCAAGCGGAACGTGGTGTGCTGCCGTGGGCGCTGATGCTCGGCGGACTTCTGCTGTTGCTGTGCGGCGGATTCATCGCGGCTGCTGGCAACGGTGCGGTGGGCGCGCTGGTCGTGGTGCTTGCGGCGGTGTGTGCCGTGATCGGCTGGTATCTGCTGCGCTTTGCCGTCACCATGCGCCAGAAAGCCGCCAAGAACCAAAGCGATGCCGACGCATGGGCGCGGCAACGGGATGCGCTGGCGACGCGGCTGGGCCTGGCGCCGGGGCCGCTTGCCTTGGTGGCCCTGACCGAGCGGCTGCGCATGGCCGAAGAGGCGCGCCGCAGTCGACAGGTGCACGTCCAACGCTGGCAGGCCGACCTCGCGACCGTGCGGGAAGCGTGCGGGTTGCCCGGGAGCGATGCCGAGGTCCTGCTGGCGGCTCTGGATCGCTGCGCCACGGCCCAACAGGCGCGCAAGACCTACGAAGTCGCGGCCTTTGCCTGGGAAGCCGCGCAAGCCAACCTCGAACTCTCCCAACGCGCACTGACAGCGGCGACTGCGGAAGCCGCGCACTCGACCGGTGCCTCAGCGCAGTGGATCGCCGCTCGGAACACCGCGGGATTGCACGAGGCAGTCGGTCCCGAGGCGTTGGATACCGCGTTGGCGCTGACTGAAGTGGCGCAAAGACTGGCCCTTGACTGCGCCACGGCTGAAGCGGCAAGCGAGGAGGCCAGGCAGCGCGTGCAAGCGTGGCTCCAGGCGGCCCAAGACCTGGGCGGGGATCTGGATCGACCGGTTCCGGCGGATGCGACCGGTGCCATCGAGTTCTTGCGGACCCTGGACGCTTGCAGGCACGACGCCGAAGCCGCCCGGCAATGGCAGGCCGTCGCGCACGAGGAAGTGGCTGAACGCCAAGCTAAACTGGAACTCGTGGCGGCGCGTCTGCAACTCGCCAGGACCGCGCTGGAAGACGGCCTGCGCGCATGCGGACTGGAGAATCCCGAGGCGATCCGCTTGGCTGTCGAGCGCGCGACCCGAGCCGCGGCGTGTCGGGAACGCATTGCCCTGGCCGAGACGGGGGTGCGCGGTCTTCTAGGTGCGGCGGCGGACGATGCCGCGGTGCAAGCACGGCTGGCGATGGGAGATCTGGCGGGCTGGCAGGCCGAGGCGGCGATCGCGGGGCTCCAGGCCGAAGAAGCGCGCGCGGCCCGGGACTCGGCGTCGTCGCACCTGGGGCGGCTGCACGGAGATCTCGCAAGGCTGGAGGCGGCCACGGACATTCCGGACAAGGACGCGGAACGAGCCCGGTTGCAGGCGATGCGGACGGCGGACCTGCACAAGCTCGCGGTTCTGTCGCTGGCCGACCACCTGCTGGGTCAGACGCTGGTGCGCTTTCGGCAACGCCATGCTCCCGGGGTGTTCCGGGTCGCGAGCGAGCATCTGCGCGATGCCACGACGGGAACCTACTCGCAGGTGGAGGCCAATGCGGACTACAGCGACCTGGTGATCCACGATGCTCGCCAGGGCACGCGCGCGCCGGAGGACTTGAGCCGAGGCACCAAGGATCTGCTGTACTTCGCGCTGCGCCTGGGCCTGGCGCGCGAGCAGCATCCCGGGGGCCAGACGCTGCCGCTGGTGCTCGACGACATCCTGGTGAACTTGGACCCGGAACGCGCCGAGGGCGTGTGCCGCGTGATTGCCCAGGAAGCGGCGGTGCGTCAGGTGGTGCTGCTGACCTGCCGGCCCGAGACCCTGGCGATGGTGCGCGCGCATGTGCCGGAAGTGGCTGTGGTGACGTTGGATCGCTTCGGCGGCAGGAGCGTGCCCGTGACCCGGCCGGCGCGGCAGGAACGCGGGCGGGGCAGAAGCGGGGGACGCGGAGGGTGACTGCGTCAGAATCGACCTTCGCGCACCTGCCCCGGCGCCAACCCCGCGCGCAAGCCGATGATGTGATTCGGCGCGACGGTCTCGTTTTCGGGCAGTGGCACGTCTCCGCGGATCTTGCCCAAAGTATTGATGCTCTTGAGTTTAGCCAAAATGCCCACCTCCTGCAGCGGCCGCGAGCGCTCGTCGTACCAGTCGAACCAAGGCAGCCCGGCGCTCGTGTAGTCGCGAGCGGTGAACGGCACGGTCGGCGCCTCCTCGCCGGTCACGCTGCGCCACATCAGCGAGTTCGCCAGGTGCACGAAGCATCGGCTGGTCTCGGCCACGTGCCAGTCCGCGAGATCATATGGATCCTGCTCGATCGCCTGGCGCATCCGCCCACCCGGCGCGAGGCCCATCCCCGACGCGGGCGGGCACGGGGGCGGCGACATCAGCGCGTGCTCGCCAGTATAGTGCCGCCGCGGCGGTTGCACGGGAAAGCGGCGCTCGAACGCGTCCTTGCGCATCGGCACCACCTGGATCTGCAGACCACCGAACTCGGCCGTGCCGGTCACCTGCTCCTCGGCCGTGTAGCCGCTGCCCAGTGGCATCGCGACGAACTGGCGGATCTCGCCTTTCGCCACGCACCAG
>CAYHHL010000041.1:0-3451 GCA_964356325.1 uncultured Enterobacteriaceae bacterium | reverse complement strand
GTGATGCGAAGCCGCGCCTTCGGGTGGACCTCGGGAAAGTGGCAGACCAGCGAGTCCTGTTGCAGTTCAATCATCGCACTCTCCGTCACGACCCGGCACGCGCCAGATCACCAGGGCCCGTCGCGAACCTCGCGCACGATGCGCAGGACCGCGTGATCGGGCAGATCCTTCATTTCCCTCAGCAAATGGGCGAACAGTCGCGGCCGCGCGCGGATGACCCGCAGCAGTTCCGCTGAAACCTTGCCGGCGATGGCCAGCAGCACGTCCGGGTCCTCGCCCAGTTCTGCCGCCAGCGCCAGGATGCGCGGCTCCGAGGGCGGCGGTTCCACGCCCCGCTCGACCTTGGACAGGTACGACGGTTCGACCCCGACGCGCGCGGCGAGTTGGCGCACCGAGAACGCGGAGTCCTGCACCCGGCGGGCTTCGCGCAGGTCACGGATGTGTTCGCCGAATGCGTTGTCGCGCGGGTTGCGTTCCATGTGTGTAGTATGTGCTACACGCTACACGAATGCAAGGACTACCTGGCGCCTGCCTGGAACATTTGCTGCGTGAAAGCACAGGGCGCAAGCCGCTGGCGCGCGGCGATGTCGAGGATGCCGCGGCAACAGGCCGCCAACTCCGCAGCGCGCGCGGCCAAGGTCGGGTCGGCATCGGCTCGCAACGGGTCCGCCACCAATCCGAACAACGTCAGCGAAGACACCAGCTTGACGGCGTCGATCTGCCCGCCCATCAGTTCGTGCAGCGGCACCGAGCGAGGCGACCGGACCTGGTCGTGCACGACCTGGGCGATCTCCAGGAGGCGCTGCCCCAGCACCGGATGAGCCAGGTAGGCGCGCGCTTCCTCTGTGTCCTCGATGGCGAACCGTTGCGCCATGTCCGAGCGACCTAGCCCGGCAATCTGCGGAAACACGTACCAGATCCAGTGGCTTTGCTTGCGGCCGCGTTGCAGTTCAGCGATGGCTGTGGCGTACCCAGCGTGGTCATTGGCCTGCGCGCGCAGGAATCGGTCGAGATCGGGCATTTCTCGAGTCTCCGCGTCGGTGGTGGAATTCGCACACCACGGCGGGCAAGCTCAACCACGCCGATCTCGCTCAATTCATGGCACCTTGCTTTGAACCAGCACGTCATCGAGCAGTCGGTCCACGATCCGGCGCACGACGTCGGCCTCGTCCTGACCTTGCGCGGTGACGCGGTCCAGCCAGAACGTCTCGCCCTTTTCGACCTCCAACATGCGCGCCTCGATCGTCCACTGGGTGACCTTGGCAGGCTGGGTCTCGCGACCGCCGTGCTGCCGCAACGCGTGCTGGCGCAAGGCAGCCGGCGTAGCGTCGGGCAGGTCACTGCCCACCGCGGTACGGCTGGCCAGACGGGCGCGCTGCGCGGTCCACTCGGCGTAGCGCTGGACTTGCGCGGCAGCCTCGCGACCGCTTGTCGAGCCATCGTACTTGCCTCCGTCTGCTTCGTAAGCAGCTTGGGCGGCCTCGAACTGGGACACGAAGCCTGCCGTCGCCAAGTTGAGCGAACGCCGGAAAGCCTGCTGAGCTTGGCGGAACTGGCCGAGAGCGGCGGAGTACGCTGTCACGGCATTGGCATCGAACTCCACTTTGACGGCGACTTCGCGCGTGACCGAATCCGCGGCGAGCACCCGAATATGCAAGAGGTAGCCTGCCGAACTGACTCGTCCCAGGAAGGCAAGCCGTTCGATGCCGCCGGTCCACGACACCTGCTCGCGCACATTGCCACGTGTTTCCGCACGTTCGCGGCGCACTTCGACAGCTCGCAAGGATCGCGGCTCGAGCAGGCCAGTCACACCTCGCCGCAACGCAAGGCCAACCACGTTCTGATCGAGGTAGGTTTCCAAGGACTTCCCACCTTCCACCGGCGCGATGGCAAGCGTAGTCGTACGCCAGTCGGGAGGCGGGCGCACTTGGACGACCTCGGCGCTGACCTCTGCGGCGATGTCTGCGCGGATGCTCGCTTCGGGCGGGCTGGGCGCCTCACCCAGTTCGCGGGGGACGGGCGGCAATGCGGGTGGGGCACCGACCTGGGCGAAGCTGGCGGCGCACGCGTTCAGGCAGACGGCGCAGGCGAGGAGCGCGAAGAATGGTGAGCGAAACATCTTGACCTCACTGGGGAACTCGATAATTTCGGCAGTCGATTTCGGAGACTTTGGCCAGCGAAGAGTTACCGGGCACGACGACCCGCTGGAGGTTTTTCCGTGGGCGCCAGAACTTGCTGCAACATGTCCAGCGCCCCCGCGATCGCGGCATCGGCGGAGCCTGCGTGACGCTCGATCGCGACCAGTTGCTCGATGACGCCCGTTTCGCCATCGGCCACGCGCGCTTGAAGCAGGACCTGGGTCCCAGGAACCGACTGCAAGTCGACGCGCTGGGCGGCATCGGCGCGCAACGCGTCCACTGCTGGAAGTCGGGTAAGCCGTTGTTGAATCTGGTCGCGGGCGGCACCAACGCGCTCGCGGAATGCGCCAGCCTCGGATTCGCCCGGATCGCCTTGGAACAAGTCTCGGACACGCTGGTACCACGCGGCGTGACTCTTGTACTCGTCTAGTGCCTTCTGCCAGGCCAGGGTGTAGGTGCCAGCGAGGCGGTCCAACTCGGCCATCGTCGCCTTGGCTGCCGGGCGCCACGCCTCGACCGCAGTCGCATAAGTCCGCAAAGCAGGCTCGTCGACGCTGTAAGTCACACGCTGCGAAGGACTTTGCATTTCGCGCGTGACGGCCGTGACGTCGAGCAGGTGGCGAGCGGGCACGACCCGACCGAGGCCGCGCAATTCCTGTAGTGTGCCCTTCCATGCGATCTGGTCCGACGTGCCGCCCGCTTCGCGTCGTTGCGTTCTTTCGACTGCCACCGCCGGCAGCGACGACAGGTCCATGACCTTCAAGCCCGCCGTCATCAGCCTGCGCAAGATGCCGGTACTGAACTGTAATCTCGCGGCGCTGTCGGCACTTGCCAAGGCAGCCGTCAACATCGCCACCGGTCCGTCCTTCAGTCCGGTCATGCCCGGCGCTCGGACCGAATCGACACGAGGCGCGACCACGACCTTTTCAGCGTGGGCGAGCGGCTCCGGAGGCTGCGGCGCGTGTGCGAGAGACGGCAGTGGCGGCGGCTCGCGCGTTTCGAACCGGGCTGGCGTACATGCAATCGCCATGAATGCGCATACACTTGGGATTAAACGAATTCCTTTCGTGAACGCAGCAAGCCGTACTCGTGGCATCTTGCACCTCTCGCGCTGCCGTTCTTGTCCAACGGTATCGGCCTTTGCGGCAGCCGCAGGAGCGCGACCTTGACCGCTGCCGCTCATAGCTGATGAGCAATCTTTGCGCAACGTACCGGGCGACGGATCGCCGACGGAGCTGGCGTACGTGGAGTGGACGCGCGACGTCACCACGGGAGTGGCTCGCGGATCTCCGAGCAGGTCGCCGTGCGTGTGC
>CAYHHL010000040.1:0-33413 GCA_964356325.1 uncultured Enterobacteriaceae bacterium | reverse complement strand
GCGATTGCCGCCGCCGTAGCCTCCCGACCCCGACCCCGACCCCGACCCCGACCCCGAACCCGAACCCGAACCCGAACCCGCCCCCGAACCAGCCCCCTCCCACCCAAGGCCCCAAATGCCCCACGATCCCCTGGCCGCAGCCCTCGACGGCGCCAGCCTCACCGCCGCCGACGCCCGCCTGCTCGCGCTCGAGCTCTTCGTCGCCGGTTACCACGGCCTGACCCTGCCCGATCGCTACCGCCAGCATCTCGCCGACGGCATGAGCGGGACCATCCTCTTCAAGCGCAACCTCGCGTTTCTCGACGACGGCACCATCGATCTCGAGGCCTTGACCGCACACACCGCTTCGATCCACGCCGCTGGCTCACAGGGCCGGGTCGCCTCGCCGGTCTTGTGCTCCATCGACCAGGAAGGTGGCCCGGTGCAACGCCTGCGCGCGCCGTTCACCGTGTTCCCGCCGATGCGAACCCTTGGCGATCGCGGCGATCTCGAGCTCGTGCGCCGCGTCGGTCGTCAGCTCGGGCGTGAATGCTTGGCCGCGGGTTTCAACGTCGACTACGCGCCCGTGCTCGATATCGACACGAACCCGCTCAACCCCATCATCGGCAAGCGGTCCTTCTCCCGCGATCCCCAAGAAGTCTCGCGGTTTGCCGGTGCCTTGCTCGACGGACTGCAAGAGGCGGGTGTGCTGGGCTGCGGCAAGCATTTTCCGGGCCACGGCGACACCGACGCGGACAGCCATCTCGAACTGCCGGTCCTTCCTCACGATCTGGCCCGCCTCGCCGAAGTGGAACTCGTGCCGTTCGCCGCCTTGGCCGACCGGCTGCACCTGGTGATGACCGCGCACGTGCTGTTTCCTGCCCTGGATCCGCAGTGGCCGGCGACGCTGTCCGAAAAGATCCTCGAGCCCCTGTTGCGCGTCCAATGCGGGTACCAGGGCGTCATCGTCAGCGATGATCTGGAAATGCAGGGAGTCTCGCGGGTGTTGGAGCCGGGTGCGTGCGTTCGAGCGGGGTTGCGTGCAGGATGCAATCTCTTCCTGGTGTGCAGTCGAGAGGACGTTCTGGATGTCGCGCTGCTGTCAGCCACCGAAGTGCTGACCGGGCGCCCGGGCGACGACCTGCGCGAAGCGGCGTTGCAGAGCTTGAGTCGAGTGCGCGGGTTGCGAAAAAGGCTAGCTCGGCCTCGGCCCTCGGCGGCGGAGGTCAGGGTGCTGCTGGCCGATGCTGAGACGCAGCGCTTGCACCGGGACCTGGGTACTGGCAGGCTTGGTTTGACGACTGCATAGCGGAACGAGGCGACGCGCGATAGACAGTGTTCAGTGTTGGGACATGCCCCACGGTTCCGGACCGATTCGCCGGGCGCCTCGGATGAACCGCCCCAGCCAAACGGACGGGAAGGACGCGACATGCAGAGAGATTCGAGTGGCCCCAAGACCAACGCGCCGCGGGTGCGCCTGACTTTGCGCGGGACACCGCAGACCCTGCGAAGCTTCGCGTGGCTGCTGGCGCTTGTTTGCGCATTCGTCCTGCCTGCTTGCAAAGGCCATGACGCCAAACCACAAACGTCCGCCGTTGCCCAGCCTGCGAAGGTGCCCGCTACGGTGGCGTCGGCCAGGACGGGGACCCGCGAGGACAAGCGCCCGGGCGGTCCAGCTGCGGCTCCGAGTCCCGAGCCCGGCACCGACCACGCCGCCAACGACATCAGCGCTGACGACGAGGACGAGGACGATGTCGACTACTGGAAGAACGTCCAGTTCGACGTGCACAACTTCGACGAAGTGTTGGACTATGTCTCGACGTACTACATCGACGCGTCCCCGGATCGGAAGCGCGCGTGGATCGAGGCGGCGAATTTCGCTCTGATGTCGCTGGATCCTCCCGCGGAATTGCTGCCGGCCTCCTTCTACAAGGCGCGCTCCGGCACGCCCGATGAGGAAGGTCGCCTCGATGGCAAGACCGAACCGTTCCTGTGTCACGGTCAGCCCTTGCCCGACGTCGTGGTGCACCGCCTGCCCACGGACGAATACCTGAAGGCTCATCGGCAGGTGCGCAAGAAGGGCCGGCTGTCGAATGACGAGGTGATGGTCCTGCGCGAGAAGCAAAAGACGCGCAACCTGGTCTACAACGACGCGTGGAAGCCGATGCCGTTCGCGCGCCCGCAGTTCGAATGCGCGATGGGCTTCGTGCAGCAGCAGGTCACGGCTTGGCAACTGACGCAGAAGAACAAGCCCAAGGACGCCGCGAAAGCCGAAAAGGCCAGTGCTGACGCGCAGAAGGAAGCGAAGGCGAACAAGCCCGACGAGAAGGGCGGCCCGGGCACGGTGGAAGGACGTGGCGATCCGAAGGCGCGGCCGTCGACGCCAGCGAGCGAGACGGCCAAGGCTGCGGCCCAGGGTGACGACGCCGCCAAGAAGCTGCTGGAAGAAAAGGTCAAGAAGGTCGCGACCGGCAAGGCGGCCACAGGAAAATCCAAGGAAGACGACAACAAGCGCGCGCCGCCGGACATGAACCGCGCCTGGGTGGCGGCGGCTTCCGGCTATCTTTACGCGCTGGACCCGCACTCGTCGGTGATTCCGCGCAAGGCCTGGGACGATTCGACCGACAAGACGCAAGACAATAGTTTCGAGGGCATCGGCGCCGTGCTGAGCCAGCGTGACGACCTGACGATCGTCGAGAACCCGATGGAAGGGCGGCCGGCGTGGCGGGCCGGCGTGCGCGCGGGTGACGTGATCCACAAGGTCGACGGCATCGACGTGAGCGGTTGGATGCTGTCCAAGGTGGTCAAGCTGATCCGAGGCAAGCGCGACACCAAGGTCGTGCTGACGCTCAGCCGGGAGAGCGATCCGGATCCCAAGGATGTCGGCATCGTTCGCGAGCACATCGAAATCCGCAACGTGGACGGAGAGTTGGTCAAGGACTACCCGGGTGTGGCGCACATCAAGATGGCGGGCTTCGTGCCGCGGTCCACCCAGGACCTGCGCGAGATGGTCGAGAAGCTGGAAAAGCAGGCGCCCGGCGGCAAACTGACCGGCCTCATCCTGGATCTGCGCGGCAATTCGGGCGGTCTGCTCAACCAGGCGATCGACGTGGCCGACCTGTTCCTGCCCGCGGGCAAGCGCATCGTCACGGTGAAAAGTCGGCGTCGTCCCGAGGAAATCCACGAGGCTAAGAATACCGACAAGGACTACTCGCTGCCCGTGGTGGTGCTGGTCGCGGATGGATCGGCCTCGGCCTCGGAGATCGTCGCGTCGGCGCTGCAGGACAACGGCCGCGGTCTGGTCGTCGGTCTGCGCACGTTCGGAAAGGCGAGCGTCCAGACGCTGTTCGAGCCGGCGCTGCACCAGGATTACTACATCAAGCTGACGGTCGCCCGCTACTACGCGCCTTCGGGCCAGACGATCCAGGTCGTGGGCGTCAATCCCGACGTGGTGGTGTCGCCGGACGTGGACGGCAAGGTTCCAGTGGGCTTCCGCGAGGAAAACCTGAACAATCACTTGGTGCCGATCGAGGGCGAGAACAAGTCTCCGTGGCAGGCCCAACTGCCCGCGCTCAGCAAGTGCGTGACGGAAACCGGCCTGGGCGACAAGATTGCCAAACGTGAGCCTAAGCCCCAGATTCACCCTGACTTCCAGCTCCTTCGCGCGGCGGACTACGTCGTCTGCCTCGCCCGCCGTCCGCAGGCCGCGGCACGCTGAACCGCTATGTATTCGTAGCCCAGTGCATTCCCAGGAGATCCCGCCGTGAATCAGCAAGCCCTCACCGCCGCGCCCGCGCCGGATGACCCGACGATGGGTCAGAATCCGCAGGACACGGGCAGTGATCCTCAGGCTTTGCCGACGGCAGTTGGCACGAGCCCGAATGCCTCTGCCGACGTCGAAGTGACGCTGCAATCGCTGACGGCTGACGTCGCCGAGTTGCGCACACGGGTGGCCCAGTTGGAAGCGCGCCTCGCAGGTGGTGAAGTCGGCGTCACAGCTGCCGCGGCCGAGGCTGCTGTCGCGGCCGTCGCGGCTCCGCTGGCGGCGAGACCCAACGATCCCAAGGGTGAAATCAAGGCCTTGCTGAACGTCATGTTCGAACTGGCGCTACATGCGGACCAGGACGATCGGAACGTCGAGCAGGTCCAAGCCGATTTCGACAAGTTCTGCGCACTCGTGCACCACACCCGCAAGGGCTCGCCGTTGCTGACGCAGGAACTGTTTCATTACAAGTGGAAGCCGCTCATCAAGCGCGTGCAGGGCTACCTGAGCGATCCGGCCGATCCCACTTCCTTTACGATCACGCAGTTGGCGCCGGATCGCATCGATGCGCGGTCTGAAACGGTGCGGGTGTTCATCCGAGCGGACAAGCGCATGCCGCCACCGTTGCTCTTGCGCCGCGACGCCCGCGAGGACAACGCGTTCCGGATCGACCAAAGCTCGCTCTGACCCACGCGCCCGGCTGCGCAGGTTGGCACCGCGTTTGGCCTTTGCCATTTGCGTTGCGTGTTGACCTGTACGTCAGGGTGAGTTACCTTGCGCGCGCCTCGGCGGCATGGCCAAGTGGTAAGGCAGAGGACTGCAAATCCTCCATCCCCGGTTCGAATCCGGGTGCCGCCTCCGAGAGCTCCGCTGCTGTCAATCGTGCGGCCGACTTTGGATCCGGCGCAGGAACAGTGCGTGCCTCGCTCCGTGACGGTCCTGCAGCCTGTGCCGCAGGTTGGACGTCAGGGGCGAACGGCCGTCACTCAGCCTCCCCTCGAGGCTGAATCAGGCGACCGGTGGCCGCCGGAACTCGATCGAGGCGCCCCTGCCTCGCAGCTGAGCCCCTGTGGTTCGGCGCGGACGGGTGGTTGCCGCTGCTCCCCATTGGCTGAGGCTGATGACGGCGCGCGCGGACGGTCGCGGGCTTCGGCCTGCACGGTCCTCCGCCACCGGCAACTCCGGTGGTGCGCGGGCGAATCTGCCTTCCGGCGTGCCCGATGGGGTGCGGCCGAGTGGCAACGGACAGGGAACTAGCCGGCTTCGGCCGACGTAACCGGGACGCTGAGTTTGACCAAAGGGCCTTCCAATCGTGCAGTTCCGGCTGGTCGCTCAGGGCCCGCCCAGCGTGCGCCCGCGAACCGCGCCAAGCCGGCCGAGGGGAATTCCCCGCTCGAGCAGGCGGCTGCCGCGGCGGCGCGCAATGCGACGAATGCCAGCAAACTCGCGGAGATCGAATCCCGGCTGTACGCGCAGTTCGAGCCGGTGGTGCAGGCTGCGGGGCTCGAGCTGGTGGCGATCAAGCTGGCGACGATAGGCTTGGGCGGTCGGCTGCAAATCCTGATCGATCGCAAAGAGGGTCAGGGCAGCATCAAGCTCGACGATTGTGCCAAGGTTTCGCGGAAGTTGAGCGCGCTGCTGGACACCGACGACCCGATCGAGCAGGCGTATGACCTCGAGGTCTCCAGCCCGGGCATCAATCGGGTTCTGCGCCACGAGGCGGACTTTCGCCGCTTCATCGGACTTTCGGCCAAGGTCACGGTCGGCGCGGCGCAGGACGGCGATGCCAACGCGGCTCAGCTGGCGGGGCGCGAGACCGTGCAAGGCGTCATCGAGGCTGCGGAAAACGGCACGGTGACGATCAAGTTGGGCAAGAAGGCCACGCGGGTGATCGCGCTGGCTGACGTGCACAAGGCCTCGCTGAACCCCTCCTTGAAGGAATGGGAAGTGCTGGGCAAGAAGCTCGCGCTGGAGAACGCCGCGCTGGCTGGAACCGAAGAAGGCCAACCGGACGAAGCGGACGACGCAGAAGACGAAGAGATCCAATGGGACGACGCCGAGCCGGAAGAGCCGGACGAGCGCGCGACCTGAAACGAACGACGACAGCTGCCGGAAGGCCGGTGGCAACCACAGCAAGCGGGCACAGCGGAAGACACGAACAGCCGTACCTACAGTCCATCACTGCTGTTTCATTCCATTGCGCAAGGAGATAGGCCGATGCTAGGCGCCAACCTCAATCAGATCATCGACCAGGTGTCGAAGGAAAAGAGCATCGATCGCGCGGTGCTCGTCGAAGCGTTGGAACAGGGCATCCTGTCCGCCGCCAAGAAGACCTTCGGTCACAGTCGGGAACTGGAAGCCAAGTACAACGACGAGATCGGCCAGGTCGAGCTCATGCTGTACATGGTCGTGGTCGACGATGGCGCGGTGGCCAACCATGAGCGCGAGATGCCGCTTTCGACGGCGCAGATCATCGATCCCGAGGTGCAGGGCGGCGACGAATTGGGCTTCCAGATCTTCTACCTCGACAAGGATCGCCTCGCCGCTGAAGAAGAGGATCGCAAGTACGGCGACATCCTGGGCATCAAGACCGCTCGCCAGCAGTTCGGCCGTATCGCCGCCATGACCGCCAAGCAGGTGATCATGCAGCGGGTTCGCGACGCCGAGCGCGACGTGGTGTTCAACGAGTACAAGGATCGCAAGGGCGAACTGGTCACCGGCATCACCCGTCGGTTCGAGCGCGGCAACGTGATCGTCGACCTGGGCCGCGCCGAAGCCGTGCTGCCCGTTCGCGAGCAGATGTTTCGCGAGAGCTATCGCGCCGGCGACCGCGTGCAAGCGTACGTCAAGGAAATCCGCCGTGATGCGCGCGGGCCCCAGATCGTGCTGAGCCGGACCGACGCCAAGCTGGTCGAGAAGTTGTTCGAGCTGGAAGTGCCGGAAATCTACGAAGGCATCGTCAAGATCATGGCGATCGCGCGTGAACCGGGCGAGCGGACCAAGATCGCGGTAGCGTCGAAGGATTCCGATGTGGATCCCGTGGGCGCATGCGTGGGCATGAAGGGTTCGCGCGTCCAGGCGGTGGTGCAGGAACTGCGCGGCGAGAAGATCGACATCGTGCCGTGGAGCCCGGACATCGCCAAGTTCGTGTGCAACGCCATCCAGCCCGCCGAAGTCAGCCGCGTGCTGATCGACGAGGACAACCAGACGATCGAGCTCATCGTGCCCGACGATCAGCTCTCGCTGGCCATCGGTCGCCGGGGTCAGAACGTTCGGCTTGCTTCGAAGCTGGTGGGTTGGAAGATCGAGATCCAGAGCGAAGGCAAGATCGAGGACATGAAGAAGATGCTCGGCGAGGCTTTGCTCGTCGTGCCGGGCCTGGACGAGTCGCTGATCGGCTACCTGTTCAAGCTGGGCTACCACAGCCCTGACAACTTGCTGAACGCGCACTCCGACGATCTGGCCGCGATCCCGGGCATCTCCGAAGAGATGGCGATGCACATCCAGCAAATCGCCTTCGAAGTGAAGAAGCGTCGCGACGAGGATCAGCGCGTGGCCAAGGAACAGGCGCAGATCGCCGCCCAGCAGGCCCAGGCCGCCGCAGCGCTCGCCGCGTCGCAGCCGCCCGAAGAGGCAGGACCGAACGAAGCCATTGAAGTTTCAAGTGAAACTGTTACGGGCGACACGACAGTGGAAGGCGAAGTCGCCGCCGCGGAAGGGACAACTGATGCCGAGCCGTCGCAGGATGGGCTGGGCGTGCCCCCGGCGTGATGCCGATTCGAAGCTGTGTCGGTTGCCGGAAGCGGTGGCCGATCACGGCGCTGCTGGGTCTGACGTGGCGGGATGAAGCCTTTCACGTGGTCCGGTTGGCTGGGACGCCCGCGCGGCGGCCTCGCGTAAGATGCGCCGTGGAAGCGATCGACAAGAGCCGGCTTGTCATCGCCGCCGATGTGGCTGAAGGTGCGCTTTCGGACCGCCACACAGGCAAGGGCTGGTCCGCTTGTCCGAACGCGAAGTGCCTCGAAAGAGCGCTGCGTGCGAAGGGCGCGGAAGCCAGGTCCCGGGCTGCGAAACAGGCTGCGGCCAGTCGACAACCGGCGGGCTCGAGTGGAAGTGCGGGCGGAGAAAGGACTGGCGAGGGCCGAGAGGCTGGCGCCGGCAAGAAACGAAGCGACGGACGCAAGGTCCGCGCTGAAGGACACCCAGGCGTCGGCGATGCCGTGGCGCGAGTACTCGACGAGGCAGCCCTTCTGGTTGCGCAACGGATCGAGGCACGCCAAGACGGATTGCGCAGACGTCGCGTCCCTGTGACGGGCGATGCCCGACTGGACGCTTGGCAGCAGCTGGCCGACCGCGTCAATGCGGAGCGGGCTGGCAGGTAGATGGGCGTGGCTGGTCCACGCAAGAGGGCGAACCTTGGCCGTGTCGACGCAGATTGCATTCCGTGACCTCGCACGGGAATTGAACGTGTCAGATCGTGACTTGATGGCCAAGGCCCTGGCTGCCGGGGTCACCGTCAAGACGATCTTCGAGCGCCTCGATCAGGCCCAGGCCGATCGGATCCGTCGCCTTTACGGGCGAGGTCCGGTCCAGAGCCAGCCCGCAACGGTGGCCAAGCCAGCAGCGACTCCGGTCGACGCAGGTCGGACCGTCGTGCGTCGCCGTTCGCACGCCGCTGAAGAGGGTGCACCCGAGCCCCACCGCGAAGCTCCGGCTCCAGTGCAGCCGGTTGCTGTGCCAGCCCCCGCCCCAGTCGCGGTTGCCGTGGCCGTTCAGGCGCCCGAACCGACGCCAGCCGCCGAGCACATCGCGGTCGAGCGTGCCCCTGAGCCGGTGGAACCGACGCCGGCCCCTGTGCCCGAGCCCGTCAAGGTCGTGGCTCCGGCCGCGCCCCTGCCGACGCCCGAGCCCGCGGCTCCGTTTGCGCCCGCGACGAATGCCGCGAATTTCGTGGACAACCGCCCGCGCATCCGCCGCGTGAAGATGGAGGACGTGCCGACGCCGCCCGAGCTCCAGCCGCGCGCTGCGGCCTCGGCCGAAGAAGTCCGTATTGCCAATAAGGAAACCGCCGACATGGCGGCCCGGGCTGAAGCTGCGGCCGCCCTCGAAGCGCGCGCCGCGTTCGTGCCGGTGGAACAGCCGGCGCGTGCGAGCGATCCGACCCCCGCTGTGGCCGTTCGCGGTCAGGAGCGGGCGCCAGAGATTGCGCTGAACGAGATTGGTGCCGCGATCCAGCGCGACGCTGGCGGTCCGAGCAAGGTGCCTAGGTTGAACCGGATGAAGATGCCGGACTACCTCGTCAACATTCCCAAGCCGGTGGTGAAGCCGGTGGTGGAAGAGCCGGCACCGCGCGCGCCCGTAGCCCCCGTGGCTCCGGCCGGTGCGGAATCGGCAGCCGATCGCGGTGGACCGGGGCGTCCAGGTGAGCGCGGCGCTCCGGTCGATGATCGCGGCGGACGCGGGCGCAAGGTGATCTACGATCGTCGGCGCGATTCCAGCGCCACGGCCGACGGCGGTCGGGCGCGCGGCAAGAAGCGTGGCAAGGCCGCGAAGATGACGGCTGTGCCCTCGGCGGCGATGTCGCAGCAGAAGCGCAACCTCAAGATCGAAGACACCATCACTGTGGCCAACCTGGCGCACCAGATGGCAGTCAAAGGCAACGAGGTCATCCGCAAGTTGTTCGACCTGGGCATCATGGCCACGGTCAACCACCCGCTGGACCTCGAGACCGCCGAACTGATCGCGCAGGAGTTCGGCTATACGGTCGAAAACGTCGGCTTCGATCTGGAGTCGTACCTGCAAAAGCCCGACGAGAAGCGTCCGGCCAACGAGCAGCAGCGTCCGCCCGTCGTCACGGTCATGGGCCACGTCGACCACGGCAAGACGAGCTTGCTCGACGCCATCCGCAAGACCCACACGGCGTCGCGGGAAGCAGGCGGAATCACGCAGCACATCGGTGCCTACACGGCCGAAGTCGAGGGCAAGGGCAAGGTCGTGTTCCTCGACACGCCCGGCCACGAAGCGTTCACGGCCATGCGTGCCCGTGGTGCCAAAGCGACCGACGTCATCGTGCTGGTGGTCGCGGCGGACGACGGCGTGATGCCGCAGACCATCGAAGCGATCAACCACGGCAAGGCGGCCAAGGTGCCGATCATCGTGGCGGTCAACAAGATCGACAAGCCGGGCGCGGACATCGAGAAGGTGCGCCGCGAACTGGCCGAGCAAGGCGTGATGGCCGAGGAGTGGGGCGGCGACGCGATCTTCTGCGAGGTTTCGGCCAAGACTGGCAAGGGCATCGACAAGCTGCTCGAGATGCTGGTCCTGCAGTCCGAAGTGCTCGATCTGAAAGCGGATCCGGATGCCGATGGCCGTGGCCTGGTCATCGAGTCGCGGCTCGAACGCGGTCGTGGTCCGGTCGCGACGCTGCTGGTGCAGACCGGTACGCTCAAGAAGGGTCAGTTCGTCGTGTCCGGCGCCCAGTACGCCAAGGTGCGCGCGATGCAGGACGACGCGGGTCGGCCGATCGAGCTCGCCGGTCCGTCGACGCCGGTGGAAGTCATCGGTTTCGATACGGTCACCAACGCGGGCGACGAGTTCTACGTGGTGGCGGACGAGAAGAAGGCCAAGGCCATCGTCGAGCACCGCACCGAGAAGCAGCGCGAGAAGGAACTGCTCAAGACCTCCAAGCGCACGCTCGAGGACATGTTCGCGGGTGCCGGTCAGGAGTTGCAGCGCGAGCTGAACCTGATCATCAAGGCGGACGTGCACGGTTCGGCCGAAGCGCTCAAGCAGGCCCTGTCCAAGATCGAGCACGAAGAAGTCAAGGTACGGGTGCTGCATGCGGCGGTCGGCGGTGTGACGGAGAGCGACATCCACCTGGCGTCGGCTTCCAAGGCCGTGATCATCGCGTTCAACGTCAAGCCCGAAGCCAAGGGCAAGCGCCTGGCCGACGACCTGAACGTGCCGATCAAGCAGTACTCGGTGATCTACGACGCTATCGACGAAGTGACCAACCTGCTCGAGGGCATGCTCACGCCGATCATCGAGGAGCACATCCTCGGTCACGCCGAAGTGCGCGAATTGTTCAGCGTTCCCAAGCTGGGCACCATCGCTGGCTGCAGCGTGCTCGACGGCTCCATCGTGCGATCGGCGCGCATGCGCTTGTTCCGCGGCAAGGACCAGGTCTGGGAAGGCGAAATCGCCTCGCTCAAGCGGTTCAAGGACGACGTCAAGGAAGTCACCATCGGCTACGAGTGCGGCATCGGCCTGCAGGGCTTCAACAAGCTCATCGTCGGCGACCGCTTGGAATGCTTCGAGCTCAAGAAGATCGCCCGCAAGCTCAAGCCCGAAGGTCAGGGCGGATCGCGCCCGGCAGCCTCTCCCGCCTGAGCGGTGTTCCCTAGCCTTTGCGGCGAGTTCTGATCATGCGACGACAGCCCACGTTCACGCGCGCCGACCGACTCGAGCACCTGATGGCCGACGAGGTCGAACGGTTGCTTTCGTACGAGGTCCGCAGTCCGCACGCCCGCCGCGTCAAGGTGGTGCACGTGCGGTTGTCGCCTGATCTCGGGCATCTGCGCGTGCAGTACGTGATGCTGGACGGTACCGAGGCCCCGAAGGAAGTGCAGGACGTGCTGGACCAATCGGCCAGCTACGTCGGTCGCACGCTGGTCGAGTCGCTGCAGTTGCGCAAGCGGCCGACGGTGGTGTTCGGCTTCGACCGGGACGCCATGCGCGCGCACCGGGTCGCGGAAATCCTGAAGGAAGAGGAAGCGCGCCGGCCGGTGCCCCCAGAGGCCGCCGCAGCCGAGATCGCTGCCGCGGACGTGGCCGAACTGCAAGCGGCGACAGCGGAAGCCCCTACCCAAGACGATCAGTAGCATGGCGCAGCGTCGTCCGGCCCAAGTGCACGGTGTGCTGTGCATCGACAAGCCGCTGGGCTGGACTTCGCGCGATGTCGTGAACAAGGTCGGGCACTTGCTGGGCGAGCGGCGTTGCGGGCATGCCGGCACGCTGGATCCGGACGCATCGGGGCTGCTGCTGATCGCGTTCGGCGAGGCAGGCAAGGCCGTGCGCTGGCTGCAGGATTGCCCGAAGACGTATGAAACCGAGGTGCGCTTTGGCACCGCGACGAGCACGGACGATGCCGCGGGCGAGACGATTCGGACCGCAGCCGTGCCGGAACTGACTCAGGCTACGGTGCAAGCGGCGCTGGTGCGGCTGATCGGTCGCGACCTGGACACGCCCGGCGAAATCGACCAGGTACCGCCGCAGGTGAGCGCGCTTTTGCAAGACGGCGTGCGAGATTACGTGCGGGTGCGGCGTGGCGAGATCGTCGACCGGCCGGCGCGCGCGGTCTGGCTCGGTGAAGTCCGCGTGCTGTCGGTGCAAACGCCTGTCGTGCGGTTGCGGGTGACGTGCGGCGCCGGGTTCTACATCCGCTCGCTGGCGCGCGATCTGGGCGAGGCGATGGCGACCGCGGCCCATGTCGAGACGCTGCGGCGCGTGCACGGGGGCGGCTTCGACGTAGAGGAAGCGTTGACGATCGAGGCGTTGCTGGCCTTGGAGCCGGACCAGCGACGGCAGTGTGTGGTTGCCGTCGTGCCGGCGCTGAAACGGCTGCTGCCGTTCGTGGCTGTGGACGCGGCGACGGCCTTGGAACTGCGGCAGGGCAAAACCCCGGTCATGCCGGGAAGTTCTGCAGTGCCGCAACCTAGGCCCGAACCCGAACCCGAACCCGAACCCGCACCCGAACCCGATTCCGACCCCGACCCCGAACCCGAGTTCGTCCTCGTGCTCGAAGCCGACGGCGAAACGCCGGTTTGCATCGCGGCCGTGGAAGCTGGGAACTTGCGGGTAGAGCGCGGCTTTGCCCACATCTCGTCGGCGGCGCCCCTGGATGACGCGTGAACGAGTCGCTTGCACGTTGACATGAGCCCCCTTGCCGCGGTACGCTCCCGCGCCCAGAGGATGGACATCCACTCGGCGGTATTCAAGCGTCCTACCGCCTTCCGTCGCGATGACCGATACAGAGGCCCCTAGCAGGGCACCAAGGAATCCGCAGCAATGCCGCTTCTCACGTTCCAGAAGGCAGCCATCGTTCAGGCTCACCAGAAGCACGAAGGCGACACGGGTTCGCCCGAAGTCCAGATCGGTCTGCTCACCGAGCGAATCACGTATCTGACCGAGCACTTCAAGGTCCACACCAAGGATCATCACAGCCGTCGCGGCCTGTTGCGCATGGTCAGCCAGCGCCGCGGCCTGCTCGACTACGTGGCGCGCACCGAGCCGGAGCGCTACCGCAAGATCCTCGCGACTTTCAGCCTGCGCAAGTAGTCTCGACGGCTGGTCTTCGCCCCGAGCTTGCCATCTTGGTGCAAGCCGAGTCGGCGGTGAAGGTAAGCCGTCGTGCTCGCACAGGGCCCGATCCGTCAGCCGCTGGGGAATCGCGGCGCGCCTCAGCTCCGGATCCGACCGTTCCGACGCCCGACGTTGGATTCGTCGACTTCATCGCTGCCGTGACAGCCCCGCGATCGCCTTGCCCTCGCCCTGTTCAGCTCGGCTGCAATGGCGACGCGGTCCACACGGCAACACCATTTCCTGAAGCAAAGCACAACACGCAGCAAGGGCTGCACCAAGCACAGCGGGCCACTTCAAGACCGTTCCAACGGCCACGGTACCGCGCGGAGTTCCCTACATGGCTCATGTCATCAAGACCGTCGCTATCGGCGACAAGCAATTCACCCTCGATACCGGGAAGATGGCCAAGCAGGCCAACGGTTCGATCTTCATCACCATGGGCGAAACGTCGCTCCTGTGCACGGCGACGTCGACGCTGACGAACAAGCCGGGCGCGCCGTTCTTCCCCTTGTCCTGCGACTACTTCGAGAAGTTCTACGCCGCCGGTCGCATCCCGGGCAGCTACTTCCGCCGTGAAGCGCGCCAGGCCGAGCACGAGGTCCTCAACTCGCGCCTCATCGACCGCCCGTGCCGCCCGCTGTTCCCCGAAGGCTTCATGGCCGAGACGCAGGTCATGGCGCAGGTCATGTCCTTCGACAAGGTCCACGACAACGCGGTGTTGGCGCTCAACGGCTGCTCGGCGGCGTTGGCCATCTCGGACATCCCGTGGAGCGGCCCGATCGCCGCCTGCCGCGTCGGCTTCATCGACGGCAAGTACATCTGCAACCCGTTGAATGACGAGCGCAAGGCCAGCCAGCTGGACCTGTTCGTGGTCTCGGGCCCCAACGGCATCGTGATGGTCGAAGCGGGCGCGCAGTTCGTGTCCGAGCAGATCATGATCGACGCGCTGCTGTTCGCGGACGACAACCTCAAGCCGGTGATTGCCGCCATCCAGCAGCTCGCCGCCGAAGTGGGCAAGACCAAGTACGTTTTCGTCCCCGCGCCGGTGGACGAAGAGCTCGTGGCCGCGTGCCGTGAGTTCGCGTTCGACAAGATGAAGGCCGCGGTCGTCATCCCGGTCAAGCACGAGCGTTACGCCGCCGTGTCCAAGCTGAAGTCCGAGTCGGTCAAGGCGCTGGCCGAGAAGTTCCCGGGTCGCGACGCCGAGATCAAGGAAGTGGTCGGCGAGTTCAAGAGCGAAATCTGCCGCAAGATGATCGTCGAGGATCGCGTCCGTCTCGATGGCCGCAAGCTCAACCAGGTGCGCCAGATCACGATCGAAGCCGGTGTGCTCAAGCGCTCGCACGGTTCGGCGCTGTTCACGCGCGGTGAGACGCAGGCCCTGGTCGCCGTCACGCTGGGCACCCTGCACGACGAGCAGCGCGTCGAGACCCTGCTCGGCATGGACAACCGCAAGTTCCTGATGCACTACAACTTCCCTCCGTTCTCGACCGGCGAGGTCAAGCCCCTGCGCGGTCCCGGCCGGCGCGAGATTGGTCACGGCGCGCTGGCCCAACGCGGCATCGCGCCCGCCCTGCCCACCTACGAGATGTTCCCCTACGTTCTGCGTTCGGTCTCGGAAGTGCTCGAGTCTAATGGCAGTTCGTCGATGGCGAGTGTCTGCGGCACCAGCCTCGCGCTGATGGACGCCGGCGTGCCGATCAGCGGTCCGGTCGCGGGCATCGCCATGGGTCTGGTCAAGGAAGGCGACGACTACGGCATCCTGTCGGACATCCTCGGTGACGAAGATGCGTTCGGCGACATGGACTTCAAGGTCGTGGGCAACGCGGACGGCATCTCGGCGCTGCAGATGGACATCAAGATCGACGGTTTGAGCCGGGCGATCCTCGAGCAGGCGCTGGGCCAGGCCAAGGAAGGTCGGCTGCACATCCTGGGCGAGATGAACAAGGCCCTGCCGCGCGAGCGGGCGGACCTGTCGCCGTACGCGCCGCGGATCTTCACGATCCTCATCAATCCCGAGAAGATCAAGGACCTCATCGGTCCCGGCGGCAAGAACATCAAGGCCATCGTGGCTGCGACCGGCGCCATCATCGACATCGAGGAAGACGGCTCGGTCAAGGTCGCGGCCCTGGACACCGACATCGCCGACAAGGCCATCGCCATGGTGCGCGCCTACACGTCCGAAGCCGAAGTCGGCAAGGATTACGATGGCGTAGTCACCCGCGTGGCCGAGTTCGGTGCGTTCGTGCGCATCATGCCGGGCACCGAAGGCCTCGTGCACGTCAGCGAGCTTTCGGACGAGCGCATCAACAACGTGGCGGACGTGGTCAAGCTCGGCGACGAGATGAAGGTCCGCGTGGTCAACGTCGACCGCATGGGCAAGATTCGCTTGTCCAAGCGCGAGGCGATGGGCCTGCCGCCGCGGCCGATGCGCCCGGAAGGCGATGGCGGCCGTGACCGCGGCCCGCGTCGTGACGGCGGTGGCGGCGGCGACCGTGGCCCGCGCCGTGACTTCGGTGGCGGCGGCGGTGGCGGCGGCGGCGACCGTGGCCCGCGTCCTCCCGAGGGTGGCGGCGATGCCCCGCGCGGCGAGCGCAGCGATGCGGCCAACGAGCGCCGTGAGCGCCGCGAGCGCCGGCCCGACTCCGCGGAGTAGTCTGCGAAACTAGAGAACTTCGGGGCCCGCGATTGCTTTGGTGGTCGCGGGCCTCGGCGTTTTTGGCGGGGCGGAACCGGAGCCGAAACCGGAGCCGTTTTCGAGGGGCGAGAAGCGGATAGCTTCGATTCCTCGAAAACGGGCAGGTCATAGAGCGACGAAGGAGCGTCAGACCTGCCCTGAGCCGGAGCCGAAACCGGAACCGGAACCGGAGCCTGAACCGGAACCGGAGCCGGGGCCGGAGCCGGAGCCGGAGGAATGGGCCGAAACTATTGCTGGAGTTAGGCTCACGCCCGAACCCGAACCCGACCCCGAGCCCGTGCCCGAACCCGACCCCGACCCCGAGCCTGTACCCGAACCCGTCCCCGTACCCGCCCCCGCGCACCACGCGCCCCAAACGACCGCGGCCCTCGCAACCACCAAAGGTTGCGAGGGCCGCGGCGCTTCGTCTCAGTCCTGACTTACGGCGCCGGGCAGTAGCTCGGCGAGCACTTGGCGCATTCCGAGGCGCACTGGTCGTCCCAGGCCGTCGCGCAGCAGTAGTCATCGGCCGGCACGCCCGAGCAACCCGTCTTGCACACAGCGTTCTCGCACGCGCAGCCGCCGCAGCCCTTGCCGCCCGTCGCCGACTTCACGCAGCCAGCCTTGCCGGCGGTCGGGCAGTCCGACGGACAGGTGCTCGCCTCGCCGGTCTCGCACTTGCCATTGCCGCAGGCCGGCTTGCTGCCACAGTCCTGCGGGCAGCCGGAAGCCGTCTCGCCGGACTCGCAGGTGCCGTTGCCGCACACCGGAGTCGAACTCCCGCATGGGTTCTCGCACGAAGCCGCGCCGCTGCACTGGCTCAGCGCGATGAGACCCGGCAACGTCGGGCCATTGTAGGTATCGCTGCAGGACTGGATGCAGCCCTGGTTGCAGTTGCAGTTCACCGAACAGTTGAAGAAGCCCACACACTTGGTGTCCGACGCGCACTTCGACCACGCCGAACCACAGACTTCGGCGATGCAGGAAAACGACATCGCATAGTCGGTGTTGCAGTCCATCGGGCAGGTGTCGCTCTCAGAGCCCGTGCACTGCATGTCGCCGCACTTGCCGGTCGAGGTCGGGCAGTCCTTCGGGCAGCTGGTCGTCTCGCCCGAGTCGCAAACGCCGTTGCCGCACTTGGACGTCGGGCAGTCCTTCGGGCAACTGGTCGTTTCGCCGGAGTCGCAGGTGCCGTTGCCGCACTTGGTCGTGGTCGTACCCAGGCAGTTGTTGGACGAAGCGCACTGGCCGACCGCGCCGACCAGGCCTTGCGCGCTCGGGGGCGTCGTGGTCATGCAGGACGACTGGCAGCTCGAATTGCCCTTGCAGGCCGCGGCGCAACCGAGGAACTTCACGCAGTCCATGTTGGCGGTGCAAGCATACAACTGCGGGCCACAGCTCGACTGCAGGCAAGAGATGATCGCGGTGTTGGCCGGATCGCAGTCCGTCGGGCACATCTCGATGTTCTCGGGCGACTGGCACTTCAGGTCGCCGCATTTCGGCGTGGTGGTGCTGGGGCAGTCTTTGGCGCAACTGGCCGTGGTTTCGCCACTTTCGCACATGTTGTTGCCGCACACCGGGCCGGTCGTGGTCTTGCAGTCCGCCGGGCACGAGCTATTGCTCTCGGTGGCGTCGCACTTGCCGTCACCGCACTTGGGCGGCGTCTCACCGCTGCAGCCGGCGCTGTAGCCGCACATGGCGACCCCGACGAGCTTATCGTTGCTCGAGGCGCTGGCGGCGCAGGCCTTGGCGCAGTTGTCGTCGCTGCACTTCTCGACGCACGTCAGCACGCCGCCGCACATGGAATCGCCCTTGCACAGGTTGTATTCCGTCGAGCACTTGGTCTTCCAGCAGGCGAGTTGCGCGCTGACCGTGGGCTTTGCCACGTCGCCACCGGTCGTGGTCGTGTCGCCGCCAGCCGTGGTGGTATCGCCGCTGCCAGTCGTGTCCGCCGCCGTGTAGACCGGCGCGTCGTAGCATTCCGCGATCTTCTTGCCGGCCGCCGCGGGATCATTGGTTTCCTTACACAGCTGGGTGCCGGGACACGGGCTCTTCAGGGCCCATTTCTGGTCCGCGGCGCAGGTGACCTGCTGGTAGACCTTGGTCGCCAGATCGTAGTGGCAGCCTTCGCCGTGGTACTGCGGGTTGCAGACCGCGCCCACCGCGCCGCCGACCATTTGCACACCAACACCGCCGCCGCCACCTACGGCGCCGCACGCCACCGACAGCAAGCACGTTACGATGGTGCCAAGAGCATTCAGGCTCGGGGTACGCCAGTTCATGTTCGCTCCTATTTCCAGGTCGTCGGTGCCGAGCGCTGGCCTGCCTCTGCGCCTCGGAAAGGCATTGGCACGCACGCCGCGGGATGGTAGATGCGGATAGGGAAAGGCCTTCCGCGTGCCCCGAAGGGCGGCGAAGTTTACGCACCCCCTCCCGTCGGCGCAAGGGGAACTGACGTGCACGCGCGCTACCCGCTGATTCCTTTCGCATGCGCTGCCCTGGAGTCGCGCCGATGACCATCCTCATGGAGCGCCGCATGACTGTCCGCAAGCTCTTGAATCTCGGTGTGATCACGCCAGGGCTTTGGGCTCTCGCCACGGCCGGGCTGCTGGTGGCCTGCCAGGACGTTGCGCGCGGCATCGCCGTCTCGAAACCTGCTGACGTGACGGTCAAGCTCGACTTCCTGCACCGCCCCCTGCCGGAAATCCCGCTGCCCAACGACATCGCCACGCGCTGGGATCCGGACAGCGCCACGCACCGTCGCCTGAATGCCTCGATGATTGCGCCGACCTCGTTCGAACGGCTGACGCGCGAAAAGATCGATCAGCTGGACGGTTGGGGCGTGTACATGCCGATCAGCGTGCCGTTCACCGGGCCCTTGGACGTCGCCGGCATCCAGGCCGCGCACGTGGGCGACGACTTCGCGACTGCCAACGACGTGGTGTACGTGATCGATATCGATCGCGCGTCGCCTCGGTTCGGTCAGCCGGCCATCCTGGACGTGGGCGCTGGCAATTTCCCAAAAGTATTGAAGGATCGCAACCTGTTCGGGCATTCCGCCAGTGACGCGCGCGGCGACATGGTCAGCGTCGAATTCGAAGAGATCGACGAGGACGTCAACCACAACGGCAAGTTGGACGCGGGCGAGGACACGGACTTGGATGGCGTGCTGGATGCGCCGAACTACCTGCCGGGCAAGACGCCCACCGCAGCCGATCTGGCCGGGCGGGCCGACGCGCTGATGGGCTTCTATGAACGCGAGACCCACACGCTGATCATGCGACCTTTGGTGCCCCTGCGCGAGCGGACGACCTACGCGGTGGTGGTAACGCGCCGGCTGAAGGACGCCAAGGGCAAGCCGGTGGGATCGCCCTACCCTACCGTGAACCACGGCGCGCAAACCGCGGATCTGCAACCCCTCGTGTCCGTGCTGAACAGCAAGCCGGCGGTGCTGGGCGGCTTGGGGCTGGACGACGTCGCATTTACCTGGACCTTCACCACCGGGTCGATGTCGACGGACATGACCGCGGTGCGCGACGGTCTGTACGGTTTCGGCGCGCAGAAGCACTTGACCAGTGACTTTCCGCCTGAAATCGCAAACTTGGTGCGCATGCAGACGAGCGAGACCGTGCCGGCGATGTACGTGCTGCCGGGCGCCACGTTCACACTGCTGCTCAACCAGTTGAACGGTACGTTCTTCAACTTCGCGGCCGACAGCGAGGAGTCCAACCGCCTGTTCGAACAGCAGAAGTACGTCGACTACCACGTGTTCGGCACCTACCGCTCGCCGCGCCTGTTCCGCCGCCAAGACGCCGAGGGCAACACCTTGTCCTACAACGAGATGACCTGGCCACCGGACCTGGATCGGAAGCCCGCCCAAGCCGACAGCGAACTCGTGACCTTCTGGCTGACCGTGCCGCGCAAGGAAGTCAGCGCGCGCAAGGACGGCAAGCCCGCGGGCGTCGCCATCGTCGGCCACGGTTACATGTCCTCGCGCATCGACGCGGCGTTCTTCGGCGGGTCGATGGCCCAGCACGGCCTGGCGACCCTGTCGATCGACAACGTGAGCCACGGACTGCCGTTGGGGCCCAAGGACCTGGCCAAGTTCAAGGAGGATTACGGCGAGTTGGCGGCGGGCATCGGCGTGGGCGGAATGTTCGACGCGTTGGCCGAGACCCGCGCGTGGGACCAGGATCTGAACGGCGACCCCGACTCTGGCGCCGACTTTTGGACCGCCTACACCTTTCACACCCGCGACGTGCTGCGGCAGACAGCTTTGGATTACATGCAGTTGGTGCGGATCATGCGCGCGTTCGATGGCAAGCGTACGTGGCCGATGGACACCAATGGCAACGGCAAGGCAGACGACCTCGCGGGCGACTTCGACGGCGACGGCCAGGTGGACATAGGCGGATCCGAGGCCCCGTTCGGCATGACCGGCAGTTCCCTGGGCGGGATCATGTCCGCGATCATGGCAGGTTGCGAGCCGCAGATCAGCGCATTCGTGCCGATGTGCGCGGGCGGCGGGCTGGGCGACGTCGGCATCCGCAGCGAACAGGGCGGCGTGCGCGAGGCGGTCCTGCTCAGGATCATGGGGCCTTTGTACGTCGGCGAGCCGGAACCTGACGGCAAGATCGCCATTCGCGCCGTGGTTTCGCGTCTGAACCACACGGAATCCATCAAGATTGCCCACGCGCCCAGCGTGAAACCGGGCGACAGCGTGCTCGTGCAGAACCTGGACAACGGCGAGTACGATTGCGCCAAGGTCAAGCCGGACCTGCGGTTTCGCGTCGGCGTGGCCTCGGACGTCAATGCCGTGAAGCCGCAGCGCCACCGCCTGACTTTCTACCGCGGCGATGGCTTCGTGACCGGCTTGCGCGACGACTTCAAGGGCAAGGCCTGCACAGTCAAGGCCGGCGCGCAAGTGCTTGGGATCGTGGACCAGTTCGAAACCGACGTGAAGTACCACTTCCAGTCCGCGCATCTCGACTTTGCCAAGGGGCAGCCGCTGTCGCCGCTGGCCGAGGGCCTGGGCCTGCACCGCAGTCGCCCGGAACTGCGCAGGTTCATGGGCATCGCCCAGCTCGTGTTGGATCCCAGCGATCCCGCGGTGTTCGCAAGCTCGTACGGGTCAGGGCGGCAGTACGCGAATGGCGACGTGCTGAAACCACACACGATCGTGCTGTCGACCGTGGGCGACATGGCGGTGCCGGTCTCGACAGGCGCGGCGATCGGTCGGGCGGCGGGCTTCATCGACTGGACACAGAAAGTGCCGGAGTGGGGCGGACGTACGGCCAACCAGGTGCTGATCGACGCGCACGTGATCGAAGGCGTCAACACCCTGGGTCGGTACGTGGCGCCGGATGGCAGCCAGGTGCTCGCAGATCCGGAAGATCTGTCGGGATCCGCGATGCTGAGCGCGGGGACGGACTGGCTGACCCAGGCGCCGTATCCACTGGGCAAGGACGGCTACGCTGTGCCTCGGTTGCGCAAGGGCCTGCACGAGCGCCTGATCCAGGACGACGGGCGCGGTGGCCTGTCAGGTGCCTTCTTCCCGCTGGTGGTCCCTGACGGCAAGCACGATCTGGACAGTCCCGGCGTGCACACCGACCACCAGGTGAAGCGCTGCAAGGCGGCGGACAAGACCCCGGGGGCGTGCGATCCCAAGACGCGCAAGTACTTCGACCAGGGGTCGCTGCTCCGGCACGCCATCGGTTTCTACCTGGCGAGCGGAGGCAAGGTCTTCCCGCTGGCGGCGTGCCAGTCGACCGAGGACTGCCCGGCCGAGCAGATTGCGCCGCCGCCGGGCCCGAAGCCTTAGCGGAACTAGCCGCCCAAGCACGCGTTCCATTGCGTGGGGCAAGCCTGCTTGGAGCAGACGCCCTCGCAGCCCTTGTCGCCCGCGCACTTGGGCTTGCAGGCGGCGTCGCTGCACTGGAGCAGCGCGAGGAACTTCTGCAGCTCCGGCTTGGAAGCGGCCTGGAAGCAAAGAAGATTGCACGGATCATTGCCCTTCCCGCACTTGTCGAGGCAAGCGAACGTGTCCACGCAGGTCTTGCTGCCCTTGGGGTCGATGCAGGTGGCCAGGGCGCCCGCGCACGAGGGATCCGCGTTGCCGTCGAAGCACTTGGAAGTGATGATGACCTGCTTTTGTGCCTCGGCAGTGGCCTTGCCGAAACAAGCGCCGCCGCAGTTGCTGGTGTCGTTCTTCGGGCAGGCTTCGAAGCAACTCAGGGTGTCCATGCAACCGGCGGTTCCGGTTTTGCCACCCGCGGCGCACTTCAGCGCCTGGCCGGGGCAAGCCTTGTAGATGTCGGAGCCGCCGTCGGCGCTGGCGCAACTCATCAGCGCGTCGAACTCGGCCTGGCCATTGGTGTTCATCGCGCCGTAGCATGCGCCCTGGCAATTGATGTCGTCCTTGCAGCCGCCGATGCAGCCAAACACGGTGTCGCAACCCGCGCCGCCCTTCGCCCCGTCCGAAGCACACTCCATCATCTTGTAACCACAGCGCTTATACGCACATTCGCCGAGGCACTTCGGATCCGAGGCGCCCGCACACAGCCCCTTGTGGCACAGTTGCTCGATGCAGGTGAACACCGGCGTGATCTGGACGACCGCGGCAGGCGTGGCGCTGCCCGTACAGGTCTTCTCGCAGCCCGCGGCAAAGTCTGGAAAACAGGAGAGTTGCGTGCACAGGAGCAGCTTCGAGCAGGCGCTGTACTTGGCGACCGAGCCGTCGCTGGTCAGGCCGTCGGAAATCTGGACGTCCGGGGTCTGCACGTCGATGCCAGCTACATCACTGCCGGTGATATCCGCGACTTGACCATCGCTTGCCGCCGTGTCCGCAGCGCTGCCGAGGTCGGCCGTTGCGCCGTCGCCGATTTGCCCGTCCGCTTGACCAGACACGTCGCCGGCAGCCGTGATGCCGATAGCCGGCGAGGAACTGGAACCGCAGGCGGCCAACAAGAGGAGGGCCGCAAGCCCGACGCGCACTTTCATCGTGACACCTCGCACACCGTCAAGAGGCGCGACGGCCACGCCGATGGTGCAGAAGCCGCGCTCACCGCGCAAGCTTTCGCAGGTTCGGCCGCGGGTGTCGGCGCGAGCGGGGCGTTGTGCAAGACACACCCGCGCGTGTAGGCTGCCGCGGTCGATGGGAGGCCTCCAAAATGCGCGCGTCAGTCCTGTACCCCCTGTTCTTGACCTTGGGCGTGATTGGCTGCGGAGCCGGCGGAGGCGCGGGCGGTCCATACAACGGCGTCGCCGTTGCCACCACCGACGCCACCGACACCGTGGACAGCAAGGGCGCCGCCGATGTAGACGCGGGCAGTCAGGCAGGACCCGACGTCAGCTGCATCGGCATCGCGATCCTCCCGCAGGCCAAGCAGTTCGACTCGGAGTGCGCGTTCCTCTCCACGTGCCCGACCTCAGGTCAGTGCTACTGCGGCAGCAAGTGCGCGGAAGACAAGGCGCCGCACTGCGACCAAAGCATCTGCGCGGACAACAACCCGAAATGCTTCTGCGGCGAGAAGTGCTCGGGCGACAAGAAGAAATGTCCCCAGTTCATTTGCGGACCGCTCGACGTCAAGGAATGCGAAGCCCAGGACGATTGCGTGTTCAACAACGCCAAGCCGCCGAGTTCGTGCAGTTGCACGCCCATGCCCGATCGCGAGCCCGACTGCTGGTGCGGCACGTGCACGCCAGTCAAGCCCGCCTGCGACGCCGGCAAGTGCCAGGGCAAGAACCCGACCAAATGCATCGTCGTGCCGGGCGAGCCGCACAAGCAGTGCTACTGCAAGACCTGTGGATTGTTGGGGAATGACGCGCGTTGCTTCGAGCTGGCGTGTGCGGACAGCACCGACCCGTGAACGCGGACGCTTCGGCTACTTCGGCACCGCCGCTTCACCGGCATCTTCGGGAGCCAGGAACATCGGCACCGTGATGGCGCCCGTCAGGCTCTTGGCGACCGGGAACTTGGTGTTGTCGATGGCCGTGCGCACGCAGGTCAGGTACTTCGGGTCGGTGAACTGGGTTTCCTTCAGGAACAGCTCGCCCAGCGCCGCCTGCCCCGCTTCGGCGCCCGGCTTGACCGCGAACTTCATCAGCATCCGGCCACGGGCCTGGGGTGCACGCTGGCGCAGTTCGACGTAACAGTCTCGAATCGCGGGGAACACCGCGGCAACGGCCCGCTCCGCGTCGGCTTCCTGCACGTCACCTTCGAGTTCCAGCTGGCCGTGCGGTTGCGTCGGCGCGGCTGAACCGGCGGTCGCGACGTTCTTCAAGGTCGGCAATGCCCCTGGCAACGCGAGGTTGGCGCCGTCGGGCCCGTCCTTGTCGAGCGTGAGCGCCTCTTCGCGCTTGACCTTGGGCGCCGTCCCCGCCGCCGGGCCCTCGTCGTCCTTGAGCTCGCCCTCGGCAAGCGTCTTGGTGTCAGAGAGTTGCTTGGGGGTCTGGCTCAAGCCGCCGATGACGAACCACAGCGTCGCCAGCGCCAGGAGCGCCAGCAGGCCGAAGCCGATGTACTTGGTCTGCATGGGTATCGTCCCGTGTCGAGCCTATGCCCGAGATTACATGTGCTTGTCGAGCAGCGCCGCCATGGCCGGCTTCGGACGCGCGCCGAGGATCTGTTCGACCACGCGGCCGTCCTTGAACACCATCAGCGTCGGAATCGACGAGATGCCGAACTGGCCGGCCAGACGCTGGTTCGCATCGACGTCGACCTTGCCGATCTTGGCGCGGCCGGCGAATTCGGTGCCGAGTTGCTCGACCAGGGGCGCGATCGCGCGGCACGGTCCGCACCACGTAGCCCAGAAATCGACCAGCACCGGAACCTTGGACTCCAAGACTTCGCTCTGGAAATTGGCCTCGGTGATGGTCACGACGTTGTTGCCTGCCATGAGGAACCTCGAACGCGCCAGGCGCGCAGCGATGGGAAAACGCGATGACGCAAGATGCAAAGGCCAAGCCGACCAGAGGAATTCGAGCCAGCGTGGCGTCGCGTGGTCCAATAGAGTAGGACGCGGTCGGTCGAGGTGCAAGCCGCCAGACGGAACGCGTTTCAGCCCACTTGGGCGATCGGCACCTGCACAGAGGATTCGCCAGTCCGTTTGGGCACATGCGGAATGACGAAGCGTTCCCCGGCCTCGATGCGGTCCTGCAGCGCGATCATGCCGGCGACGTCGCGGCCGTCCAGCCAGAAGTCCGGCGCCGGCCGATCCAGGTGCACGGACGAATCGCCCATCGAAGCGCGCAGTTTCTCGTCGGTGACGTGAAAGCCGTAGGTCAGCGTCTCGTGGTCGCTGTGCGCCGGCGTGTAGGCGGTCGACAGGTCGAGCGGGCCGAACTTCACGTGGATATGTAAAGCCTTGGACATCCATTGCGTCGCGCCCCAGAACTGCTTGACGCCAAAAGCCTTCAGCGCCAGGCCCTTGGTCAGGCTGCCCAAACCGCGCAAGTTGAGGTCGGTAACGCCCTCGCGCTCGAGCACCGGCGCCAGCGACGACAGGTTGTGGCCGAACCACATGCCTTGGCGGTGCATCGGGATGGCGACGTACATCGAGACCGGCACCAGACCGTCGTAACCCTCCGGAGGCTTGAACAATTCCCGTGCTCGCGGCCACAGGTCCCTGGCCCGACGCGCCAGACCATAGATGGCGCCGGGCATTTCCGAGCAGTCGAAGAACACCCAGCGCGGCATCGGCATGCCCTCGGGCCCGAACGTCAGGCCGTCCAGCCGGTGCAGAAGCATCAGGAACGTTTCGCTTTCCATGCGCAGCGGATCGATGATGACCGGCGCCGTCACGCCGAACGGTCGCTGGTCCAGGTGCGGCAGGTTGAACGGCGTCGCGACGAGGTACGGTACGAGTTCGTTCAGGAGTTCTGGATTTTGCACGGCAAACGGCAACGGCATGAGGATCCCCGGTCGGTCTGGAGCAGGTCAGTTCGGCTGCATGTGCAATGGAAACAGCACGTGCGGACCGTGCTCGATGGCCCGCCCGACGATCCAGGCGCGCCGGCCCGCCTCGAGATCACGCTGAAGTGCCTGCAACGCCACGGGATCGTCGGCATCGATCAGGCGGTTGGGCACTGGCGCGTCCGGATGCACCCGCGGCGAGAGCAGCAGCGTGTCGGCCCGCATCGTGCGCGCAGGGATGCGAAAGGAAAGCGTTCTCGGCAACGAGTGGGCGGGCGTCCACGCGGTCACCAGCTCCAGCGGGCTCAGGTCCACATAGGTGTCGAGCTTGGGCGACCGCCACTGGCTGATGCCGTACAGCGCTTCGATCGGGAACACCTGGAGACCCAAAGCAAATGTCAGCTTCAACGTGCCGGCGGGCGCGATGCCGGGTGACACCTGGTTCAGCGATTCGAGCGTGTAGAGCAGCCAGGTTCCAGGCGGTTGCAGCGAGGTCCGCCCGGCGAAGCCCGAAAGCATGGGAATGGCGATGAACTGCGACACCGGCACCAGGCCCGTGTAGTGCGCGGGCACCTTCATCGCGTCGCGGGCCCAATCCTCCAGGCGCGACGAGTGGATGGCCAGGCCGAACACCGCGCCCGGCATCACCGCGCAGTCGTAGAAGACCCAACCCGGCATGTCCATTCCGAAAGGACCGAACGTCAGGCGATCGACGAGTTGCAGCATGGCCAGGAACTCGGCGTGGCGGCGGTGCTGCGGGTTGAAGATGTTCTGCGGCGGGATCGGCAGACCACCCGGCGCGAGATTCAGATCCTCGGCGATGCCGGCGTTGGCAATCAGGAACGGCTCGCAATGGTCGAGAATCGCATTGAAAGGCGAGAGCATGATCGACGTCCGGCGCAGGGGCGCTTGCAGGTGTTCGGGCGTCTGGGTCATTGCTCCACCCTGCGCAGCATGTCGGCGTAGGCTTCTTCGATGCCTCCGAGATCCTGGCGGAATCGGTCCTTGTCGAGCTTGCGGCCGGTGCCCACTTCCCAAAAACGGCAGGAGTCCGGGCTGATCTCGTCGGCCAGGCGCAACAGCCCATCGCGATCGCGGCCGAATTCCAGCTTGAAGTCGATGAGTTCCACACCGCGGGCGAGAAAGAACTCGCGCAGGACCGCGTTCACGGTCAAGGCATGCGCGGTGATTTCGGAGAGTTCGACCAGGGTGCTCAGGCCCAGCGCATCGGCGGCTTCGGCGGTGATCAGCGGATCGTCGAGCTCGTCCTTCTTCAGGAAGAATTCCACCAACGGCCGCGGCAGGTTGGCGCCCTCCTGCAGACCGTAGCGGCGCGCGAAACTGCCGGCCACGCGATTGCGCACCACCACCTCGAGCGGGACGATCTGCACGCGCCGGGTCAGCAACCGGCGGTCGTCCAGCACGGCCACGAGGTGGGTCGGCACGCCGCACGCCTCGAGCAGCGGATACAGCTTCGCGGTAATCCTCAGGTTGATCGCACCCTTGCCCGCGATCGTGCCGGTCTTCTTGCGGTTGAAGGCGGTCGCGTCGTCCTTGAAATAGTGCACGATCAGATCGGGATCCGAGGTCGCGTAAAGCACCTTGGCCTTGCCCTCGTAGAACGGTTCGAGGATGTCCGCGGCCACGTTCGCCTCCTACACAGCTAAGGATTCAACAAGGTATTGCGGGCTTCGGCCAGCGCGCGGTCCAGGATCAGGTCGGCGTGGCGCAAGTGGTGGCGCAGATCGAAGCAGCGGTCCAGCGCCTCGGCGTCCAGAAGCGCAGCGATCTCCGGATCCTGCGCGACCCGTTGGCGCAGATCGGCCTTGGCGGACGGCCCCGAGGTGGCCAATGCCGCGCGCTGCACGAGGCCATACGCCTGCTGGCGGGGCAGCCCGGCGTCGACCAGGGCGAGCAGGACATTGCCCGAGAAGAAAGTACCCGCCGTTTCATCGAGATGCATGCGCATTCGTTCAGGGTAGACCACCAGGCCACGCACCAGGGCCGCCGCACGGTGCAGCATGAAATCCAGGGTCACGGTGGCATCCGGACCGATCACGCGCTCGACCGAGGAGTGCGAGATGTCGCGTTCGTGCCACAGCGCCACGTCCTCCTGCGCCATGCTCGCGTAGCCGCGCATGACGCGCGCAAGTCCGCACAAATTCTCGGAAAGAATCGGATTCTTCTTGTGGGGCATGGCGGAACTGCCCTTTTGCCCTGAGCTGAACGCCTCCTGCGCCTCGCCGACTTCGCTGCGCTGCAGATGGCGCACGTTGATCGCAAGCCGCTCGATCGCCGTGGAAATGTGCCCCAGCGTGCTGAAGTACACTGCGTGGCGGTCGCGCGGAATCACCTGGGTCGGCACCGTCTCCGCGCGCAAGCCCAACTGCAGTAAAGCGATTTCTTCGGCTTCCGGCGGCGTCTGCGCATAGGTGCCGACCGCACCCGACAGCGTGCCGACCGAGATCTCGGCGATCGCCCGGTCCAGCCGGCCGACATGGCGCACGCATTCGGCCAGATGCCCGGCCAGGACCAGCCCAAACGTGGTGGGTTCCGCGTACATGCCGTGACTGCGACCGATGCAGAAGGTGTGGCGGTGCTCCTCGGCGCGCAACGCCAGGGCCTGGACCAGGGCGAGCAGGCCTTCACGCAGCAAGTGCCCGGCATCGCGCAGGATCAAGGCAAGTGCGCTGTCCAGCACGTCCGATGAGGTCAAGCCGCGGTGCAGAAGGCGCGCCGGTTCGCCGATCGACTCTTCGACCACGGTCAGAAACGCGATGACGTCGTGCTTGACCGTCGCCTCGATTTCGGCCACTCGCTCGGGCGTCACCAGCGCGGTTCGCAGCACGGTTTCCGCAGTCCCCGCCGGGGCTTGGCCCAGCTTCTCCAACGCGCGCAGGTGGGCGCACTCGACCTCGAGCCAACGCTGCAGGCGGGCCTCGTCGGTCCAGAGCGCGGTCATGGCGGCGCGGGCATAGCGCGGAATCACGGCGGCCTCGTGGGGAGTGTGAGGCAGTTTACGGATAGCCGGGGATCGGGGTCAACGGGGCACGGCAACCTCGGCCACCAGCCCGGTATCCAACCACAGCCACTCGATCTGCAGCGGCCCGCGCAGTGGCCCCAAGCTCGCGCCCTTCTTCAGGAACACCCCCTGAGTATCGGCCAGCAGGCGCTTCTGATCGCGGGTCAGGCCACCCAGGGCTGGCAGCTTGGCCGCGATCGTCGACCGCAGCGACTGCAGACCCGCCGGGTCGCTCGACCACAGGATCTGGTCGCCTTCGAGCGCCTTGGGCTCCTGGCCCAGGTTGGTCGCGCCCTGCCCAGCGCGTACCTGCAGAACTGCGGACCATTGTTGCGTTTCTCCGCGTTGCAGGAAGATCGCCTGCCCGGTCGAGACCGCTCCCAACGCCTCGAGGCCGATGCCCTGCTGTTGCTTGAGCATGTCGTCGAGCCACGCCACGCCCGGCAAGTCCGTGAGCGGCAAGCGTTTCGGGTTGACGCGCACGACGACGGCCGCTTGCGTGTCGGCGGGCAGCAGCGGCGCGGCGTCCAGGGCGGGCCCGGCTGGATCCAGGCGCTCCTTGAGCCACACCGCACCGCGAGGCCCCGTGCCCACTTGCGCATGCGCCCGCACGCCGTCCTCGTCGTGGCGCAACACCACCGCGAACCAGGTCGCCAGTTCGAGGCCCGCGCGCAGTTCCTCGCTCAGTTTCAGGTCCTTGAGCGCGGTGCGGGCGAATTCCGGCGCCACGTACAGGTGCAACTGACCACCGCCCACGCGCTCGAACGCCCCACGGACGATCTCGTTCTTCTGCAAGGGGTTGCGCTTCGCTTCAGCGATGACCGCCGTCAGCATGGTGTTGGCGTCGTGGCCCGGCGAGGCCCACGCCGCCCGCACCAGGTCGCCGTCGCGCTGCACCGCCGCGAGCACCCGCCCGGCCGGATCGGTGAACACCGCGCGACCCTGATCCTCAGTCCACGCACCGGCTTGCGGCCCGGGCGACTGATGGCGCTGCAGCCGCTCCAGCCACACCTGTCCTGGCTGCGTCGCCGTCCCTCCGGTCGCCGCCAGCGCTGCCACCTTGCCCTCGGCGCGACCGCAAAGTGCCCAGGCTTGCTTGGGATCCAGGCCCGGAGTCGCCGCCAGATCGCGCCACAGTGCGGCCTGCTCGTGCGCGGTAGTCGTCACACTTTCAGGCAGTTGTCGAGCCGCCGCGACCGCATCCCAGGCCTGCGCCACCTCGTCCGGATGGTCGGCCAGCACGACCCAATCGCAGTGCGCAGGCAGCGCGGCGAACACTTGTTCGGCTTCCTCGCCATGCAGCAGCAGGTAGCCGGTCCACAGCGCCACCGTCGCGGAAACCACGAACATCACGAGGAAGATCGCCGCGGCGAGCGTCGTCTTCTGGGTGGGCAGGCCTGGAGGTGGCGCGGGCATGGTCGGTCACAGCGCGCGGGAAGCGCGGCTGCTTGGTAGCCGATGCGCCCGCCGCTGTCGACCTCGGGCGCGTTGTCGGGCGTGACGCGGTGCGCTATCCTCCCGCGCGATGGCCATGCGCAAGTTCAATACCTCCGCCACGCTGCCAACGGTCCGAGGCGCTGGTGATCTTGCCGTGCCCGCCGCTGTCACGGTCGAGGGTGCTGATTCACCAGCCGATACGCCCGACCCCCTGCGCGTTCGCAAGAAGCGACTTATCGGCGGGTCAGTGGAAAAGCGCCGTGAGTTCGGGACTCCCTCGGATATCCGCGGCGTGTTCCTGCTCGATCCGATCTTCCGCATCGAGGACGAGAACCGACTGCGGGCAGCGTGCGACCCTGCGATCGATCGGCCGCTGGTCATCGAGATCGGCTTTCAACTCGGTGAGTTCGCGGCGGCGTTTTGCCAGGAGCGGCCGCACGTTCGCTACATCGGCTTTGAGGTCCGGCGCAAGTATTGCGAGGAAGCCGACGCGCTGCTCGTGCAAAAAGGCATCACCAACGCGCTGTTGGCCCTGGTCGACGCCCGCGAGATGCTGCCGCGCGTGCTCGAACCGGGCAGCGTCGACGAACTGCTGGTGTTCTTTCCCGACCCGTGGTGGAAGCAGCGTCACATCAAGAAGCGCTTGCTGCACCCGGAGTTCATCCACGATGCGGCCGGCTGGCTGAAACCGGGCGGGCGCCTGCTGCTCAAGACCGACGTCGAGGGCTACGCGGACTGGGCCGAGGGCGAGATGCGCCACGAAAGCCGCTTCGAAGTCACGCGCTTGGCCGATCCCGCCGCGGGCTTGCCCTTCACCTTGCGCGAACGCCGCTGCCGCTTCCACGGCATGCCCACCTACGCCATCGAAGCCCGCCGCAGCACCAGTCCCTAGGAGAACCCATGAGTTACGACTACCGCGCTCTGGTTGGTGCTCTCTTTCTGCTGGTCGGCCTGGGTCTGTTCTCGCGCACGATGTACGTCCGCATCCGCTTGCTGATGGCGGCAAGGCCTGAACGGCGCTGGGATCTGGTGGCTGAGCGGGCCAAGAAGCTGCTGACCATCGGCATCGGCCAGCAGAAGATGTTCAAGGAGCCGGCGTCCGGGCTGCTGCATGCGTTCACGTTCTGGGGCTTCATGATCCTCGGCGTGCGCACCACGCAGTTGTTCGTGCACGCGTTCGCGCCCGGCTTCACCATCGGCCCGCTGCAGGCACCCTACGATTTCGTCCGCGACATCACCGAAGCCATCGTTCTGGTGGCGATTCTCGGTTTCTTCTGGCGGCGCCTGGTGGTGCGGCCCAAGCGCATTGCCTACTCCGGCGAGGCGTTGCTGATCCTGGGCTTCATCGGTGGCCTGATGGTCACGGACTTCTTGTACGACGCCCTGCATGTCGCTGGTTTTGCCAAGCAATTCGGTGCCGAACACCTGAGCGAGCTGGACCACGCGCCCATCGCCGGCATGCTGGGCCACGCGTTGTACGGCACGGGCCTGAACGGCGTGTGGCTGCAACAGCTGGGTGAGGTCAACTACTGGATCCACCTCGCGATCGTGCTGACCTTCCTGAACCTGTTGCCGTTGTCCAAGCACTTCCACGTCATCACCTCGCTGCCCAACGTCTTCTTGTCCAAGCTGGAGCCCAAGGGCGCGCTTTCATTCGTGGAAGACATCGAGAAGAAGCTGGAGAACGAGGAACCGCTCGGCCTGGCCAAGACCGAAGATCTGTCGTGGAAGCAGGTGCTCGACCTCTACACCTGCACGGAATGCGGACGCTGCGAGGTCAACTGTCCGGCCTGGCAGACGGGCAAGCCTTTGAATCCCAAGATGATCATCCTCGACATCCGCGACTACGTGTACGGCGATTCGGCGCGGATCATCGCCAAGAAGAGTGACAAGTCCGCGGAAACGGGAGCGATTGCCACCTCGGGTGAGGTCAGTGCCAAGGAAGTGCAGGACGCCGAGGCGACGCTGCCCAAGCTGGTGGCGACGGTGAATCTCGATGCGATCTGGGCCTGTACGACCTGCCGGTCCTGCTCGGAGCAATGCCCGGTGATGATCGAGCACGTCGACAAGATCATCGACATCCGCCGGCACATGGTCATGACCCGCAACGAGTTTCCCAAGGAGCTCGAGACCACGCTCAAGAACCTGGAAACCAAGAGCAATCCCTGGGGCATGGCGGCGGGCAAGCGCGCGGACTGGGCCAAGGGTCTGGACATTCCGACGCTGCAGGAGAATCCCAACCCCGAGTGGCTGTATTTTGTCGGTTGCGCCGGCTCCTTTGACGACCGCGCCAAGAAGATCACCATCGCGACGACGCAAATCCTCAAGGAAGCCGGGGTGTCGTTCGCGATCATCGGCAAGAAGGAGAAGTGCTCGGGCGACCCGGCGCGGCGCATCGGCCAAGAGTACCTGTTCCAGGAGCAGGCCAAGGAGAACATCGCGACGATGCAGGAAGGCGGTGTGCGCAAGATCATCACCTCCTGCCCGCACTGCTTCAACACGATCAAGAACGAATACCCGCAGTTGGGCGGCAAGTTCGAGGTCGTGCACCACAGCCAGTTGATCGACAAGCTGCTACAGGAAGACAAGTTCCAGTTCAAGCCCGCGGAAAAGCAGAAGATCGTCTATCACGACTCGTGCTACATCGGCCGCTACAACGACGAGTACAGTGCCCCGCGCAACGTCTTGAACGCGCTGCCGGGCGTCGAACTGGTCGAAATGGAACGCTCCAAGAAGTTGGGCATGTGCTGCGGTGCGGGCGGCGCGCGGATGTTCATGGAGGAGAAGATCGGCAAGCGAGTCAATCACCTGCGCGTCGAGCAGGCGGCGGATGCGCTCGGCATTCCGGTGCTCGGCAATGCCGGCCAAGGGGTCGAAGTGGCAGCGCTGAGTCTGTCGGGCACGCCGGCGCAGAAGCCGACGGTGGACCAGAGTCCGATCATCGCGTCGAGTTGCCCGTTTTGCATGACGATGCTGAGCGACGGCGTGAAGGACAAGGAACTGGTCGACACGGTGCGCACCAAGGACATCGCGGAGTTGGTCGCCGATGCAATGGTGGCGCGGCCGAAGCTGGCGGCGCCGGTCGAGTTGCCGGCTGAACCGGTTGGGTGAGCACAGGGTTGTGCAGCCCCGGCCCCGGGTTCGGCTTCTGCTGTGGTGCGGGCGCCGTCCTCCCTCCACTGTCATCCTGAGAAATTCGAGCGCATAGCGCTCGAAGCCCCCGAAGGATCTCTTTACGGGACTACGCGCGGCCAGTTCGCCG
>CAYHHL010000039.1:0-34061 GCA_964356325.1 uncultured Enterobacteriaceae bacterium | reverse complement strand
CATACGGTCTCGCCTGATTTTCAGCAGCGCTACGGGGGCGCGCAGGGTAGGAGGCACGCGGCGGCGAGGCAAGCGCTGGCACGCGTGGCACAGGCGCTCCCCGGTCGGGGGCTGCCAGCGGGACAGGGACCCGGCGGCTAAAGCCGCGGCTAGACTTACAAAGCCCGGCCTACGCCGGGCTGGGTCTTTCACCCGCGTGGCACACCTGCTCGGTCCTTGCTAGCCTGCGCCCCGCCTCGTGCAGGAGTTCGCCATGCGCCGTGTTTCTTGCCTCGCCCTTGCAGTCCTGCTCGCTGGCTGCGGTGCCAAGACTACGCCAGCCGTCGCACCCACGGCGACAGATGCCGCGCAAGCCGATGCGACTGCTGCGGATTCGCCTGACGTCACCGCCGATCCCTGGCTGGGCGCGCCGCCGGCCCTGTGCCGGACCAAGACGTCGACCTGGAGCGCGGGCCAGGCGACGTTCACCGACATCACCCAGGACGTCGGCGCCGAAGGGGTCGCGGGTATTCGGCTTTCGCTGGCCGACCTGAACGGCGACCTGTATCCGGAACTGTTGGTGCGGCACATGGCGATCGGCCAGCGCGACAGCTTCGAGCCGGGCAAGCGCATCCTGACGTTGCTGGAAAACCAAGGCAAGTCGGGCAGCTGGACGTTCCAGGACACGACACAAGCCTCGGGCATCACCCAGACGCGCGACGGCAAGCAAGGCCGGGCGGCCCACATCCTGGTGTGCGGCGATGTCGACAACGACGGCGATCTCGACGTCTTCGCGGGCAATTCGATCACGCCCGACGCCAGCAAGGACGGCTTCCCCAAGGACAGTTCCGAACTGATGCTCAACGACGGCCAGGGCCACTTCGCCCTGACCACCAAACAGACCTTTGGCGACAGCAAGTTGCGCCGGCAGTTGTCCAGCGCCTCGTTCACCGATTACGACCGCGACGGCTGGCTCGACCTCTGGCTCGGCTACACCACGTGGACCGGCGATCAACCCATGCAGAATCCGCTGTTGCGCGGCGACGGCCTGGGCGGCTTCAGCGACGTCACCGCGGCCGAGGGCTTGACCACCAAGACCTGGAGCAAGACCGCGGACATCGAGTCGGGCGCCGCGCACCGCAACACCTGGGGCACCGCGGCCTGCGACCTGGACGACGACGGCCTGCCCGATCTGCTGACGGTCAGCTACGGCCGGTATTTCAATGGCTTCTGGTGGAACGGCCAGGCCGACAAGCGCTTCGTCGACGCCAAGGACGCCAGCCACCTCGATCGCGACGACGACGACGACTGGACCACCAACTGGAACGCGCAGTGCTGGTGCAAGGACAACCCCAAGGACGACGAGTGCGACAAGGCCGGCAAACCCGTGGTGAATTGCGTCGAGCTGAAGAAGGCTTTCGGCGGCGGCTACCGCTGGAACCACCCGACCGATCGCAAGCCCTGGCGGCTCGGCGGCAACACCGGCACGGCGGTGTGCGCGGACCTCGATCGCGACGGCGACCTGGACCTGGTGGAAACGACGATCACGCATCCCGACGTCGGCAGTTCCGCGGATCCGACGCGGATCGTCCGCAACGATGGCAAGAAGGCGGGAATGCCTCCGCTGTTCACGCACTTGCACGGCGACCAAACGGGCCTGGTGCACAGCTTCCCCAACGATCAAGCGGACGATGTCGGCGACATGACCGCGGGCGTGCTCGATTTCGACGGCGACGGCCGGATCGACATCCTGGTGGCGTCATCGGACTACCCGGGCACGCACGCGATGCTGTTTCACCAACTGGCGGATGGGACTTACGAGGAGGTACCTGTGCCCGACGGTATCGATCACAAGCATGCGCACGGCGTGGCGATCGCGGACTTCGACCGGGACGGCGATCTGGACGTGGCGCTGGGCCACAGCCTGGCGCGCTGCAACCTGTCGCCGAGCGAATGCCAGAAGACCGAGCAGGTGCACGTGTTCCGCAACGACTTCGGCGCGCACGGCAACTGGCTGGAACTCAAGCTGGTGGGCGCAACGGGCAGCAACCGGTCGGCGATCGGCGCGCGCGTGCAGGTGGTGGCGGGCGGCCAGACGCAGACGTTCGAAGTCGGCGGCGGCTATGGGCATTACGGCATGCAGCAGGACCTGGTGGTGCACGTCGGCCTGGGCGCGGCTTGCACGATCGACGAAGTGCGGGTGCGTTGGCCGGATGCCGCTGGAACTACGGAGGTGTGGCAGCACGTGCGCGCCAACTACCTGGCGCAGTTGACCCAGGGCCAGGCGCAGGTCGGCTATCCGCTGTGGCAGGCGGGCGGCAAGCCCTGAGGACCTTGACGGACAGCGGCTGTGGCTGTACTCTACCGAATTGGTAGAGAATACGAGTCAGGGAGGGCACAGCTTTCGCCGATGCTGCCGATGAAGTCACGCTACGCCCTGAAAGCACTCGTGTACCTTGCGCGCCATCAGGCCGACGGGCCGGTGCTGATCTCGGCGATCGCGCAGGCCGAGGCGATTCCGCGCAAGTTCCTCGAGGCCATCCTGCTGGAACTGCGCAACTGCGGCATCCTGGCGAGCCGGCGTGGCAAGGGCGGCGGCTACACGCTGCGGGTGGCGCCTGCTGAAGTGAACCTCGGCAGTGTAATCCGCGTGTTGACCGGGCCGATGGCGCCGCTGCCGTGCCTGTCGGTGACGGCGTACCAGCGTTGCGTGGAGTGCCAGGACGAAGCGAGCTGTGCGGTGCGGTTGCTGCTGGCCGACGTGCATGCGGCGACGTTGCGCATCATCGACGGCACGACCTTGGCCGATCTGGTGCAACGGGTGAACTCGGCGTCTTGTGGTTGCGACGATCAAGTTCGCGCCGGCTGAACTGCGCTGCAAGTCCACAAACCTTCAAGTCCGCTTGACGCCGTGAGGCCGTGCGGGCAAACTTCGCGGCCCCGTGTGGGCTGGCGGACGCCCGGCACCGGAACACGAGACTGCAACTTCTGCCCGCGGGGCTGGGTCGTCGGTCGAAATCGTGTGAAACGCTTGCAAGTCCGCGGAGTCAGACCATGGCGACCTACGCAATCATCAAGACCGGCGGCAAGCAGTATCGCGCCGAGGCCGGAGCCCAGCTCACGATCGAGAAGCTCGAAGGCGAGCGCGGTTCCGAAGTCATCTTCGACCAGGTGCTCATGGTGGCGATCGAAGGCGGCGACGTCCAGGTGGGCGTTCCGACGCTGACCGGCGTGACCGTGCGTGGCACCATCGTCGAGCAGACGCGCGACAACAAGGTGTTGATCCACAAGTATCGCAAGCGCAAGAACAGCCGCAAGACGATGGGTCACCGTCAGTACATCACCCGCGTTCGCATCAGCGCCATCGAGGCCTGAGCCGTCGCCCACTTTTGAACCGTCGCGCAGTCTCGAACCGTCGCGTTCTTCGCAGACATCTGCTTTTCGGAGGCCATCATGGCGCATAAAAAAGGCCAGGGATCTTCCCGCAACGGCCGTGATTCCAGTCCGCAGTACCGGGGCGTCAAGCGCTACACCGGCCAACTCGTTCCCGCCGGCGACATCCTGGTCCGCCAGGTCGGCTCGACCTTCCATGCCGGCAAGAATGTCGGCACGGGCAAGGACTACTCCTTGTTCGCCAAAGTCGAAGGCCGCGTCTTGTACGGCATCTCCAAGGGCCGCAAGACCGTTCACGTGATGCCGGAAGCGCCGGTCGCCTGAACGGGCTGCCCGTGATGCCAGAGCCTGCGCGAGCACGGCTCCAGATGAACGCCGAAGCCCCCCGCCAACCCGGCGGGGGGCTTCGTGTTTCCGGACACGATCGCGTGCCATCCGGCCAGATCCGCCCAGCGCAAAGAATTGTCGGCCGGCCAAAAGCGTGCTACAGCCATCGCGCCCTCCAGGCAGGGTCATCGAGGCAGACCACATCGAGGCAGAGTGATGGCCAACGAAGAGCGGCGAGGCGGAATCGGATTCGGCAACCCGCGCAAGCCTGACGGTGCGCAGAGGTACGAAGAGGAAGAACCGTCGCCCGAAGCGACCCGCGCGATGGACATCGACGATGTGATGCCGCCCGCGCCGACCGAATTCGTCAAGTCGCCGCCGCCCGGTGCGCGCCCCCCCGTGCAGCGTCCCGGGCCGCCGGTCGCCCAGAGCGCGCCGCCCCGTGTGCGCCAACCCCCGCCGCCGCCTCCGGAAGAAGAGGATCAGGCCACGCGCATGCTCGATGCCGTGGACTACGATCCGGCTGAGTTCGGTGGCACGCCGATCGCGCCCCAGGTGCAACTGCGCACCATCGAGATGCGCATCGTCTCGGGCCCTGATCGCGGCAAGGCGCATCGCGTCAACGAAGGCACCTCGCTGGTCGGTCGCGGTCTGGACTGCCAGATCGTGCTCGCGGATCCTGCGGTGTCTCGCAAGCACTTCAAGCTGGTGCGTCAAGACGACGAGGTCGTGCTGCACGATCTCGGCGGCGCCAACGGCACCAACGTCAACGGCAGCAAGACTGCGCGTCACGTCATGGAGCCCGGCGATCACGTCGAGATCGGCACGTCGGTGCTCGAATTCTACCTCGAGGGTGCGTCGGTCAAGCGCAAGGAAGCGCGCGGCAGCGATCGCCAGGCGTCGGAGTCCCGGCAGCCGAGCGCCCACCAGCGCAACGCCAAGCAGTCCGGTCCGGGCAAGATGGTGGCAATCGCGGCGGTCGGTTTGCTCGTGCTCGGCGGTGGCGCGGCCGCGGCCTACATGCTGCTGAAGAAAAGCCCCGACACGTCCGCGACTTCCCTGCCAGGCAGCGATGCGGCGGCGACTCCAGGGGCGGCGGGCGAAGCGAACCCGAAGCTGCAAAAGCTACTGGTGACGGCCAAGGCGCAGCTTGCGGACTCGGACTTCTCGAGCGCGCAGGACTCGCTCAAGGAAGCCAAGGGCATCGACCCGGACAATACCGAAATCAAGGACTTGCTGCGGCAGGTGCGCAAAGAGGTCGACAACCAGGAGACGCTGGACGAGGCCAAGCAGATGGCCAAGAGCGGCGATTTCGAAGGCGCGATGAAGAAGTTCGCCGAGATCGACGAGAAGTCGGCCTTGCACGCGGACGCTCAGGAAGAACTGAACGGGGCCAAGGAGTCCCTGGTCAGCGCGCGCCTCGCCGACGCCAAGAAGGCCTCGGATGCCGGCGACAATGCCGCGGCGTTGAAGGCCCTGGACATCGTGCTCAAGGTCGATCCCAAGCGCGCCGAAGCCAAGGCGATGCGCGACCAGCTCGCCTCCGGTGCCGCGCCTGAGCCGGTCAAGCCCGGCGACAAGCACGCCGACCCGGTGACGGCGGGCAAACCTACGCCCGAACAGAAGGTTGCGGGCGAGAAGGGGCCGGCGCAGGCAGCGGTGACCCCGACGGTGGGGATCAAGGAAGCACCCGCGGGCAACAAGAAGGCGGACTTCACCCCTGGCCTGACGGCGTATCATGGCAAGCAATGGTCCGCGGCCATCCAGGCTTTCGACGCGATCGTGCAGGGTCCGTATCCGAAGGACGCCAAGGCCAAGGCGGCTGGCTTTGCCGGTGCGGTCAAGGCCGTGCAAGACGCGATGAACGACGCCACCGCTCCGGGTGTGACGCCACGCAAGGCTCTGACATCCTATAAGAATGCCTATGCGGCAGACCGGCGGGTCGACGGCAGTCTGGGCGGATCGCTGGCCGGCAAGATCGCCGACGCCTATGTGGCCGTGGCCAAGGACGCCTTTGCCAAGAAGCAGTATGCCGACGCCGCCGAAAACGCTGGCGAGGCGCTGAATTTCGTGCCGGACAAGGCCGACGCGCAACAGATCGTCGACAAGTGCAGCGCCCAGGCGGCGGTGATGCTCAAGGCAGCCAAGGAGCACCTGGAGAAGAAGAACTACGGCGAGGCCCGCGATCTGGCGCGTCAAGTGGCGCACATCCTGCCGGCGAGCGACAAGCGCGCCCAGGAAGCCCAGGAAATCGCCAAGAAGGCCAGCGAAGCGAACAACCAGGACAACGACTGATCGGGCGTACCGCCAACAGGGAGAGATCGATGGCCAAGGACAACGGCATTCACGTGCTCGTCGCGGAGGATGATCTCGAGATTTCAGGGATCTTGCGCAAGACCCTGACTTCGGCGGGGTATCGGATCGCGATGACCTACGACGGTGAGGAAGCGCTGCGTTCGGCGCTGGCCCACAAGCCGGACCTCGTCGTGCTCGACGTGATGATGCCGCAGATGAACGGGTGGGAAGTCTGCAAGGCCTTGCGCGCGCGGCCAGAATTCCAAGACGTCGGCATCCTGATGCTCACCGCGATCGGGCCCAACCTGAACGAGATGACCGCACCGCTGTACGGGGCCGACGATCACCTCGACAAGCCGTTCCTGATCGACGAGTTGCTCGAACGCCTGGAGCGACTGGCGGCGCGCTACCACAAGCCGACCGTTTCGCACGGCGCGGTCTGAGTCCGGCGAAATTGCGTCAAACTGCGCGGAAACGATTGCGCCGACGCGGGGTGACCGGCATCCTGCCCGCGATGTTTGTCCGCCTGCCATTGCTGCCTCTCTTGCTGCTGTCGGTCCTGCCGCTGGTGGTTTCGTGCGCCAACACCGGCGCGCAACCGTCGCTTTTCGTGGCGGATACCGCTGCCAGCCAACCGGACGTGAACGCGGTCGGGCCGGACGCGGCCAACACCACGGCGGACGTGAAGGGACAACTGTCGTCGGGCCCAGGCATCGAACTCGTCACGAACACCGCGTATTTGCTGCGGACCATGCAGATCATCCAGACGGCCAACGAGCGCCTGGACATCGTGCAGTTCGAAAGCAAGGGCGGCGAGAAGCCCGGCACCAGTGTCAATCTCCTGGTCGAAGCCGCGATCCAGGCGCAGAAGCGCGGCGTGAAGGTGCGGGTGCTGTTCGACGACGAGATCGCCGACAACGCCGTGGTGGTCGCCTACCTGAAGGCCCGCGGCGTCGTCAACGCCAAGCTGGACAACGCCAAGACCCGCACGCATGCCAAGATCGTCTACAGCGAGCAGGGTTTCGTGGCGGGGTCGACCAACTGGTCGACGTCCTCCATCGATTACAACAACGAGACCAACGCTTTGGTTCGCGACCTGCCCGCCCGCGCCGTCATGGGCAAGTACCTGGACAGTTTGTGGAAGTCGGCGAGCAAGCCGATCTACTCCAGTTTCGATCTCAAGGCGGCGGTGGGCGTCTATGGCGACGGCAAGGACGACGGCTCGATCGGCTACGCGGCGGTCGTGGGACCCTTGCTCGACTCCGCGAAAAAAAGAATCATCCTGGTGACATACGGCATGAACGTCGACCTGAACGACACCAACAGCCCGGTGACCAAGACGGTCAGGAAGCTGGAAGCCGCGGTCAAACGCAAGATTCCCGTGCAAGCCTTGATGGATCTGACCACGGACAGTTCGGGCGAAGGCAACGAGGTCAACGCCGAGTCGGGCAAGATCCTCAAATCGCTCGGCGTCGAGGTCCGCAACGATCCGGGCAAGGTCATCACCCACGCCAAGTTCCTGATCGTCGACGACACCGTGATCCTCGGCACCAACAACTGGGGCTACATGGGCTTCGTGCTCGACCACGAGGTGGGCGTGCGCACGAGCGACACCAAGGTGCTCGGCAACCTGCTCACGTACTTCCAGGGCATTTGGGCCAAATCCTCGCCGCTGTAACGCTCGCACGCCAGTAACTCGACAAACGGTCACGTTGCGGGTTGAATCCTGCCTGTCCAACGGGAGGCAGCGATGCGCACGGCAAGGGCGAACTGGATCAAGCTGGCGGCGTGGACCTGCACGACCTCGCTGCTGGCGACTCTGCTGCCGCGGCCGATTTACGCGGCCGACGATGCTCCGCTGGCGACGCTGTTCGATCTCTCGGCCGACGACGTCGCGGCGCGCGAGATTGCGGTGGACGTGGCGCGGGCCCTGAAACGCAGCAAGCAGGTGCGCTACCGCGATCTGGACGAGTCGCTCAACGTCGGCGGCGAGGAGATGCAGGTCTCCAGCGTCAAGTCCGGCGACGGCTTCATGAAGACCGGCGTCGCCAAGATGAAGAAGCGCCAGTTCGAGGACGCCGCCGAGGACTTCGACAACGCGGTGGGCAACTACCTGACCGGTTTCGCGCACCTGCCCGATCCGACCAGCGTGGCCAAGGCGTTGGGGCAGTTGGGCGCGGCGCAGTTGCTCGGCGGCGATGCCAAGGGCGCGGCGGCGTCGATGGCCAGGGCCGTGCAAGCCGATCCCAAGCTGGAACTGGACTTCACGGAGTACCCTGCCAGCGTCCAGCATTTGTTCGACTCGCAGCGCAAGTCCGTGCTGGCTCGGGCCAAGGTCGATTTCGAGATCAAGACCGTTCCGCCCAACGCCAAGGTGTTCGTCAACGGCAAGTACTTCGGCCTGTCGCCGGTCTACGTCAAGTCTTTGGCGGGCGAGCAGATGATCGCGGTCAGCAAGAACGGCTTCGCGCGCAAGGCCCAGATCGTCCAGGTAGACAAGTCCGACGAGGCGATCGGCATCGAACTGGAGCCGGCGCGTCGGCAGGCGGCATTCGACAGGACTCGTGAGCGTTTGACCGACATCTTCGGCGGCGCGGTGGAGCCCAACGACCTGACCGAGGCCGAAGGTATCGCCTCGACGCCGTTCGCGGTGATTCTGAGCGTTTCTGGCACGCGCGAGAAGATGAAGATCAAGCTGGCGCTGGCCAACCTCAGCGGGCGCCAGGTCGTCAATCGCATCACCCGCGAGATCCCGTGGCTCAAGCGCGACAAGGACTTGATCGACAAGCTGGTGGACGATCTGCTCAAGGCGCCCGAAGTGCCGATCGAGAAGATTCCGGAGGAACGCACCAAGTCCGTGTTCAAGACCTGGTGGTTCTGGACCGTGATCGTAGCCGTGGCGGGCGGTTCGGTCGTGGCCTACAAGCTGGCGAGCGACAAGCCCGACGCGGTGCCGCCGTACCAGCCGGGCCAGGGTGGGCTGTTGATCCAGTTCTGAATCGGCGCGCGACCTAGTGTAGGCCCGACCTGTTCAGCAAGTCCGCGCCACGCACCGCTGCCGCCGCTGCCGCGCGCTCCTCGAAGAACTGATAGCGCAAAAGCCAACGCGGGAAATCCGCCGTGATCTGCAGGGTTCGGCGCACGTCGGGCAGGCGTTGGCGACCGAGCAGGACTTCCTTCTTCAACTCGGTATACAGCGGATCCACCTGTAGTTTCGAGTCGTTGGCGTCCCAGCCCGCGGCGGTCAGGCGTTCTTCCAGCGTCGGCCAGCGGATGTCCACCTGCGGCGGCGGCAGTTCGCGCTCGAAATACGTCTCGAGTGTCAGCCGCACGCCACCTTCGATCGCCGAAGCGCCGGTGACGACCACCAGGCGTTCGATCGACTGTACGAGCGCGTCGATGAATGCGGCCACGTCCTTGGTGGCGCCCTGCAAATCGAGGCTCACCTGGGCCACGCCGCGCAACTGCGCCACCGTGGGTTGCCAGCGCTGTCCCGCCTTCAAGGGCACCGGAGCCGGCGTCGGCCCGCCCGGAACCATATGCTTTTCCACGCGAGTCACGGTCAGTAGCTTGTCGACCGCGAACTGGCGCAGTTGCGATTCCAGCCCGTCCAACGCCGAATCGGTCGGCACGCGGCGGAAATAGCCGTGCGACTGCAGCTTGCCGTTCAACTGGCCGAGCAGGATGCCCGAACCGTACGACGAGGCGTGGATGTCCTCCATGCGCTTGTTTTCGGCCACCACGCCGTCGAGCAGCCTGGCCAGCGGAATCCGCGCGATTGCGGAGACTTGTGCCGGAGGCGGCACCGCGGTCTGGCTTTGACAAGCGATCGACAACACGCCAGCGAGGCCGAGCAGCGCCGCCTTGACCGGGCCAAACCAAGTAACATTGCACGAACCCAGCATCGGCACGCTCCTGGCGCGGGATGGCTGGTTCGCCCCCCGAGCGGCGATGGTAGCGCATTGCGTCGTCGGCTCCTACGGGCACGCCGCGGCAGTGGTTGGTGGTCACCGTGCGGATAGGCACTGAAGCGCTTAGTGAATCAATGGTTGACGCGCGTGGGTCCCCGCGTTGACCCCCCCTGGAGTTGCAGCTAGACTGCCTCGCGATCGCAACCTGCCCCGCCGCAGCCAGTCGTTCACGCACAGGAGAACCCGCGCATGGCACGTACCCACGAGGACATCGAACGCTACGTCCTGGCCAGCCACATTCCCAGCGAGCAAGTCGCCAGTGGTACGTGGGTGTTGCGCGATCCGTCGTGGCAAGGCGCGCAGATCGTCGTGCATCACGCGGAACCGTTGGTGATCTATCGGGTCAAGTGCGCGGAGGTGCCGACCGCGATGTCGACCGAGCGCCAGGCCCGCCTGTTCCGTCACCTGCTGGAACTGAACGCTTCCGAGATGTTGCAGGGTGCCTACGCGCTCGAAGGCGACAACGTCGTGGCGGTCGAGGTCATGCAGGTCGAGAACCTGGACCAGAACGAATTCAACGCCGCGGTCGATTCGCTGACCCAGGCGATCCTGGACCACAGGGAAGAGCTGGCGGCGATCCTGGGTTCGAATTCTCCGGCAGTGGCGCCCTGATCTGAATCGAGGGTTCGCACCTGCCAATGCCAAGTTTGCCCGCCAGCTGCGCCCACGATCGGCGCGAGGATGCACCATGAGCCTGTTCGACCGCATCGGCCTCCTGCTCCGCTCCAACATCAACTCGATGGTCAGCAAGGCGGAGGATCCCGAGAAGATCCTGAATCAATTGCTGATCGACATGCGCGACCAGTTCATCCAAGCCAAGCAGCAGGTCGCCATCGCGATTGCCGATGAGAAGCGGCTGTACGCGCGGATGACCCAGGCGCAGGAGAACATCGGCGGCTGGGAGAAGAAGGCGATGCTGGCCGTGCAGGCGGGCGAGGACAGCCTGGCGCAGGAAGCGTTGAACCGCCAGCAGCAGGAGGCGCAACAGGCGGCGACCTGGAAGACCCAGTGGGAACAGCAGAAGGCCGCGACCGAGCAACTGCGTTCGGCCCTGCTGCAGCTCAACGAGAAGATCGATGAGGCCAAGCGCAAGAAGGACTTGCTGATCGCGCGGGCCAAGCGGGCCGAAGCGCAGAAGACCATCCAGAACACGATGGCGGGCCTGAACGACAACTCGGCGTTCGACGCGTTCGGGCGCATGAGCGAGAAGGTCGAGCAGTCCGAGGCGGAGGCTTCGGCGTCGGCGGTGCTCGCGGAGGACATCTCCGGCCAGACGCTCGAGGACAAGTTCAAGAAGCTGGAAGTCCAAAGGGGGTCCTCGGACGCTCTCGCCGCGCTCAAGGCCAAGATGGGCCTGGCGCCGCCGCCGGCTTCGATTCGCCAGCCGGCGCAGCTTTCGTCCCACGCCATCGACGACGAGTTCCAGATTCCCGACATCGGCGTGGACATCGAGAAGGTCAAGTAGGCGCCGTCGCTACGAACTGTGACTCAGCTGCGATACGACCCTTGCCGTCCTTCGGGGTCTCCCCGGCCTGCCCGACAACCGTGCGCGATCGCGGCCTTCCTGCAAGTTGCGCAGGCGCGGGCGGTGCCGTACGCTGTTGCGCCGGTTCGCCGTGGAGATGCCCATGCTTCGCCCCAAGTTCGCTCGTTCGATGTGCCTGCCGCGCCTGTTGGCCTTGATGCTGGTCGCGGCGCTGGGGGCGTGCGGCGAGAAGGCCGTGGAGTCGAAACCTTCGGACGTTCTCGATGGTTCTGCTGAAGAACCCGACGGCGAAGGTGTTTCCGACGTCAAGCAGGTCGATGCCAAGCCGGACGCCAAGCCCGACGCGAAGCCGGATGCCGACGTCCAGGTCGACACCGGCGAGCCCGACGTTTGCACGGAGAACTGCGAGGAGGATGTCGAAGACGCACAGGACGTCGAGGACATCGACGAAGGCCCGGACGGCGACAGCGACGTCGGCGAGCCCGAAGATGCCGATGCCGATGAAGAAGACGCGGCCGATGAGTTGACCGAGCCCGACATCAAGGCGGACATCCCGACTCCGGATGTGATCATCGACATCCAGGGACCGTGCCCGAACGTGCCGAGCGATCTGCCGCCGGGCACGCTGCTCATCAGCGAGATCATGATCCACCCCAACGCCATCGCGGATGAGTTCGGCGAGTGGTTCGAGGTCTACAACACCGCGGGCGTCGCGATTCCGTTGAATAATCTCAAGCTGACCGACCAGAACGGCATCGAGGAGCACGCGGTCAACCTGTGCGGCCTGACGATTCCGCCCCAGGGCGTGATCGTATTCGGCCGCAGCGGCGATCTCACCCAGAATGGCGGGGTGAAGATCGACTACGTGTATGATGACGTGGTGTTGCAGAACAACGGCGACAGCATCGTGCTGCAGACCGGCACGACGGTGCAGGACAAGGTGGTGTGGAACGGCTTGTGGCCGCTGAAGGATCTGACCGGCCACGCGATCAGCCTGGACCCGGAGCATTTCAACGCCACCGAGAACGACAGCCCCGACGTCTGGTGTGCGAGCAAGAAGCCAATGCCTGACGGGGACTTCGGCACGCCCGGTGTGGTCAATTCGGCCTGTCCGAAGGCACCCGATGCCGACAAGGACACTGTCGCCGACGACAAGGACAACTGCCCCTACGTGCCAAACAAGAATCAGGCCGACACCGATCAGGACGGCTACGGCGATCTGTGCGACAACTGCCTGAACGTGCAGAATCCCCAGCAGTTGGACGTGGACAAGGACGGCAAGGGCGATGCCTGTGACGCCCAGTTGTGCGGCGACGCGGAGTTGGACGCCGGCGAGCAGTGCGACGACGGCAACCAGGACGACAACGACGGTTGCACGCCCGTCTGCAAGGTCGCGGCGATCGTGGCGTCCAAGGTGATCGTCAGCGAGATCCTGGTGCACTCGCAGAACGCCGACGATGCCTACGGCGAATGGATCGAGCTGTACAACGGTGACGCCAAGCCAGTAAAAATCAATGGGTGGACAGTGATGACCGGCAAGAGCGGGGTCCTGACCCTGCCCGATAGCCCGACGCTGACCATCTTGCCGGGGGCCTACTTCTTGCTCGGTGCTTCGACCGACAAGATCTTCAACGGCGGCCTGGCGGTCGATTACGCATGGAAGAAGGCACTTTCGCTCGATGATACCAACGACACTGTCGAACTGATGAACAAGGCCACCTCGATCGACAAGATCCACTACGGCCAAGGCACGCCCGCACCGCAGGATTCGGTCGCGCTGCAAGTCGATCCGAAGTACCTGACCGGGGCGTTCAACGACCAGGCGTCGTACTGGTGCAACGCCGACACGGTGATTCCTGGCTCGGGCGACTTCGGCACGCCGGGCAAGGCGAACACTACGTGCATTCCGGTGGGCAAGGACAAGGACGGCGACGGCGTCAAGAATGAGCAGGACAACTGCGTGTTCGCCGCCAACGCCAACCAGCAGGACAGCGATCAGGACGGCCTGGGCGATGCTTGCGACAACTGCGCGTCCATCTCGAACAAGGATCAGGCGGACGGCGACAGCGACGGCGTCGGCAGCGTGTGTGACAACTGCACGCAATTCGCCAACCCCACGCAAAAGGACAGTGATGGCGACGGCTTTGGCGATTTCTGCGACTCGCTGACGTGCGGCGACGGCAAAATCGATCTGTACGAGCTGTGCGATGACAACAACACAGCGTCGGGCGACGGTTGCGCGGTGAACTGCCAGCTCGAGCAGGTGGAACTCGGCTCCATCGTCATCACCGAGTTCATGGCCAAGCCCAAGGCGGTCACCGATGGCTTCGGCGAGTGGATCGAGGTCTACAATCCCACGGAAAAAGCCATCGACATCAACGGCTGGGTCTTGCGCGACGAGGCCGCGAACTTGCACACGATCAACGCGCCCGGTGGTCTCAAGGTGCTGCCCAAGGCGTTTCGCGTGCTGGCAATCAACGGCGATCCGAACGCGAACGGCGGCGTGCAGGCGGACTACGTCTACAACAACTTCACGTTGTCCAACATCGCGGACAACATCATTTTGCAGTGGAATGGCCAGGTCATCGACGAGCTGACGTACCAGAAGAAGGCGGTGGGTTCCGAGGTCGGCTTCGACATCATGGACGGTTTCGCGACCAGCCTGGACCCGGGCCTGCTGAACGCCGACCTGAACGACGCCTATCAGTCGTGGTGCGCGGCCAAGAAGCCGTGGCTCGGCAGCAAGGGCGACATCGGCACGCCGGGCAAGGCCAACGCCAGTTGCGCCAACCCGTGCAAGAACGCGGACAAGACCAGCAAGGGCGACCAGACCGCTTGCGGCAGCGATCCGACCCTGCCCAACGGCGGGCTGATGTGGTGCATGTCCGGGGAATGCGTGTTCAAACCCTACTGCGGCGACGGCAAGACCGACCTCGGTGAAGTGTGCGACGACGGCAACAACGTACCGGGCGACGGCTGCGACCCGTCGTGCAAGCCCGAGCCCAAGCCGCTGGCCCCCGGCACGCTCGTGGTCAGCGAGATCATGTCGGACACCGACGCCGTGGCCGATGAGAAAGGCGAGTGGTTCGAGATCTACAACCCGACCAACCTGCCGATCGACCTGACCGGCTGGAAGTTCACCGACGACAAGTACCCGGCGCCCAACGGCGAGCAGCATGAGGTCAAGCCTTCGTGCGGCAACGGCCGGACCGAGGCCAGCGAGAAGTGCGACGACGGCAACCTTTCGAGCAATGACGGCTGCAGTTCGACGTGCGACGTCGAGGGTGTGTGCAAGGCCCTGCAATTGGACGGCAAAGGCGCCTACGTCGGCGTCACACCGGCCAAGGTCATGCCGTTTGCCAACACCCTCACGATCAACGGCTGGTTCCTGAGCGAAGCCCTCGCTACCACAGGCACTTGCGCGGCCAGCGGCGGACCGGTGCCGTGCAGCCAGTTGTTCGCGTATGGCAGTGCCTACGAGGTCGGCGCGCGTATCCAGAATGGCCATTACCTCGCGGTAGCCGGCGAAACCACGCTCGACATGGGCGCGGCCGCCACCGGCAAGTGGGTCCATGTCGCGGTCGAGGTCGACGCCGGCACCCTGCGCGGCTTCATCAACGGCAAGAAGGTGGGCGAAATCAAAGTCGTCGCCGGCAGCTACCCGCCCAACCCAGAAAGCGCCGAGATCGTCACGTTGGGCGCGTTCCAAGATCCTGGCACCGGCGCGATCCTGCGTCCGTACAAGGGTCGCATCGTCAGCTTCCAGGCGTCGTCGGCGCTCAACGCTCGGTTCTTGCGCAGTTTCGGCCCGCAGGCGCGCTGGCTCTCGCCGCTGAAGGGCGACATCTTGTCACTGGCGATCGACGAGGGCGCGGGCGTCAACCTGACCGACGGCAGCGGCAATGCCCACAAAGCGGGCGTCACCGGCACCACCGCTTGGCTGACGAGCACTTCCGCCAACGCTTCGGGACCTTACTGCAAGGTCGGCGGCGTGCTGCTGGCCGAGAGCGACGTGTTGCAGCCCGGCAGCGACGCTTACGTCATTCTGCCCGGCCAGTACGCGCTGATCGGACGGACCGCCAACGTCTTGGTGAACAACAACTTGGACGTGATGTGGGCCTGGAGCGACAACGCGGTGAACGGCTATTTCCTGCTGTCCAACGACACGGACTCGGTGGGCTTGGTCAATCCGCAGGGCAAGATGGTCGACCTCGTTTCGTACACCAAGTTGTGGCCTTGGGCGACGTCGTATTCGATGATGACCAAGGAAGGCTGCATGGACCCCGGCCTGAACGACTCGCCTTCGTGCTGGTTCCAGGCCGGGTTGAGCTGCGTGTACGGCAGCACGCCGATCTTCGACTCGTCGTTCGCCGCGTGCGTGCTCGGCAAGCCTTGCGCCAAGCTGAACGAGGTTTGCGCGGTCGGCGCGGACGGAACCAGCAAGTGCGCCAGTTTCGATCGGGGCACGCCGGGCAAGGCCAATATTTGCCAGTAGCGGCAAAGACGTGGCCTCCGCGCACAAGCCGCTTGGACTTTGCTCCCTCAGGCTCCTAGACTGTTGAGCGCGAGCCCAAACCGCCTCGGCCCCCGGAGTACCCCCTCATGTCGATCGCCGATATGCGTTCGCCGTCCAGCCGCACCGATCACGTCGTGATGGTCGACGACGATCGGCCCTGGCTCAGCCACTTGCACATCGCCCTGGAAGCGCAGGGCCTGACCGTTCAGCGCGCGCCGCATCCGCAATGTCCATTCGCCGCTTTCGTTTCAGGGGCTTCGGCGATCGTCTTGCAGCCGGGACCGGACCAGAGCATCGATGCTACCTGGTTGGCGATCGTGGACCGAGCTTCGCACGTCCTGCCGACGAGCGTGGTGCTTCTGCCCGAAGAGCGCCGGCATGAGACCCCGGACTGGCTGGCCGCCGGTTTCGACGAGGTCGTGGTGGGCGAACCGGCTGCCGAGGAAGTCGCGGCGCGGATTCGGGCGCGGGCCAAGAGCCGATCGGTGCGGCACTCGATGGCGTCCCTGGATCCGCTGACCGGCCTGCCGACGCAAGAGGTGTTCTTCTCGCGCCTGGACCCGACGATCCGCCTGTCTTCGCGCGCTTCCATGCCGATGGCGGTGGCGGTGGTCGATCTCGACAGTTTCGTGGCGTTGGAGAAGACCTGGGGCCGCGAGGTGGCGCGCTGTCTGTTGGTCGACGTGGCGCGCCACCTGCAGGCTGCATTGCGGCGTTCGGACACCGTGGCGCGCCTGGGCGACGATCGCTTTGGCCTCATCCTCAACCACATCACGGCATTCGAGGCGCGCAGGCTGATGTACAAGCTGTGGCGCAGCCTGGCGCTGACGCCCGAGACCATCGAAATGATCGGCGAGGGCGCGGGGCGGGTCACGTTTACCGCGGGCATCGCCGTGTTCCCGGGCGATTCGTCTGAGCCGCGTGAGCTGTACATGCGCGCCGAGATTGCCCTGGACGTCGCGCGGGCCACCGGACAGCGCCGCGTGCTGCTCTACTCGGAGACCTGCGGAGATTCCGGCGAGGATCGCCATGGCACCGACCTGCGCTACCACCGCGTCGGCAGCGTCACCCGCGACGAACCTGAGTAGTACACGACGCCTCGCTGCACCTCGCGTCGACCCTTGCGCGCACCTCGCGTGACCATCGGCCTTCAGGGTCACGTTTTTTGCGGAACGCAGACTGGACTTCAAACGGAGATTGCAGCATAACCCCGCCGCGTCGGCGCGAGCCGTCGTAGTGCCAGCCTCATGCCTCGCGTCGCCGAGGCCGCGTCCACCCAGGTGAAACGCTCGCACTTTTGGCCTGGAACGGGGCTGACCAGTACCCGGACGGTCCTGCGGTCCCGCGCCGAGGACTGCGTAAGCGGACCCTGCCGTCAGGCCGTAGGGCGCCCCGAGCGCTCGAGCGGACAAGGAGCGCACAACCCATGATCGTCCAGCTCATGAAGGAACCGGATGGCGCGTCAGTGCCGCGAGCGCGCATGCCCCTGAGCGCCCTGTCGCTGCTGGTCTTGCTGGCGCTTTCCGGCGTTGTGACCACGGGTTGCGACTACACGGACTACAACGTGCCGAGCTACAACAAGGGCTACAAGCCGTTGCAGCCACTGTCGTTCTCCCACAAGTTGCACGCAGGCGATTTGCAGATGGATTGCAAGTACTGCCACTTCGGCGCGGAAAAGGGTCGCAAGGCCGGAGTGCCGCCGCTCAACGTGTGCATGAACTGCCACAAGGTCGTGCGCCCGGACTCGCCGCAGGTGCAGAAGTTGACCGCCGCCTTCAACTCGGGCGCGTCGATTCCGTGGGTCAAAGTGCACAACATCCCGGATTACGTGACCTTCGATCACAGCCGCCACGTGAACAAGGGCGTCGCCTGCCAGACCTGCCACGGTCCGGTCGAGGAGATGCAAGAGGTCTATCAGTACAGCAGCCTGGCCATGGGCTGGTGCGTCAACTGCCACCGCCAGTACAACACGACCCCGCCCGAAGCGTTGAAGGACAAGCACATCCACGCGTCGATCGACTGCACCGGTTGCCACCAGTAGCGCGGTAGCGCGCATTTCGTTCCGCACTGTTCGCCAAGACGAAGGGCAGCGCCGAGCGCCGGGCCCGGAACGCAGGCATCCGAGGAGAAGGCCACATGGATCGTCACGACGAACACAGCGCTCACGACGAGCACAGCGCCCACGACGAGCACAGCGCGCACGCACAGCCCGACGCCACCGTGCGGGCCCAGGGCGAGACGCGCCGCTTCCAGTCGGTCGAGGAACTGCTGGGCGACGGATCGGTTGACGAGCAGCGCGTTTACGAGATCGGCAAGCCGCCGGTCGCGGGTGACGGCAGCGATCTCGACCGCCGCGATTTCATGAAAGTGCTGAGCGCGACGTTCGCGGCCGCCGGCCTGACTTCAGCGTGCGGCAAGTTGCCGGAACGCTATGCGATTCCTTACGCCAACAAGCCCGAGGAAGTCACGCCCGGTCGCGCGTCCTACTACGCGACCACGTGCAAGGGCTGCGGCGCCGGCTGCGGCGTTCTGCTCAAGAGCCGAGACGGCCGGCCGATCAAGGTCGAAGGCAACCCCGAGCATCCGCTGAGCCAGGGCGGCGTGTGCGCGATGGGCCAGGCCAGCGTCCTGAATCTGTACGACGGCGATCGCTACAAGAAGCCCAAGGTCGCCGGCAAGGACGTGGACTGGCTGGCCCTGGACGGCGCGGCGACCAAGGCCCTGGCGGCCTACAAGACCGAAGGCAGCAAGCTCGCGGTGTTGTCGCGGCGGCAAAGCGGTCCGGCAACTTCGGCTGTGCTGGCGGGCTTCCTCGCGCAATTCCCCGGTTCGCGCCATGTGGTCTATGAACCGGCCAACGTCTCGGCGATCGCCACGGCGCACGGTTTGACCCACAGCCAGAAGATCGTGCCGGGCATGTTGTTCAGCAAGGCGGATCTGGTCGTGTCGATCGGCGCCGACTTCTTGGGCACCTGGCTGCAGCCGGTCGCCTTCACCAAGCAGTGGAGCCGTACGCGCAAGCTCAGCGCCGACCGCAAGACCATGAGCAAGCTGGTGGTCGCCGAGTCGCACATGACGCTGACCGGCAGCAACGCCGACGAGCGCCTGCGCATCCTGCCGTCCGAGGAGCGCGCTCTGGTGTTCGGTCTGGCCAGTCGCATCGCGCAAGCCAGCAATTTCGGTCAGATTGCTGCCCCGGCCACCGACAAGGGCGCGGTGCTCGACAGCTGGGCCGATGCGCTGCTCAAGGCCAAGGGTCGCTCGCTGGTCCTCTCGGGCTCGAGCGACGTCGCGGTGCAGGCGGCAGTCAACCTCATCAACGAGCAACTGGGCAACTACGGCAAGACGCTGGACCAGAACACGCCGATGCAAGTCGGTGGCGATCAGGCCTCGGTCGCCCAGCTTTTGCAGGACATGCACGACGGCGCGATCACCGGCATCGTGGTGATGGACGTCAACCCGGCGTATGACAGCGATCAGGCGCACGAATGGGCCGAGCGCATCACCTTGGCCGCGGTGTCGATCGCGATCGGCCAGCGGCCCGACGAAACCGCGCAACTGTGCCAGATCGTTGCCGCCGTCCACCATCCCTACGAGGCTTGGGGGGACAGCGAGCCGACGCTGGGCCTGCTCAACGTGCAACAGCCGTTGGTTCGCCCGCTGTTCGACACGCGTTCGGCCGAGGACACGCTGCTGTCGTGGTCCGGCAGCAAGCTGACCATGCTGCCGTTCATGCAAGCGCACTGGCAGACCCGCGTATTGCCGCGCGCCACGGGCAAGGTCGCGGACTTCCAGGCGTTCTGGGACAAGACCGTGCAGGACGGCTTCGCCATCCTGTCGCGCCAGAACATCGCCTCGACTCTGGGGATCTACCGCCCCGCTGGCCCGGCCCTGGCCGAAGCGCCACAGCCGGCAGCCGAAGCTCCCGCCGCTGGGCTGGCCGCCGACGCCAGCCCCGTCGCCCTGGCCGCAGACGCAAGTCCGGTTGCTGCCGCTGGTTTACCCGAAGCCGCGACGCCGGTTGCCGCCCCGGTGCAACTGGTCTCGGCCCCGGCGACCCGCTTCGATGCCGCTGGCGTGCGCAAGGCCCTGGCCCTGGCCGGTGCCAAGGCGGGCGGTGCCGGCGCGTACGAACTGGTGCTGTACCCCACGGTTGCGCTGGGCAATGGCACGCACGCCAACAACCCGTACTTGCAGGAATTGCCTGATCCCATCACCAAGGCGACCTGGGGCAACCACGCCTGCATCTCGCCCAAGACGGCGGCCAAGCTCGGCGTCGGCAGCAGCGATGTCGTCAAGATCACGGCGGACAAGGTCTCGGTCGAACTGCCGGTGGTGTTGGCTCCCGGCCTGCACGACGGCGCGATTGCCCTGGCGGTCGGCTACGGTCGCAAGGCCGCCGGTCGCGTCGGCAATGAAGTCGGCGTCAACGTGTATCCTTTCATGGCGTTGGGCGGGCTCGTCAAGGCCGACGTGCACAAGACCGGCAAGGTCGACGAAGTCGCGTTCTCGCAGACCCACCACAGCTACGAACACCGCGACATCATCCACGAAACCAGCCTTGCGGAATGGCAGAAGGACGTCCACGCCGGCAATCCCGCGGTCAATCCGATGCTGCTGGATCCACACGGCAAGGGCTTCGCGGGCCAGAACAAGCGCCAGACCCGTTCGCTGTGGGGCCGCCACGAGTTCCCGACCTACCGTTGGGGCATGGCGATCGACTTGAATTCGTGCACCGGCTGCGGAGCCTGCGTGCTGGCCTGCAACATCGAGAACAACATTCCGGTGGTGGGCAAGCGCGAAGTGACGGTGCGCCGCGAGATGCACTGGCTGCGCATCGACCGTTACTTCTCGGAACGCAAGGAAGTCAAAGGCCACGACTGGGACCCGACCGAGGACGACCTGCTCGCCTTGGCGGACAACCCCGAAGTCGTGCACCAGCCGATGCTTTGCCAGCACTGCGAGAACGCGCCGTGCGAGACGGTTTGCCCGGTGCTGGCGACGGTGCACACGTCCGAGGGCTTGAACGCCCAGGTCTACAACCGTTGCATCGGCACCCGTTATTGCGCGAACAACTGCCCGTACAAGGTGCGCCGGTTCAACTGGTTCAACTACCCGCACGGCGACATGGACGGCAAGCAGGACGTCGATCTGGTGGCGTTGGCCATGAACCCGGACATCGTCAGGCGCACCCGCGGCGTGATGGAGAAGTGCTCGTTTTGCGTGCAGCGTATCCAGGACGCCAAGTCCGACGCCGTGCGCGAGGGCCGCGATGGCTTGCGCGACGGCGACGTGCAGTCGGCATGCCAGCAGACCTGCCCGGCGGACGCGATTTCGTTCGGCAATCTCAACGACGAACACAGCAGCGTGCGCAAGATGTACGAGGATCCGCGCAACTTCTCGGTCGTTCCCGAAGTCGGCACCCAGCCGGTCGTTTCGTACATGACCAAGGTCCGCAACGCAGCGCGTGCCCAGCAAACCAAGGCCGAATCAGCCGCGGACAAGGCGGAGGGCTAAGATGTCCCAGCATACCTCGCACCTGCGCCAACCGCTCGTTCAGGGCAACACCTCGCTGGCCGACATCTCGGACCAGGTCTGCGCACCGATGGAGCGCAAGCCTACCCTGATGTGGTGGGCGGCCTTTCTGGTCGCGCTCACGGCGCTGGCGGTAGGTTTCGCGGCCATCGGCTGGGAAATGTACGAAGGTACCGGCACCTGGGGCCTGAACAAGACGATCGGCTGGGGATTCGACATCACCAACTTCGTCTTCTGGGTCGGTATCGGTCACGCCGGCACCCTCATCTCCGCGATCCTCTTCCTGTTCCGGCAGAAGTGGCGCACCTCGATCAACCGGTCCGCGGAGGCGATGACCCTGTTCGCGGTCATGTGCGCGGCGATCTTCCCGCTCATCCACATGGGCCGGCCGTGGTTCGGCGCCATCTGGGTCGCCCCTTACCCCAACTTGCGCGGTCCGCTGTGGACGAACTTCCGCTCCCCGCTCATCTGGGACGTGTTCGCCATCTCGACCTACTTCACGATTTCCGCGGTGTTCTGGTTCATCGGCCTCATCCCCGACCTCGCCACCGTGCGGGACCGCGCCCGCACCCGCGTCCGCAAGCTCATCTACGGCACGCTGGCCCTGGGCTGGAGCGGCTCCAACAAGCACTGGACCCACTACGAAACCGTGTACATGCTGCTCGCCGGCCTGGCCACGCCCTTGGTGCTTTCGGTGCACACCATCGTTTCGATGGACTTCGCGACCTCGGTCATTCCCGGCTGGCACACCACCATCTTCCCGCCGTACTTCGTCGCAGGCGCCATCTTCTCGGGCTTCGCGATGGTCCTGACGTTGTTGGTCATCGTCCGAAAGGTGTTGAATGTCGAGCACTTGATCACGATCAACCACCTCGAGAACATGTGCAAGGTCATCGTCGCCACCGGCATGATGGTCTCGCTCGCCTACGCCACGGAATTCTTCATCGCCTGGTATTCGGGCAGCAACTACGAGGGCTTCCACTTCCTGGTCAACCGGGCCACCGGTCCCTACGCCTGGGCGTGGGGCATCATGACCACCTGCAACGTCGTGTCCCCGCACGTGTTCTGGTTCAAGAAGGCGCGCACCAACGTCTACATCATCTTCTTCATGTCGATCGTCGTGAACATCGGCATGTGGTTCGAGCGCTTCGTCATCATCGTGGTGTCCCTGCAACGCGACTACCTGCCGTCGAGCTGGGCCACGTACCAACCGACCTGGGTCGAGTACACCACGCTGCTCGGTACGTTCGGCCTGTTCTTCACGCTGTTCCTTCTGTTCACGCGCGTGCTTCCGGTCATCGCGATCGGCGAGGTGAAGTCCGTTTCGCGGTTCGCCAAGCCCGATCGCGGCCACCTGACTGGAACGCACGGTAGCGCGATTGCCAGCGGTCTCGGCCCGGCGCCGCACGACGAGGTGGTGAGCCATGGATAGCAAGCCTATGGAAATCAAGCGCTACATCGTTGGCGTGTTCGCGGAGGAGGATCAGATCCTGTCCGTGACCAAAGCCGCGACCGACGCGGGCATGCCGGTGCACGACACCTTCACGCCGTACGCGGTCCACGGTCTGGACGTCGCCCAGAAGCTGCCGCGCTCCAAGATGACCTTCGTGTGCGGCATGGGCGGCTTCTTGGGCCTGTGCACCGCGATCGGCCTGCAGGCTTACACGCAAGGCATCGAATCGCCGGTCCTTTCCGGTTGGCCCATCATCGTCGGCGGCAAGCCCTTCCTGTCCTGGACCGCATTCGTGCCGGTGTCCTTCGAACTGACCGTGCTGTTCGGCGGCTTGATTTCGGCGGCGGGCCTGCTCGCGGTCTGCGGCCTGTTTCCCGGTCGCAAGCCACGCTTGCACATCGACGGCGTCACCAACGACCGGTTCGCCATCGCAATCGACCCGCGCGGTCGGGGCTATGACGAAGACCGGGTGCGCGCCTTGTTCGACAGGCACGGCGCCATCGAGGTCGCTTTCGTCGGAGAGAACTCATGAAGCGGTCGCCGTACATCGATTGCGCGTTCAAGGGGTTGTGGGTCACGGTGCTGATGCTCTCGGCCGCCGGGTGCAAGCCCGATCGCGAGCAGAACTACGAGTTCCTGCCCTGGCTCAACAACATGCTGTCCTCCACGGCGGCGGAGACGAACACGACCAACCTCGTGTTCCGCAACCACCAGACCAACCAACTGCCGCCCGAGGGCACGATCCCGCGCGGTTTCCAGCCGTTGCACTTCACGGTGGATGAGCCGGGCCGAGATCAGGCCGGTCGCGAGCTGAAGAACCAGTTCGACCCGACGCCGGCCCACCTGGAGCGCGGCGCCGTGATGTTCAAGACGTTTTGCACGCCTTGCCACGGCACCGGCGGCGCGGGCGATGGGCCGGTCGCCAAGCGCGGCATGCCCGGCTTCCCGGTCAACGTGGCGGAATCCGGCGTGGGCCTTTGGCCCGACGGGCGCATCTTCCACTTGATCACGTACGGTCGAGCCAACATGCCCGCGTACGCGTCGCAGATCTCGCCCGAAGATCGCTGGAAGATCATCTTGCATGTGCGCGAGTTGCAAAAGGCCAACAAAGGTGCGGTCCCGGTCGGTGGGCCAGCCGCTGTCACGCCTGCTGCCGTTCCTTAGGTCTCCGACGAGCTTTCACGGGATCAGTAAAAATATGCGAAACGACCTCTGAAGGAGCCGGCGCGACCGCATCGGCGCGCTCGGCGACCCAGCCAACAACAGAGTATGATCAGCAAAAATCATATTTTTACTGATCGCCTCAAGAGGTGCACACGTGAGTGCGACCAGCCAATCCCATGATCTTGGCCACGAACCTGACGCTGCAATCGCCGCGCCCGCGTTCAAGGTGCCGTCCAACCTGCGCATGGCGGGCATCGGTCTGTTCGTCCTCGGCGCGGCTCTGTTCGCCTACGGACTGACGACCGAGGCGTGGCGGGCTTGGGCCGGCGCGCTCATCGGCAGCTACTATTTCCTTTCGCTGACCATCGGTTGCGGCGTCATCATCGCGCTGATGCATGTCACCAAGGCCGGCTGGGGCATCGTGGTGCGCCGCGTGCCCGAAGCGATCACGGGCTACTTGCCGGTCGGACTGGTCACGCTGCTGCTGGTGACGTATTTCGGCATGCACTCGCTGTACGAATGGAGCCATCCTGAAATCGTCAAAGCGGACGAACTGTTGCAGCACAAGGCCGCCTATCTCAACGTGCCCGGCTTCCTCTCGCGCATGGTCGTCATCATCGGCGGCTGGTGGCTGCTGACCGCGGTGTTGCGCAAGAACAGCCTCGCCCAGGATCACGACGGCGACGTCAAGCACACTCAGCGCAACATCACCTGGTCTGTGCTGTTCTTGATCTTCTTCGGTCTTTCCATGACGTTCGGAGCGCTGGATTGGCTGATGAGCCTGGAGCCGCACTGGTTCTCGACCATGTTCGGCGTCTACCAGTTCGCCGGCGCCCACGTCGCGGCCTGCGCGCTGTGCACCGTGGTCATCATCCAGCTCAAGAAGGCCGGCCACTTGCCCAACGTCAACGAGAACCACTTGCACGACATGGGCAAGATGATGTTCGCGTTCTCGATTTTCTGGGCCTACATCTGGGTCAGCCAGTACCTGCTCATCTGGTACTCGAACATCCCGGAAGAAACTGGTTACTTCCTGCTGCGTTGGCACGACGGCTGGTTCCCGCTGTTCGCCCTGAACGTGGTCATCAACTTCGCCTTGCCGTTCTTCATCCTGTTGCCGCGGCCGAACAAGCGCGATCCCAAGGTGTTGATGCCGGTGGCGCTGATCATCTTGTTCGGCCACTGGCTGGACATCTACCTGCAGGTCGTGCCGCCGGTCGCGCACTTCGCCGCCGAGGAATTGCACCTGGAATCCGCGGGTCCCGTGTTCGGCCTGCCCGAGATCGGCGGCACGCTGGCGGTGGCCGGCCTGTTCGTGCTGAGCGTGTCGATGATGCTGGCCAAGGTGCCGCTTTTGCCCAAGCGCGATCCGTACCTGGCCGAGAGCCTGCACCACCACCAGTAGAACTCCGTGCCGGTGCTGGCTTTGCGGCGGGTGGCGGTCCCAGCGTCGCCGGCGCATACTGCCGCGATGCGAACCGGCGGCATGGCGCGGCTGGTCGGGCCGGAGGCACGCCTGCTACTCGGAAGCCCGCAGACGAATTGCGTAAAACTCAGACGTTGGCGCGCGTTCGCTCTCGCGCTCACGCTGTGCACGGTGCTGCCTGCATCATCGCTCGCGGCCCGCCCCGCCAAAGTCACCGATCAGCAACGCGCCCAGGGCCTGAACGAGCAGGCGCGCCAGGCGTTCAAGGACGGTCGCTTCGACGAGGCGGCCGACTTGTTCTTGCAGGTATACGATCTGGTGCGCACGCCGACCGCGGTGTTCAACGCCGCACGGGCGCGCGAGGCGGCCAAGAAGTGGCCTGAAGCCAAGGCGTTGTTCGAATTGTACGCGCGCATCGAGAAGTCGCAGGAAGGCCAGGCCGACGCGCGCAAGCACCTCGCGGAAATCGACGCCACCGTGCAGGCCGAAGTCGAGCGCAAGCAGCGCGAAGAAGCCGAACTGCGCACCAAGGTCGAGGCCGACGCCAAGAGGGCGCGCGACGAGGCGGAACTCGCGGCCCGGAAAGCGCAACAGGAACGCATGGAACTGGAGCAGCTCAAGGCCAGAGAGGCAGAGCGGCTCAAGGCCCAGGAACAGGACAAGCAGCGCGAACAGGAGCGCCTGAAGCGCCAGGACCCCGGGCGCGCTCGGCTGGACCCGCAGCCGGGGCGGAGCGCGGAACTCATGGGCGTGACTTGCCTTCCGCCCACGGGGGCCACCAGCGAGGACAGCGTGCGGGCGCTACAGGCCGTGCTGCAAGGCGTGCAGGCGGAGGCGCAGGCGGCCTTGGTCGTGCCGGTGCGGCCGGTGGCGGACTACATCCAAGCAGAGATGGCACGCAACCTGCCGGGACCGTGCGACTTCCACTGCCAGCTGGGCGTGTCGCGCAGCCTGGGCTCGGCGTTCGCGCTGACGACGGCCTTGCGGTACGAAAACGGGCAGATGCACTTGCGACAGGTGCTGTGGCGCACGGCTGACGCGACCGACGCCGCCCAAGTCGAGGTGGTCGCGTGGACCTTGCCGGGCCTGCAGCAGCGCGCCAAGGCGGCGGCGGGCGATCTGTGGAACTCGGTGCGGCGCTACCCGGTTCGGCCGTTTCCGGTCCAGGCCGGGTCCGCGGTCATCAACGCGCTGCAGGTCGAGAGCAATCCGCCCGGCGCGCAGGTGTTTCTCGATGAGGCGGACGCGGGCGTGACGCCGGTGCGGGTCGCGCTGCAGCCGGGCAACCATCGGATTCGCGTGCAGAAGCTCAGGTTTCACACGCGTGGCGGGACGCTGGTGCTGCCGGCCGGTGCCCATTGGTTGCAGGCCCAATTGCCCGCTCAGGTGACGCCCGAGCAGAATCCGGGCGATCCGGTGGCGGCGCCGAAATCGACCGAAGCGCAGCCAGCCGCCCGGCCAGTCGAGGCCCGTGCCCCTGGCAACTCGCGGGATCCGTTGGCGCCGCCCGCTGCGGTGGACTCGGCTCCACCGGCCGCCGCGCCGCCAGCAGCCAAGGCGCTCACCAGTCCCCCCGCGCCACCCGGTGCCGCGCCGATCGTGGCCGCGGAGAAGAGCGGTCTGCGCTGGGGCGTCGTGGTCTCGGCCGAAGGCGGGGCGGCCCTGATCCAGGACTCGACCTCCAAGGTCTTGCCCGATGTCTCGATGGGTTACGGCACGTTCGGACACATCGGTTGGACCAATGTCAGCGACGGCCCGGCCCTGGTCTCGCTGGTCGGCGGCGTCCGCTGGCAGAAGTTCCAAGGCATCTCAGCCAGTTCCCAGGTCAAGGCCGCGACACCTCACGGGGTTTCGGGCTGGCTGGGCGTGCTGGTGCCGGCGGCCAACCTCCTGGTTTCCGCGCACCACAACTGGATGTCGGTGGACAACAACTACCGCGACTTTGCGTACAACACCGTGCAAGCGCGCGTGATCCAGGGCAAGGGCTGGCTTTTTCTGGCGTTGGGCGTCGAAGTGATGGTCAACTCGGATCGGCCGCGCGCCGACGTCGATGAGTTCGGCATCGGTCCGAACCTGCGCTTGACCTGCGAACTCGGCATCAACCTGGGCGGCACCCCGATGTCGGATTGAGGCGCGGCTGGAGCCCGCAGGCCCCTCGTTTTGCCTGCAGAACTGACGTGCGCATTGCCCGGGCCCGGCAGCGGGGCTACAGTGGCTGCGCAGACTTCCGGAGGTCCCATGCCCGCCCAATCCCGCCTCGGTGACAAATCGCAAGTCCCGGCCGATGCCCACGGCTGCCCCGCGTGCCCGCATCCGGCGATCGGTCCGGCGGTCTCCGGTTCACCCAACGTGAACGTGAACAGCCGACCCGCGTTGCGAGTGGGCGACCAGGGCATCCACGCGGCTTGCTGCGGCCCCAACACCTGGACCGCCCAGCAGGGCTCCGGCACCGTCAAGATCAACGGCAAGGCCGCGCACCGCTTGGGCGATGCCGACTCGCACTGCGGTGGCACCGGCAAGATGATCGAGGGCAGCGGCGACGTCATCACTGGCGGCTGATGCGGCCAGGCTCGACCTGGCTCGATCAGGCTTTGGAGTAAGAATTGGCGACCTACGACGTGGTAGTACTCGGCGCCGGACCCGGCGGCTACGTGGCGGCGATTCGCTGCGCCCAGCACGGCTTGAAGACCCTGTGCATCGAACGTGAATTCTTGGGCGGCGTCTGCCTCAACGTCGGCTGCATTCCATCCAAGGCCTTGATCCACGCCAGCAAAGTGTATCGCAAGGCGCTGGACGGCGCGGCTATGGGCATCGTCGCGCGCGACCTCGGCGTCGACATGGGCGCGATGCAGCAGTGGAAGTCCGGCATCACCGGCAAGCTCTCGGCGGGCATCGGCACCCTGTTCAAGGGCAACAAGGTCGAGCACTTGGTGGGCAGCGGCAAGCTCGCCGGGCCAGGCAAGGTCGAGATCACCAGCGCGGACGGCAAGCAGAGCACCGTTGAGTACAAAAGCCTCGTGATCGCCACAGGTAGCACGCCGATCCAGATCCCGGGCTTCGGGTTCGACGGCAAGGCCATCCTGGACTCGACCGGCGCCCTGGCCCTGGCGGAACTGCCTAAAACTCTGGCGGTCATCGGCGGCGGCGTCATCGGCCTGGAGCTGTGCGACGTCTACGCCCGGCTCGGCGTGCAAGTCACCGTCATCGAAGCCACTGAGCAACTGCTGCCGGGCATCGACGCCGACGTGGTGCAGCCGGTCCAGCGCAAGCAGGCCAAACTGGGCGTGAAGCACCTGCTCGGCACCAAGGCGGTCAAGCAGGAGCCCTTGGCGACGGGCGGCGTGCGCCTCACCCTGGAAGCCAAGGGCAAGCAGAGCACGCTCGAGGTCGACAAGGTGCTGGTGGCGGTCGGGCGGCGGCCGAACACGCGCGACATCGGTCTGGACAGCGTGGGCCTGGCGCTCGATCCGCGCGGGCAGATCCCGGTCGACAAGCAGCAGAAGACGCAGGTCCCTGGGATCTATGCGATCGGCGACATCACCCCTGGGCCGATGCTGGCGCACAAGGCGAGCCGCGAAGGCGAAGTGGTGGCCGCGGTGCTGGCGGGCGAGAAAGGCGCGGCCTTCGATGCGGCGGTGATTCCCAACGTCGTGTACACGGACCCCGAGATCGCCACGGTGGGCCCGAGTCTGGCCGAGCTGCAGAAGACCGGTAAAGCCCTGAAAATCGGTAAGTTTCCCTTCGCGGCGCTGGGTCGGGCGATGACGGCCAACGCGACCGACGGCTTCTTGCGGGTGGTCAGCGACGCCAAGACCGACATCATCCTGGCGGTGCAGATCGTCGGCGCTGAAGCCAGTGAGATCATTGCCGAGGCTGGACTCGCGGTCGAGATGGCGGCGACCACCGAGGACATCGCGCTGACCATTCACGCGCATCCGACCATGGCCGAAGCGATGCTCGAAGCGGCGCACGGGGCGATGGGTCACCCTCTGCACGCACTGAAGTCATAGCTCAGAGAGATCCGGGTGTTACGGCGCCGGTTCACCCTTGTCCAGCTTCTTCGGCACTTCCACCTTGCGCTTGGGCGAAGGCTTGTCCGGCAGCGGCTCGCACAAATCCATAGTCGCTTGGGCCGGTTGCACGCGAGCCGGCGGCAGGTTGGCCTTCTCCAGCGCGTCCTTGAGTAGCGCGTGCGCTTCGGAGGTCGGTTCGGCGCAGACCGCATCCACGCGCAGCGCCAGCTCGATCGCCTCGCGCCACGAGCCGGCTTTCAGCGCTCGGCGTGCGTCCCTCAGCCAGATAGCCTGGGGATCCGCGGTGTCCGGCGCCACCTTCTCGTCACCCTGACCTTTCAGGCGCTTGGCCCGAACCGCTTGCCGTTCCGCGGCCTGCTGTTCCTGATCGCCCGCCAGCCGTTCGAAGCGATCGCACGCTGCCTGAAGCGGCGCCGCGCCCTTCTCGTCGCCGCGGCCTTCGCAAAGCAAGCGCAGTTGTTCCAGATCCAGCGTCATGAACTCGCGCTTCTCGAACGCCGCCCACTTCGCCCCGCCCTTGACCGTCCGCAGCAACTGGGCGTCGCGCAGCCAGTGCACCTCGTCGCCCAAGTTTGCGTCGTAGAACCGGGCACTCAGCACCGCCAGCACCGGCGCTTCCGGCCACCCCGTCGCCACCAGCGCGCCCCAGGCCGAAGCATCGTGACCCGAGGCCTGGCGAAGTGGCGGCAGCGACTTCGGCGTGCGCGCGAACTCCTCGACTTCCAAGGCTTGCACTGCATCGCCGGGCCACGCCGCGACCAGGTGGAAGATCTTGCCGGTGCGGCCGGCGCGGTCCTTGCGTTCCAAGGACTTCTGGAACAGGCAGGCCTCCAGCACGCCCGGCAGCCCACCCGCGGCGGTCGGCGCCAGGGTGATTTCCAGGCGCCGCACCAGACCGAAGCCTTCCGGGCCCAAATCCGCACAGCCTGCCAGCGGATACACCGCCGACGGCTTGTCGGCCCCGCCGTGAGCCAGGCGCGGCACCGGCGTCGGCAAAGGCGGCAGCAGATCGCCAAGCGTTTGTCCCGCGGGCAATTCCAGGGCCGGCTCGGCGCCCACCGCCGCGGCAGGCCCAGCCGGAGTCGGCGCCGCGATCGCGGGTTTCTTCTTGCCGGCTGCAGGCTTGTCCTGGCCGTCCTTGTCCGCGCATGCCGTCGCCAGCAGCGCGACCAGGCCCACTGCCAGCGCGCACCGTTCGGTCTTGTTCAAGGCGCCCTCCGTTCGTGGAGCAGCAGCCCCATCGGCACCAGATCGTCATAGCCTTCGCCTAGTTTGGCTTCGCGCCGCAGCAGGCCCTCTTCAGTGAATCCCAGCTGTTGGTAGAGCTGCCGGGCTGCACGGTTGCTCGCATGCACCTGCAGGGACAGCTTCTCCAGAATCGGGTTGCCGAACGCCCACTGCAGCGCGACGTGCATCAACTGCCCGGCAATGCCTTGATGCCAATGCCGACGCAGCACCGCCACGCTCATGGTGCCGACGTGCCGGGTGCGCCACAGGTGGCCGCCGACGATGCTGCACAGCCCAACCACGCGGCCTTCGCGCTCGGTTCTCACCGTGGCGATGAGCAGGATGCAATGGGGTTGACTGGTGAAACGCGCAATCAGGTCGCGTTCCGATTCGACACGATCGTCCAGATCCTCGAGGCCCTGCAGCAAGAACTCGGTCTCGCCCAACGCCTGCCGCTTGAACGCGAGCAAGGCCTCGGCGTCTTGCTGAGCCGCCGGCCGCACCGTAACGGCACCCGGAGCAGGATGGCGATCACCAAGGTTTTGCCGGATCTGCATACGCCCACGGCCCTCGGAATGACTGACCTTACCAAGATTCACAGCTCGCGCCCGACTCGCCCACCGACGCGAACGCGCGTGGATCGGCGCCGAACATAAGGGCTGCATCCCCATGCGGCAAGCCTGCGCGCGCCCTGGCCCTGTCGCATAGGCCTGTGAATTGCTATGGTGGGCGTCGCTGTGCGTTTCTGTGAGGCCCGTCGCCGGTTCGGCAGGCTGCCGCGGAGACTGCCCAGCCACCCGCGCCTCGAGCCAGGGCGTCGTGGAGGCCAGCGTGAGTTGCCATCGTTTTCTCGTCCGCTCCTGTTCGTTCGCCGCCGTACTCGTTGCGATTTCGGCCCTCTTCTCGGGCTGTACCGACGATCAGACGGTGGCGGGCGTGCCGCCCAAGCTCGTCGACGCGGTCAACAGCCCCGACGGCACGACCGGCTTGGACGGCAACACCTTGCCCGATCAGGTCGACCAGCCCGACGAAAGTCCCGGCCCCGACGTGCCGAGCGGCTGCGTGGACAACAGCGCCTGCAGTGGCTTGAACAGCCCTTGCGGCGCCGGCGTGTGCCTGGGCGGCAAGTGCGCGGTCCAGGCGGGCCCAGACGGCTTGCCTTGCAGCACCGGCAACGGCGCCTGTTCGAGCAGCGGCCAGTGCGTGCAGGGCGCCTGCCAATCGTTCGGCATGGTCAACTGCGACGACGGCAACCCTTGCACTACCGAGGCTTGCGATCCGCTGGTCGGCTGTCTCTACCAGATGATCCCGGGCTGCGGCAGCGGCTGCGTGTCAGACCAGGCGTGCAATGACAGCAACCCGTGCACCAGCGACGCCTGCATCGATGGCAAGTGCCTGCACGCCCCGACGCCCAGTTGTCCCGGCGTGTGCAAGAACGATGTCCAGTGCGACGACAGCAACCCGTGCACCCAGGACGCCTGCCAGGCCGATGGCAAGTGCGGCCACGCGATCATCCCCGGCTGCGGTCTCGGCTGTCAGTCCGACGCGCAGTGCGACGATAGCAACTCGTGCACCGGCGACGTGTGCAAGGGCGGCACCTGTTACCACCTCGACCTGCCGCAGTGCGCGCCCAAGTGCAAGTCGGCCGCGCAATGCGACGACGGCAACGCCTGCACCCAGGATGCGTGCCAGCAAAACCAGTGCATCCACGCGGAAATCCCCGAGTGTGGCGTGCCGTTGTGCAATTCGGACTTCGAGTGCATGAGCCAGAAGGAGTGCGTCGTCGGCAAGTGCTTCAGCGGCAAGTGCGCGTTCCTGCCCGATCCGAAGTGTGGCGGCTGCAAGGCAAGTCAGGACTGCAACGACGGCAGCCCGTGCACCATCGACGTGTGCGAAGGCGGCAAGTGCAGCCACATCTCGGCGGGCGACGCCACCTGTTGCAGCAGCGAGTTCGACTGCAACGACGGCCAGCCGTGCACCAAGGACGTCTGCCAGGCCGGGACATGCCAGCATTACGCCACGAATTGCGGTGGTTGCAAGGACGACGCGCAGTGCGAGGACGGCAACCTGTGCACCTTCGACTCGTGCCAGAACGGCCAGTGCGTGCAGGGCGGCATCGCGTGCGGCTCCCCCGATCCGTGCATGACCGCGGCGTGCAACCCGAAGTCTGGACAGTGCGAATTGTACCCGGTGCCGGGCTGCGAGCCTTCGTGCTTTTCGGGCATGCCCTGCAACGACGGCAACGCTTGCACCACGGACTTCTGCGGCAAGAACGGCAAGTGCCAGTTCCAGCCGTTCAACTGCGACGACAACATCCCTTGCACATTGGATACTTGCGACAATTCCAAAGGCTGCTTTCACACCCCGAACGCGGCCAAGTGCGACGACGGCAACCCGTGCACCAAGGAAACCTGCGACGCGAACATGGGTTGCGTCGGCAAGGCGATTCCCGGCTGCGGCGTCAACCTGTGCAAGCCGGGCCAGTGCGATGACGGCAACAAGTGCACCACGGACTACTGCGACGCCGCCACCGGCAACTGCAAGAACGTGCTGATTCCCGGCTGCGGCGTGAACCTGTGCAAGCCGGGCCAGTGCGACGATGGCAACCCGTGCACCTCAGACTTCTGCAATTCCGCCAGCGGCCAGTGCAGCCACGTGACGATCCCGGGCTGCGGCACCATGGATTGCAAGCCGTTCGCGCCGGGCCAGTGCGACGACGGCGTCAAGTGCACGCAGGACGTGTGCGACCCGAACGGCAAGTGCCAGCACTACGAGACGCCGGGCTGCGGCAAGTTCTGCTTGGATCCAAACAGTTGCAACGACAACGACGTGTGCACCGCGGACAAGTGCGATCCGTCGACCGGCAAGTGCTTCAACAGCAAGATCCCGGGCTGCAACGCCAAGTGCAAGTCCAACTCCGAATGCAGCGATTTCAACGCGTGCACCGGCGATTTGTGCTTGAACGGCCTGTGCCAGCACAAGGCCATCACGTGCGACGACGGCAACCCGTGCACCGGCGACATGTGCCAGATGCCCAGCGGGGTGTGCAGCAACAAGCCGATTCCCGGCTGCATCGCCGAGCCGTGCAAGGACGCCAGCCAGTGCAATGACAAGAAGTCTTGCACGACCGACAGTTGCCAGTTCGGCTGGTGCCACCACGACAAGATCGCCGGCTGCTTGGGTGGCCCTGGCGGCTGATTCCGTTTTCGAGGGGCGAGAAGCGGATAGCTTCGATTCCTCGAAAACGGGCAGGTC
>CAYHHL010000038.1:0-34430 GCA_964356325.1 uncultured Enterobacteriaceae bacterium | reverse complement strand
CCAAAGCCGCGCCTTGGCAACACATCGGTTGGCGGCTATCCTCTTTCGCCCGCAAACTGAACCGAGTGGTGTACATGCCCGACGTCACCGCCCTGCCGACCCTGACCTCGCTGTCGAGCACTGCAGGGTGCGCGGCCAAGATCGCGCAGGCAGACCTGATCCAGGCGTTGGCTGGGCTGCCGGTCGGAACGGACGCGCGCCTGCTGGTCGGTCATGGCACGGGCGACGACGCGGCGGTGTTTCGCCTGGCCGACGATCTGGCCCTGGTGCAAACGGTGGACATCTTCACGCCGATTGTCGACGACCCGTTCGATTACGGGCGGATAGCCGCTGCCAATGCCCTGAGCGACGTCTACGCGATGGGGGGCAAACCCATCAGCGCGTTGAGTTTTGCCGCCTGGCCGGTCGATGTCCTGGGCACGGCGATGCTCGGCGAGGTCCTGCGCGGCGCGTCGACGATGTGCGCTCAGGTCGGCATCGTCATCGCGGGCGGGCACTCGATCGTCGACAAGGAGCCGAAGTTCGGCCTGTTCGTGACTGGCCTCGTGCATCCCGACCGCGTGGTGACGATCTCCGGCGCGCGCAACGGCGACGTGCTGGTGATGACCAAGCCGCTGGGCACGGGCGTCCTGACCACCGCGGTCAAGCGCGGCAGGCTGGCGGCGGGCGAACTGGCGCAAGCCATCGAATCGATGACGACCCTGAATGCGGCGGCTTGCGAGGCGATGCTGTCAGTGGGCGTGCATGCCGCGACCGACGTGACCGGCTTCGGTTTGCTCGGGCACCTCGGCAACCTGCTGCGGGCGTCGAGTCGTGTGACCGGACGGCCACTTGGCGCGCGGCTGCACATAGCGAACGTGCCGTGGCTGGATCTGGCGATGGATCTCGCGGCCGAGGGCATCTGTCCGGGCGGTTCGAAGCGCAACCTCGCGTATGCAGCGCCCAATACCCGCTTCTCGGCCGACGTGCCGGAACACGTGCGGTTGCTGCTGGCGGACGCCCAGACTTCGGGCGGCTTGTTGCTTGCGGTGCCGCCGACCCGGCTGGACGCGCTTCTGGTGGCGTTGTCGCGGCATGACGTTCCAGTCCGCGCCGTCATCGGTGAAGTGCTGGAGTTCGACGAGCCGGGCGAGATCGCCGTCGTGTAGCTCGTCTTGACACAGTGCGTCATGTGCCGCGATCCTCCCGCACCGAACCCGGAGGAAAACATGGCCACGCCCCGCAAGACCGCCTCGAAGAACCCCGAAGCTGCCGCCGCCACGATTTCGAGCGAGCAGCCGGCAGGCCCCGACGCGCCGCCCGCAGCCGCGCCGAAGAGCAAGAGTCGCCCGGAAAAGACCAGTGATGCCCATGAGAAAGGTAAGGATCGCATCGCGCTGGTCGCCGGTCTGCGCACGCCGTTCGTCCGCTCCTGGTCGGATCTGAACGACGTCGATCCCGTGGAATTGTCGACCCAAGTGGCGCGCGAACTGCTCTATCGCATGGAGTTGAAACCGCAAGACGTCGATCAGGTGGTGTGGGGATCGGTGGTCTCTGTCGTGCGCAGCCCCAATGTTGCGCGGGAAGTCGCTTTGAATCTCGGGATGTTCCACGCGTCCGGCTACAGCGTGTCGCGGGCATGCGCCTCGGGCTTCCAGGCGATCGCCGCCGCCGCCGAGATGATCTGGGCGGGCCAGGCCGAGATCGTGCTCGCGGGCGGGGTCGACGTCGTCAGCCACGCGCCGGTCACCTACAAGAAGCGCGTCATCGACAGCCTGCTGAAGCTCCAGAAGGCCAAGGGCTTGGCACTGCTCAAGGAATTGGGCAAGGTCAATCCGATGGATCTGCTGCCCTCGCCGCCCGCGCTGACCGAGCGCTTCACCGGCATGACGATGGGCGAGCACGCCGAGGAGATGGCGCAGAACTTCGGCATTTCGCGCGCTTCCCAAGACGAGTTCTCGATGCGGAGCCACCAGAAGGCCAACGCGGCGACGCAAGCGGGCTTGCTCAAGGACGAGATCATGACCGTCCAGACGCCCAAGGGTCCGGTTTCGCAGGACAACATCATCCGCGCCGACATGGACGCCGCCAAGCTGGCCAAGCTGAAGCCGGTGTTCGACCGGCGCAATGGCACGATCACGGCGGCGAGCTCGAGCTCGTTGACCGACGGAGCCGCCGCGATCCTGGTGATGCGCGAGTCCAAGGCCAAGGAACTCGGCTACAAGCCGATGGGCTACCTGCGCAGCTATGCGTTCTCCGGGCAGGATCCGCGCGAGAACATGCTGCTCGGCAACGTGTATTCGACTCCGCTGGCCTTGGATCGGGCGGGCCTGAAGCTGGCCGACGTGGACTTGATCGAGGTGCACGAGGCGTTCGCGGCCCAGGTGCTGTCGAACCTGAAGATGTTCGAGGACAAGGAGTTCTTCCGCACCAAGCTCGGGCGCGACGACGTGCTGGGCCCGGTTCCCGCCGAAAAGCTGAACGTGCGCGGCGGCTCGCTGGCCTTTGGGCATCCGTTCGCGGCGACCGGCGTGCGCCTGATCACCAGCCTGTTGCGTACCTTGGCGCACGAGAACAAGAACTTGGGCCTGGCGACGGCGTGCGCGGCCGGCGGCATGGGCGCGGCGATGATCGTCGAACGTCGATAAGCAGATCGCTAGGCGATATTTTGTTGCTGCCGCTGAACACTCACGAGGTATGAACTCATGACCGTCACGCACAACTCCGCCATCCGTTTCGAGAAGCCGGATAAAGACGGGATCTGCATCCTGTGGATCGACTGCCCCGGCCAGAAGGTGAACACGCTTTCGGTGGCCATGTTGCCGCAGTTCGAGCGTGCTTTCGCCGAGATCGTCGCCGATCCCAGCGTGCAGGGCGTCGTCATCGCCAGCGGCAAGGACACGGGCTTCATCGCCGGGGCCGACATCGACGACCTCGGGCTCATCCATTCGGCCAGCGAAGGGACGCGCGCCAGCAAGAACGGTCAAGCGGCGATGGCCAAGCTCGCGTCGCTGAAGATTCCGACCGTGGCGGCGATCCACGGCGATTGTCTCGGCGGCGGTCTGGAACTCGCGCTGGCATGCACCGCGCGGGTGGCGACCGAGAGCCGCAAGACCAAGCTCGCGCTGCCCGAAGTCCAGTTGGGGCTGTTGCCCGGCGCGGGCGGCACGGTGCGGTTGCCCAAGCTGATTGGCCTGACCGCGGCGTTGGACATGATGCTGACTGGCAAGAACATCCGGGCGGACAAGGCGCGCAAGATGGGCCTCGTGACCCTGACCGTGCCGCCCAATCAGTTGATGCAAGCCGCCAAGAGCCTGGCGCGCGAACTGGCGTCCGGCAAGAAGCCGAGCCAGCCCAAGAAGAAGACGCCGGTGGCGCAGGAGCTGCAAGAGCTGATGGAGCGCAACGCCTTGGGCCGACGCGTGATCCTGCACGAAGCGCGCAAGAAGGTGATGAAGCAGACCAAGGGCGTGTATCCGGCGCCGCTGCGGATCCTGGACGCCGTGGGCAAGGGCACTTTCGAGGCGGAGGCCGAGGCCTTCGGTGAACTGCTCGTCAGTCCGGAATCGGCCGGCCTGCGCCACCTGTTCCACGCCATCACCGCGCTCAAGAAGGACAATGGTCCCCGCACAGCCGGTGTGAAGGCTCGGCCGGTCGCGCGCGTGGGCATTCTCGGCGCCGGGCTGATGGGCGCAGGCGTGGCGACCGTGCTTTCGGACGTGTCCTCGCGCCCGGGCGATCCGGGCCTGAACGTGCGCCTGAAGGATCGCGACGACGCTGCGATCGGCCGGGGTCTGGACTACGCGCGCAAGGTGTTCGGCAAGGCCCGGAAACGCAAGGTCTATGCCCAGCCGGGCTATGACGAGCGGATGGCGCGCATTTCGGGAGGCACGGACTACAGCGGTTTTGGCCGCAGCGAAGTCGTGATCGAGGCGGTGTTCGAGGATCTGGCGCTCAAGCAGGCGATGGTCGCCGACATCGAGCGGGTGACCCAGGTCGACGCCATCTTCGCGAGCAATACCTCATCGTTGCCGATCAGCGAAATCGCGGAGAAGGCCGCGTACCCGGAGCGCGTCATCGGCATGCACTTCTTCTCGCCGGTCGAGAAGATGCCGCTGGTCGAGATCATCGTCACCGACAAGACCGATCCCGTGGTGACCGCGACGACCGTGGCCCTGGCACGCAAGATGGGCAAGCACGTGATCGTGGTGAACGATTGCGCGGGCTTCTACACGACGCGCGCGCTGGTGCCGTACATGACCGAGGCGATCTTCCTGGCGATCGAGGGCTATGCGCTGCAAGACATCGACGAAGCGGCCATGAAGATCGGCTTCCCGGTCGGACCGATCACGCTGATGGACGAAGTGGGCATCGACGTCGGCGTGAAGGTCATGAAGGTGATGAAGCATTACTACGGCCAGCGGATGCAGTTCCCGCCGGACGTGAGCCTGGCGCTGGTCGACGACGGTCGGCTGGGACGCAAGGCGAGCAAGGGCTTCTTCAAGTACGAAAACGGCAAGTCGGTGCTCGTGAAGGGCCACAAGGTCATCGACGAGGGTGTTTACAAGCACTTGCCGCAAGGGGGCAAGACCAAGGCGCCGAACCCGACCGAGATGGGCGAGCGCATGGTGCTGGGGCTGGTCAATGAAGCGGCGTTGTGCCTTCAGGAAGGCATTCTGCGGGATGCGTATGCCGGCGATCTTGGCGCGGTCATGGGCATCGGCTTCCCACCGTTCGAGGGCGGGCCGTTCAAGTACGTCGATCGGGTCGGCGCGCGCGTCGTGGTGGACAAGCTCAAGGCGCTGGAGGCGCGGTTCGGCAAGAGGTTCGCGCCTTGTCGGATCCTGCTGGACATGGCCCAGCGGGACGAGAAGTTCTTTCCCGGGGAATAGTGCGTGTCCACCTGGGTCACGCTCGTCCTCGTCACCTTCCTCACCTCGGCTCTGTCGGGCGCCATCGGCCTGGGCGGCGGCACCGTCTTCGTCGGCTCGCTGCGTCTCGTGCTGCCCACGCAAGCCGCGGTTATCTTTGCGCATGCCGTCGTGCAACTGGTCAGCAACCTGTCGCGCACCTGGGCCTATCGGCGCGACGTGCGGTGGCGCCTGTTGTCGCCCTTCCTGCTCACCTGCTCGATCACGCCGCCCATCGGCCTGTGGGTGCTGACCCTGGGCGTCGAGCATCCCCTCGAACTGGCGATGGGTCTGTTCCTGCTGGCGGTGCCTTGGTTTCCCAATGACGCGCGCGTGCCATTGCGGCCGCGGACCTCGATGGCGATGGCCGGCGCGCTGGTCGGTGGTGCGGGCATGCTGGTGGGGGCGACCGGCGCGGTGGTGTCGCCATTCTTCCGCACCGAGGGGCTGGATCGCCGCGGCTTCATCGGCACCAAGGCGGTCGCGCAGGCGTTCGGCCACCTGGTCAAGATCGCGTGGTTTGCCATCGCCGGTCGGCAGTTGCTGGTGCAACGCTCGGCTCTGGCGCAAATGGGTTTGGTGCTGTTGCTGATGTGCCTTTCGACTATCGCGGGCACGATCCTGGGCGAACGCCTGGCGCGGCGATTGCCAGAGCGCTGGTTCGTGCTGGCCTTCAAGATCGTGATGGCGGGCCTGGGCCTCTCGATCATCGGCGACGCAGGCCGCGGCATGCACTGGTGGTAGCCAGCCGCGGCGTCAGTTCGCCAATTCGGCACCCACGTAGCGCACCCGCGAGGTCCGGCGCGGCGGAACTTCGCGTTGCAGCAACACTTCCCAAGGCAGCACCGGCACCGGCACCATGTCGAATCCGCGCCAGACCAGGTGCGCGCCGGCTTCGTGCCACAAGGCAGGCGGCACGAGCACCACGTGGACATCGCCCGCGTGCCCGTCACCGCGCGTGAAAGTCAGCACCGAGACTTCGACGCCGCTGGTCTCCGGCGCAGGCGCGTGGCGGGCAAAGCGAAAGCCTTCCTCGGCCAGGGCGTGCACCAGCGAGGTCAGGTTGTCCGGCGTGATGTCGATGGCAACCGCCAGATCCACGGTGCCTTGGACGATGCCTTCGAGCGAAAGTCGGGACGAGGTCAGCACCGCGTGGCGCACGTGGCGTTGGTGCATGGCCTGCAAGAGATTGAGGTACGGCACCGAAGACGTAGACGACATCTGAACCTCCGTCTCCGCGGCAGGGCACGGCGACGAGCGAGAGGAATGTAGGATTCGATGCGCGTCAGTGTAGCCGGGCCCGCACGGCGGTTCAAACCGAGGGTCCGCAGTCGCCTGACAGCACACGGAAACGCTGCGAAGCCCGCGCAAGGGACGTCTACAACTTACGGTGATTACAAGTCAATTGCCGAATCGTCGCCACGCGGCGCAAGCTCGGCGGTGGCGAAGGCGTTGGCGACGAAGGGCCGGCCGTTGGTCGATTCAGAACTTGCCGTTCAGCTTCTCCCATGGCACGCGGAGCGACACCGAGACGATGTTCATGCCCGCCGAGTAGATGCCGTTGCCGACGACCTTGGGTTTGGGGGAGTCGAAGCCCGCGATGATCGACGGAGTCAACTGCTGCTTGACCTCGCTGTCCGTGACCGTCTGGGTGTCGACGAAGTGGTGCGCATAGGCGACGTCCAGCCACATGCCGTACAGGCCCAACGAGCCGCCGAGACTCGCCACGTGCCGGCCCCAATTGGCGAAGTCGACGCTGACGTACTTGGAGGGCGCGGCCGAGGTCTCGAACAGGTAGCCGGCGCGCACGCTCAGCCGTTCGGGAAACCAGGCGTATTCGCCGCCAAGCCGCGCGCTGTAGGTGTCCTTGAATTCATGCGGGAAGACGATGTCCGAGACCTTGATCGGATGCTCGGGTTCGTAATCGGTCGGCTTCACGGTGATGTCGATCGTTCGGATGCGGATCTCTTGCAGGACCGACCAACGCTCCCACACGCCGTCCAGTTCGAGCTGCAGCCGCGGCGTGACGTCCCAGGCCACCCCGGCCCGCAGCATGTCCGCAAAATTCAGGTGCAGTTCCGCGCCATTGCCGACCTGCTTCGAGTCCTTCCTGAGCTTCTCCGGCGCGACCGTTTCCAAGGTGCCCGGCGCCACGAACTCGACCTTGGGCCGGTACGAGATGCCGACCGCGAGGCCGGGAAAGGGCAGGACCGTCAGCCCGAGGATGCCGGTGGGAATCCAGCCGCTCTTGCCTGAGAACGTCGCGATCGTGTCGTAGTCCGGGTCAGAGCCTTCGGTCACGCCACTGTAGACGGCTTGCTTGAACTGGGCGTTGCCGTGCGCGAGCTGACCGGTGAGGCCGACCCGCACGTACTTGCCGATGCCTGCCGCCAAGGCAGCGGAATAATAACCGATGAAGTAGTCCGTTGAATGCAGGGCGTAGCGCTGTGCGCCCTCGTCCGGGTATTTGACCTTGCCGATGGAACTGGGGCCGGTCGCGCCCAGGGCCACGGTCAGTTCGGAAAACGGGCCCTTCGGACCGAAGCCGTAGCTCAACGCCGCGCTGGGGCCGAAGAAGCCCGACGCGCTGTTTTCGATCGCGCCTGCTTGACCGGGTCGCGTGCTGATGCCCGATGTGGACTCGAACCCTACGGACTGAAAGGCCATGCGCCCGTCGAGCATGAGTCGCAAGCCGCGCTGCTGGGCCAGCCCGGCGGGGTTGTACTGGAAGGCCAGACCGTCGCTCGGATTGGCCGCCCAAGCGCCGCCACGGCCGATGGCGATGGTGCCGTTGTCCGGATACTCGACGCCCGCTGCCCAGACCGGCCCGGCTGCCAGCGCGGTGGCGGCGAGGGTGGCCACGGATACAGCGGCAAGGCGAATCTGACGGGACGGGGCTGACGTGCGGTGCATCACATCTCCAACGAGCCACAAGTGCGGCCGTGGCCATGGTATCCGGGCTGCGGCACGACGCAACCATGCGCGAGACTGACCAGGACACGCACTTGCGGGGTCCGAAGCACCAGTTTACGCTGCGGTCACGGCGTGCTTCCGTGGATCCGACCGATTGCCGGCACCGCGACGGAGAGCAACGACCGCCGCTCAGGATTCACACCCGCATGTCGCCGTACCAAGACGAAGACAGCAGCAGCATGACCGAAGAGACGGAAGTCCCGGTCATTCCTGTGCAACCGTACACCAGGCCGCACGTGCTGCAGCAGATCCGCGGGCCGCTCGCGCCCCAGATCGTCGAATTGCACGGCGACAACCTGATCGTGGGACGCAGCCCGGAAGTGGACATCCGCATCCCGTCTTCGGCTTTGTCCCGCCAGCACATGCGCCTCGAACGCTATCAAGGCGGCTACCGGGCCATCGACCTCGAAAGCAGCAACGGCGTGTTCCTGAACGAAATCCGCATCAACTCAGCAGCCTTGCGCGACGGCGACACGCTGCAGCTCGGCAATGCGGTGTTCATCTATCACGAAGGCAAGTAGCCTCAGGGGACTTCCGGCATGGCCTTCCTAGTCCGCTTTTGGGGCACGCGCGGCTCGATCCCGACGCCCGGCCGCACCACACACAAGTACGGCGGCAACACCTCTTGCGTCGAAATCAGCATCGACGACACGCTGTTCATCCTCGACGGCGGTACGGGCCTGCGCGAACTGGGCGTGGACCTGCTGCAGCGCCCGCAAAGGCCGATCGTCGCGCACTTCCTGTTCAGCCACATGCACTGGGACCACATCCAGGGTTTCCCTTTCTTCACACCGGCTTATGTTCCGCAGAACTCGTTCTTCATCTACGGCACTTCGACCGGCGATCGGCGCTTCCACAAACTGCTGTCCGGCCAGATGCGCTCGGACTACTTTCCCGTGGATTTCTCCGAACTCAACTCGCACATCGTCGCGGTGGACCTGGGCAAAGGCGAACTCGACATCGGCGGCGTGCACGTCCGCTGCTTCGAGCAGAACCATCCCGGCGGCAGTTACGCGTATTCCTTGGAGAAGAACGGCTACAAAGTCGTGTATGCCACGGACAACGAGATAGACCGGACGCTGCCGGATGCGGCCGAAGTCGAACTAGACCTCGACAGTCCACGCCAGATTCCCCTCGACATGGTGGAGTTTTGTGCCAATGCCGACCTGCTGATCGCCGACGGCCAGTACACCGACGAGGAGTACGCCCAGCGTGTCGGCTGGGGACATCCGCGCGCGACGACAGTGGCGGATCTGGCCATGCAGGCCGGCGTGAAGCAACTGGCCGTGTACCATCACGATCCGATGCAGTCCGACACCGATGTAGAAGCGAAGATCGCCGCTTGCCGGGCTCGCGTGCGCCGTCAGGGCAGCAACCTGTTCATCTTTGCCGCGCGGGAAGGCCTGGAACTGAAATTGGATTGACGTTCAGACCCAGGCACCGCTGATGCTCAGACCCAGGCACCCTTGACGCCGTCCCACTTCTTGAAGACGTCACCCTGCTTCTGGTACAACTCTGACTCGCCGGCTTTCACCTGGAATTCCACGGCTTGGAACGCGGCCTTGAGCTTGTCCGCCGGCAGCGGCGCGTCAGCGGTCGACTCCGCGGTTTGGAAGTAGGTCACGCGCAAGGTCTTGGCGTCGGCTTCCACCTTCGTGAAGCCGTGCTGGTCGACAACCGCGTAGCCGAGGTGCGGATTGGGCGGCACCGCGACCGGAAACTGTTTGCCGAGCAGCAGGTTGCTAGCCAGGTAGGCCAGACCGCCAGCGCCCGCCGCGACCAGACCCGGATCGCTGTTGGCCTGGTTCAGCAGCAAGGTCTGATAGGTGCCAGAGGAAATCGCGCCGCTGACGAACTCGACCACCTTGGCCGCCGGGTTGGTCTCCGAAGTGGGCGTCCCCGCGAAGAAGGCGTGGATATCGCCCGAGAAGACCACCGTGTTCGGCACCTTGGCAATCGCCTGCAGCAACGCCTCGCGCCGGTTGGGCACGCCGTCCCAGTCCTCCGCCGAGAGCAGGAACTCCGCACGGAAGGCCGCGGGAAGACTCTCGACTGGCGAGAGATCGGCCACCCGGCGCTGCAGCGTGTACTCGTTGCCCCACACCTTCCAGGTCCGCGTGCTCGCCTTGAGCGTGTCGAGGAACCACTTCTCCTGCGCAGCGCCCATCACCTGCTCGGATTCGCCCTGCGTCGCGGCCCAGCGCACCTTGGCATAGGCCTCGAACGGCTTGCGGGTGACCAGGTAGCGCGACCCCAACGAACCGTATTGGCTGGTCTTCAGCAACTGATGGAACGCGTAGCCTTTCTTCATGACCGCCAGGTCGGCTTCGGCCAGGTGGGGCAGTTGCTCGCCCGGCGCGCGCTTCTTGTTCAAGGCGTCGATGCGGCTGTTGACCCAAGGCGCACTGATCAGGCCCTTGATCTTGTCCGCGACGATTTCCAGGCCGGCAGCGTTGTCCTTCAACAGTTTGGCGTACTTGCCGCCATCCTGCTTGTCCACGTCGAAGTAGGGCACAGCCTCGGTCGGCAGCTTGCCCGCGCCGATCGCCAGCAGTTCCTCTTCGGTCGCCATCACCGCGCCCGGCAAGGCGTCTTCCGGCACCAAGTGGTCCGCGCGATAACGACGCAAGTCCGTCATCACCACGTGGACGTGCTTGCCATAGCCGAAGTCCCGGTATGCACGCAGGTTGTCGGGAAACTTGCCGTTGGGATCGAAGGCGAAGTCGGTTCCCGCCGGAAAGTCGATCGGCATGTACTCGGTCCAGGCCTGATCCGCCGCGCCGCGCCGCACGAGGTCGGTTTCGTCCTTGGCGCCGTCGTAGTACGAAGCAGTCGCGCCGTGGCAATCGTCCGAGAACTCGTGGTCGTCGCCGATCGCGATCATGGCCATCGCCTCGTGGGCCTTCTGCAGGTCCGGATCGCTGCGGTAGGTCTTGTACAACTCTCGGTAATTGCTCAGGCTCTTTGCCGCAAAGTACTCGTCCTTGGTGCCCTTGTTGAACGCGATGGCGCCCGCGGTGTCCGTGAACTTCACCCGGCGCGCTTCTGTAGCGGTTTGGAACGAGGGATTGCCCGTGGTTTCGTAGACGTAGTCGCCCAGGTGTACGAAGAAGTCGAGATCTTCCAAGAGCATGCGCGCATAGCTATTGTAGTATTTGCCGTTGAAGTCCTGGCACGAAGCGACCGCGAACTTGACCGCCACGTCCTCGTCCGCAGCCGGCGCCGTCTTGAAGCGGCCCGTGCGCGACGTGTAGGTCTTGCCGGCCGTGGCATACGAAAATCGGTAGAACCACAGCTTTCCCGCGGCCAGTCCGGCCAAGCGCACCTTGACGCAATGGTCCTGGCCCGCGCGCGCCGGCAAGTCCTTGCCCGATTTGCCGTCGAGTTGCAGCAGGTTGGCAAACGCCTCGTCCGTTGCGAGCTGCAGCGTCACGGTGAGGTCGGCGGTGGCTTTGGCGGCATCGAGCACGCGGGTCCACAGGATGACGCCATCGGGACGTGGATCCCCGGAAGCGATCGACTGGGGGAAGAAATCCGAGTCTTTGGGAGGTGTTCCGGCACTGTCCGCGGCTGTGTCGACGCCCGAGTCGATTGCCGAATCGGCGGTAGCGCCGTCAGTCGTTCCGGCGTCCTTGCCGGCCGCGTCGACTGCAGCCTTGTCCCCGCAACCGACCAGGACGGCTCCGGAAGTGACGAGCGTGGCACGGAGAAAGTCGCGACGACGCATAGGGTCTCCCTTATTTTACGAGATGTTGAGATGGGCGGACGCATCAACCGCCACCGGGCCGCACGGTCGACGGGCCGCCCTTGAGCGCGGTCGCCTGCCAGCGGAAGTGATCGAGCAGCACGGCCGAGTCGTAGATGTGGTCGCCCTCGTCGAAGATCAGGAAACGCAAGGTGATCGTCTCGCCAGGAGTCACCGGCGCGGTCGTGGTCAGCCAGCCGGTGCCGCCGCCGATGCCGCCCTCGTAGCCGGTGCCTGCCAGCCCCGCGTCGGTCAGGGAGCAACCGGTGCACACGTTGAACAGCGCGTTGTTGATGCTGATGCAGTTCTTCTTGCTGTCGAACGAGATGTTGCCCTTGAAGCTCTTGGAGTCGAGGATGGCGAAGAACTTGTCGTTGAACTGCGTGCCGACGTATTCCGGGTACTCCGCGGACATGAAGTTGAAATCGAACGAGAAAGCGTAGGCGTTGGTCGGCACCTTCAGGGTCAGCTTCCACTCCGTGTAGTCGTACACCGTGCCCGAATTCGGACAAGCGCCCGTTGGGTACCCGGAAGTATTGTTGAACTCCGTACCCGGCTGCGGCAATTTGTAGCCGGCATCGCCCTTCGCCGCCGCCGCGCCCGATGCCAGCACCACGAAGTTCGGCCCTTTCAACGGCGTGTTTTTCGGGCCGTACTTCTGCTTGATCGCATGGGCCGAAGCGCCGGCGTCGACCGCGAACTGCGATTTCGTCACGCCCAGGCAGATGTCCATCGCCACCGGGTAGTCCGTCGCCACGCTGTTGCCCAGGCCCGGCTTGTCGCACGGCACGGTCGCTTCGTCGGTCTTGCCGTTGCAGTTGTTATCCTCGAGATCGTTCAGGAACTCGATGGCCCCCGGGTTCACGGTCTTGTTGTTGTCGTTGCAGTCCTGGCAGCCGATATAGCTGTCGCCGTCGCCGTCCTGGTTGGCGTCGATCTTGCCGTCGCAGTCGTTGTCCTTGCCGTTCTTGCAGTTGCGTGGCGCGTCGGCGTGGATGTTGATGCTCGTGTCGTCGCAATCGCCGCCGCCGCAGCCGAGGTAGCTGTCGCCGTCGTCGTCCTTGTCGTCGGTCACGCCGTTGCAGTCGTTGTCCTTGCCGTCGCAAGTCTCGAGCAGGCCCATGTGCATCTCTGGGTCGGCGTCGTTGCAGTCCTCGCACGCGGAAATGCCGTCGTTGTCGGCGTCCAGGGCGTTGTCGATTTTGCCGTCGCAGTCGTTGTCCTTGTTGTTCGTGCAGTTCTGCGCTGCGTCCGGGTGGATGCCGGGCAGCAGGTCGTTGCAGTCCACGCAACTCGGATAGCCGTCGCCGTCCACGTCCTGGTCCGCGTCGAGCTGGCCGTCACAGTCATTGTCCTTCTGGTTGGCGCAGTTGGCCTGTGCGCCCGGGTGGATTGCCGGATCCGTGTCGTCGCAATCGGGCGCTTGGGCTTCGCACGGGCTGGGCGAGTGGCCGTCGCCGTCCTTGTCGAACCAGTCGGTCTTGCCGTCGCAGTCGTTGTCCTTGCCATCACAGCCGTCGACCGCGCCGGGATGCACCGAGGTGTCGCCGTCGTCGCAGTCGCCATCCGCCGGTGAACTGCCGTCGCCGTCCTGATCGACGTTGGAAAGCTTACCGACGTCGACCTTGGCATCTTTGGCTTCTTGCGCGAGATCGTCCTCGGCGTCCGCGCCGGTGACGCCGTCTGCCAGGCCCTTGGCGTCCTTGACGGTCGAGGCGTCACTGCCCGGCGCAGCGAGTTCGCCCGGAAGGACGTAGCCGCTGAGCCCCGGCGTTGGGCCTTGACCGACGCTCGTGCACGCAACCGGCCAGACGCATGCCAAGACGCCGAGCCAACTGCGGAAATCTCGAAATCGGACGGGCATGATCGGAGCACTCCTGCAGTCGCGGCATCGTACAGACTAGCGAAGCCGGACTGGCGGGACAAGCGCTGCTTGGTAAACGGCATTCATCGCCAGCGCGCGGTCCTTATCCTAGAAAAACCCCGAGATACGGCGCGCGTCCAGGCTGGTGCCGAGCCCCAAGACCTCTTGCGGCACGCGCTGCCCGACGAAGATCGCCAGCAACTCGCTGTCGAGGTGCCCGAGCGCCACCTCATCATGCAGGATGCGCACGGCAATGTCGTGTGGAACCGCCTTCTTGTAGGGCCGATCGCTCGCCGTCAAAGCGTCGTAGATGTCGGCAATCGCCATCATGCGGGCCTCGGCCGCAATCGCTTGGCCCTTGAGCCCGCGTGGATAGCCACTGCCGTCCAGCTTCTCGTGGTGACCGTGAGCGATCTCCGGCACCCGTCGCAAGTTGCGCGTCCACGGAATCTGCGTGAGGAAATGAATCGTGTGGGCCACATGGCTCTCGATCTCGACGCGTTCCTCGATCGACAGCGACCCTTTGGGAATCGACAGCGCCGCGACCTCGGGGCCGGTCAGCAGCGACCGCGGCAGGCCGTCCGGCCCGGAGAAGTGCACGTGCGGGATCTGCGCCAGTTCCTCGAAGTTTCCGCCCGCCATCACCGTGGGTTTGTTGCACTTCAGGATGAGTTGGAAGTACTCGTCCAGTTGGCGGATCCGCACCGAGAACGCCAGTTCCTCCGCCTCGAGCAGCGCCGCCGGAGCGTCCGCCCGCATCAGGTCCATGCTACGGCGCAGCGAGTCTGCCTCCAGGCTCTTCTTGGCGTACTCGAAACGCTGGGCGATCAATTCCAGTTGGTGTGGATAGAGCTTTTGCGCCTTGACCAGCACGTCCTCGCGCACGCCGACCTTGCCGAAGTCGTGCAGCAACGCGGCGTAACGGATCTCGATGCGCTGCTCGGAGTCGAAGCGCACGTCGCGCCACCTACCCGTGCCCGCGGCCTCGATCGCGTCGGCCAGGCCCAGCGTCAGCAGAGAGACCCGCTCCGAGTGACCCGCCGTGGATGGATCGCGCGCCTCGATCGTGACCACCGCGCCGCGCACGAAGCCCTCGAACAGCTTCTGGATCGCGTCGTGCAGCAGCGCGTTCTCGATCGCCGCCGCCGCCTGCCCACCCAGCGTCATCAGCAGATCCGCGTCGTCTGCACTGAACGCGCCACTGTGCTTGTTGAGCGCCTGCAGGACCCCCACCACCTCGCCGCGCATGTTCTTCATCGGCACGCAAAGCAGCGCGTGGGTCCGATAGCCGGTGTCCTTGTCGACCTCGCGGTTGAAGCGCGGATCGTCGTAGGCATCCGCAAGGTTGACGATCTCGCCGCTCAGGGCGACGTGCCCTGCGAGGCCGACTCCGCGCGGGATGCGGATCTCCTGGCCGGCTTCGATGCCTTGGGCAATCTTGGTCCAAAGTTCACCGGTTTCGGCATCGAGCAGGAACAGCGAGCCGCGGTCCGCATCCACCACCTTGGCTGCCTCGCGCAGGATCAATTGGAGCAGCGAGTCGAGATCGCGTTCCGAGATCATGGCCTTGGCGACATCGAGGATCGCCTTGAGGCGCGCGGCCTGATCAGAGACCTCGGACATGGAACTCCGGACGACGATCGGGACTGGCGAGATTGGACGGACCTGTGGTGAGCAAACAAGGCATTGCGCATGACACCATTACCACGCTGAGCCGCGAGCGCCAACTTTGCCCGGGGTCCGCGTGGCCCATACACTTCGGACCTGACCCCGTTGGCCCCTGGCAGGGCTCGTCTCGTCCCCCGCGCTGGTGTAGAGTTCGCGGGGTATGGCCTTCAGCCTTGCGAGCAGGGCGCCGAACTCGGGGTCTTCACGCGATGTTCACTTTGACCAGCGGAGTGCGATGACCTTCGCTAAACGCCCACGTCGGCCGGAATTGCGCGAGTCGCGGACGTTCGCCGTGCCGCGCTTCGACACCGAGGTGCTGGACGCCGCCGTGCTGGTCGAGCACGCCAGCGCCTTGCCGCGGGCCGTTCTGATCACCGGCCTGGCCGATGGTCGTACGCCCGTGCGGGTCAACGCCGCGCGGTTGCTGGGCATCCTAGGCGAGCTGACCGAACCCGAGGCGCAACAGGTCGCCGTCGCCCTGCGCGATGCCGAACTGCCCGTGCGTCTGGCCGCAGCGCAAGCATTGGTGACGACTCAGGATCCGAGCGTCGTGCTGATGGCGTTGCTGGACGCTACGCTGGATCCGGCGTCGCTCGTGGCCAAGCAGGCCGTGGCGACGATAGCGACGTTCGGCAAACGGCTGCTGCCGTTGATACCCGGCCTGTTGCGCAAGTCCCCAGATTGGTGGACCCCACGCGGCGTGGCGCTGATCGCGGGGCTGGGCGCGGCGATCCTACCGCCGGTACTGGCAGCCCTGAGCGCCGACGATCCGTCGCGGGTGAGCAATGCTCTGTCGGTTCTGCACGGTCTGGACGACGACGGCATGCGCGCGGCCCTGGACTCGCTGAAGGCCGATCCGTCGCCGGCCGCCCAAGCCGTGCGCCTGGAACTGGGCCGAGCGCTTTCTTCGCGCAAACGGACCGCGACGGCGTCCCTGCGCGAACCGCGGACCTTTCCGGTCGAAGGCTTCGATACCGATCTGCTGCCGCGGGAAGTCCTTGAAAAGCATCGCAAACTTCTGCCGCGCGCGCTGATGTTCGAGGTGCTGCAGGATGGTCGCGTGGCCGTGCGGGTCAACGCGCTGGACGCCCTGGCGCTGACGGGGCCGGCGACGGCGGCGGAATCGCCCACGCTGTGCGTGATGCTCAAGGACGGCAGCGCGTCGGTGCGGGCGGCGGCGGCCAGATCGCTGCACAAGGCGCAAGACGTGGCGCCGGTCGTGCTCGCGCTGGTGGCCTCGACGACCGATCCGGACGGTCAGGTGCGCGGCGATGTCGCAGCGGCGGTGCGCAGTTTCGGGGCGGCGGCGGTGCCCGTGCTGATGGGGGCCTTGCGCGTCGACGCCGCCGAAGCGGACGCCAAGGTGTTGCCGCACCTGCAGGCGCTGGACGATCTGGCCCGCGAATCGCTCATCACCGCGCTGTCCCACCCGAACCATCAGGTGCGTGGCAACGCCTTGGCGGGACTCATCAACCTGGGACACGACGCGCTCCTGGCCTGCGAGCGCCGCATCACGGCCCTGTGCTCCGATCCAGCGGCCGACGTCCAAGCCCTGGCCCGGCAGGCGGGCAGCATCCTGGCGCGTCACGGCAAGCCGCTGCTGCACGAGGCTCGGCCGCTGCCCCTGGAGGACTTCGCCGAGCACATGGTCGACGTCGCGGCGCTCAAGAAGGTCGCACGCGGCCTGGAGTCTGCGGCCTTGCATGCCCTGACCCGGGATGGCCGCGCGGTCGTGCGGGCCAATGCCTGGCGCGGGCTGGCGTCGCTCGGGCCGCTCGACAGCGGGCTGGCGCTGGAGGCCGCGGTGGCCTGCAAGGACGGCGAGGCCGACGTGCGCCGGGAAGCCGCGACGGCGCTTCGGCATTGTCCAGAGGGCGTGCTGGCCCAAGTGTTGCCCCCGCTGGTCGTGGCGTCGCGCGACGGCGATGCGTCGGTGGCCCAGGCGGCGCGGCAGGCGGTGTTCAGTCTCGGTCGCAAGGCCGCGCCGCATCTGGTGACCTTGTTCGGTGAACGCGACGGCCGGCTGCACGATCCCGCGGTGGCCCTGGCCGTGGCGCTGGATGCCGATGCCGTGGCCGACGTGGTCGCGGCGTTGCAGGCGCCCCAGCCGTTGGTGCGGTCGCACGCGTTCAAGGCGTTGACCGCGATCGGCGGCAAGCACCTGGACGAAGCGATGCCCTTGGCTTTGGCGGCGTTGCAAGACAGCTACGATCCGGCGCGAGTGCACGCGGTGCAGGCGATTGGCCAAATGCAGATGGCGACGTGGAAGAAGCAGGCTGGGCTGAAAGCGAAGCTGACCCAGGTGTGGCGCGCCGATGCGAGCCTGCCCGTGCGCCAGGCCGCCGAGCGGGTGCTGGCCCGCATGCACGCTTTGTAACTTCGCTGAACTGTCACGTAAATATTACATCGGCCCGCATTCCGTCCGGGCTCGTTGGACAACCGAGTGCGGCGCTCATAGGCTGGCAGCATGGACACCAACGCGCCTGTGGACCCCTGTCGCATCCTGACGGACTCGCGCACGATCGCCGTTCTGGGCGCGCACGACGACCCGCTGCGACCGGCTTGTTACGTGCCAGATTACCTGTACTTGCAAGGCTACCGCGTCCTGCCGGTCAATCCTCTGCTCGTCGGCAAGTCGCTGTGGGGCCAGCCGGTGTGCGCGACCCTGGCGGAACTGCGGGAACCGGTCGACATCGTGGACGTGTTCCGCCGCCCGGAATACTTGCCCGATCACCTGGCGGACATCCTGGCGATGCAGCCGCGTCCGGCGGTGGTTTGGCTGCAACTCGGGATTCGCCATGACGCATTCGCGCTCCGCCTGCAAGCCGCCGGCATCACGGTCGTCCAGGATCGCTGCACGCTCGCGGATCACCGGCGCTTCGGCCTTGGACGCGCGCAATGACGGCGCGACTCGTCGTGATGGCGTCAGGAAACGGCAGCAACCTCCAGGCGTTGCTGGACGCCTGCGAGTTGGGCAAGCTGCCCGCCAAGGTCGTGGGCGTGGTCACCAACAAGCCGGACGCCTTTGCCCTGCGCCGGGCTGCGGAATCGGGCGTGCCATCCACGGTACTGTCTCTGAAACCCTGGCTGGCGCAAGGTCAGACCCGCCCGGAGTACGACGCCGCACTTGCCGAGATCGTCCTGGACTTCAACCCTGATCTCGTGGTGTTGGCGGGATGGATGCTGGTCCTGGGCGAACGCTTCCTGCAGCCGTTGGCGGGTCGCGTGCTCAACGTGCACCCGGCTCTTCCGGGCGCGCTGCCGGGCAAGGACGCCATTCGTCGCGCGTGGGAAGCCTTTCAGCACGGCAAGTTGACGCACACGGGCGTGATGGTCCACGAGGTGGTGCTCGAGGTCGACGCCGGACCGGTGTTGGCTACCGAGCAGGTGGCGCTGGCTCCGGACGAGCCGCTGGAACTGCTGGAAGCGCGCATGCACGCCGTGGAGCATCGCGTGCTGGTGCAAGGCGTCCTGCGGGCGCTGGAACTGCGCAAGCTGGCCTGATCGCGCGAGGTTCGCTGCCAATTCCGCCTGCGCTGACGGTGCGTGCGCCGGTGCGCGAGATGACGCATACTGCCGCGCCAGGGCATTTGCGGAGGCGGCATGAACGGGCGACAGCGTGGGCAGTGGGCACTTTGGGCCAGCGTGGTGATCTTGGCTGCCTGCGGTACGGACGCGCTCGCGCCGGGACCGAACTTGTCTGCTGGCGACGTCGGCGACCCCGAAGCCGGCGCGCTCGGCGATGCCAGCGACAGCCTGGCGGCTGACGACGCCGGGACCGACGCCGGGACCGATGCCGAGACCGATGCCGAGACCGGCACCGACGATGACGCCGGTGCCGAAGATCTCCTCGCGGCTGACGCGGCAGAAACTGCTGACGACATACAGCTTTGCGGCGACTGCAGCGAACTCGACGGTTCGGTTGCCGGGGATGCGCCCGAAGTCAGCCTGGACGTAGCCGACTCCGGACCTGCCTGCCCGGGCTCTACCGGATGCAAGTGCGCTACCGACAAGGATTGCCCGGCGCTCGGCGCTTGCCTCGGGTCGACTACGGGCCTGATCTGCGCCGCACCGTGCCAAAGCGGCGTGCCGTGCGCGCAGGGCAGTACGTGCGTGCCCTTGCCCGGGGCCGCGACCGACGGCAGCCAGGACAAGACCGTGTGCGCGCCGAAGTGCAGTTCGCCCGCGCCCGGCCCTGAGTCGTGCAACGGCTTGGACGACGACTGCAACGGCTTGACCGACGACGGTAACAACCTATGTGACGACAACAACTTTTGTACCGCCGACGCTTGCAAGGGCGGCCTGTGCTCCCCCGATCCGGAGGACAAGCCCTGCGACGATGGCAGCGCCTGCACGAGCGGCGACGCGTGCGTGGCGGGCCTGTGCGCGGGCGCGACCGTCACCTGCGACGACGGCAACTCTTGCACTGACGATTCATGCGACCCCGCAGGTGGTTGCACGCACAAGTCCAGCTCGGGCGCCTGCGACGACGGCAGCGTGTGCACCAACGGCGACCAATGCAAGGCGGCGGCCTGCGTGTCGGCGGCAATCAGTTGCGACGACGGCAACGCATGTACGGTGGATTCATGTGACGCCAAGCTCGGTTGCACGCACACGCCGGTTGCCGACCCGGACTGCGGAATCGATCCGTGCCTCAAGAACAACGGCGGCTGCCCGGCGGGCCAGATCTGCAGCGCGAACGACCAGGGCAAGGCGAATTGCACCGCGTGTCCCAGCGGTTACGTAGGGCAGGGCGCGACGTGCGTGGACGTGGACGAATGCAAGATCGCGAGCAGTTGCGACAGCAACGCCACGTGCAGCAACGGCGCCGGCACTTTTACTTGCGCGTGCAAGGCCGGCTGGAAGCAGGTTGGCAAGATCTGCGTGGACGTCGACGAATGCGCTGACAAGACTGCTGGTTGCGCGCCCACTGCCACCTGCGTCAACCTGCCGGGCAGTGTGAAGTGCACCTGTGCCGCCGGCCAGGGAGGCGACGGCAAGACCTGCGGGAACAAGGGCAGTTCCAAGGTGTTTCCGGCACTCTCCTGCCTGGAGATCTTCACGACCTACCCCGGCAGCGCGGACGGCGTGTACTGGCTGGACATCGACGCGGCGGGCGCCACAGTCTCCGCGCAGTATCTCTGCGACATGAAAGGCGGCGGCTGGACCTTGTTGATGTGGGACGACTTCGAGGACAGCACGACCAAAGGCTGGTCCGTAGGGCCGGTCACCACCTGCGGCAAGTTCGGCCACATCCTGGGTGGCGCGGGCGTCTTCGGCAAGAACGCATCGACCCAGAAGACCGTACTCGGCCCGCCGCACACCCAGGCGCGTCTCACCCTGGATTTCCTACGTATCGACAGTTGGTTGTTCGAACAGGGCTTCGTGCAGGTCGATGGCAACACGGTATGGACCAAGAAGGGCACCGGCGGCTACCTCACGGGTGGCAAGCACGAATGCGGCAAGGACAGCATCAACGACGAGAAGTGGGACGCGGACTGGCAAGGCGCGCACACCGCGGCCGCTTTGACCTTGAAGGCGACCAGCGACTTGAACGAGAGCGCGTCCAACGAAGCGTTCGGCATCGACAATGCTGTGGTCTGGGTCAAGTGAGCGCTGAAGCGGAAGCATTGCGCACATGTGCATTACGGTGTAGCTTCGATTCCAAACGTCCACCGCGCCAACTGCGCCCATAGGAGAAGCCATGTCCTTGTTTCTGAAGTCGCGCCTCGCCCTCGCCGCCGCGCTCGGCTGTGTCACGCTCGCCGCTGTCGCCGGTCCAGTGCTCGCGGCTGGCAAGGACCCCACGTCGGGTTCCTTCTCTGACCTGCGCCCGATGAAGGTCGACAAGGGCAACGCCAAGGTCCCGGAAGTCAAGAAGAAGCGCGGCGCCGAGAGCTTCGTGCCGTCGTCCAAGGAAGTGCTTGCAGGCTGGTTCAAGGAACTCAACATCACCCACCGGGTCGATGATCAGAGCCGCATCATCCTACCGTTCCGCGATGACGCTTCGGGCCTGAACCTGAACCTCATCCTGATTCCGCGCATGAAGGAAAACGGCAACATGTGGGCCGTGCAGGCCGTCATTCCGGTGGCGGTGCCGATTCCCGCTGGCGACGCCGGCTTCCAGAAGGCGGTGAACTACGCCAACACCTGGAACACCGATAACTTCCTGGTCAAGGTCAGCGCCGTACAGGCCTCCGGCGGCGAGCGCTTCTTCCTGCTCGACGCCGCGCTGCCGTGCGAGGCCGGCATCAGCAAGCAGGAGTTCTTCAGCAACTTCGTGAGCATCATCGTGCAGACCGGCCAGGCGTTCGTGCAGCGCGCGGCCCAGGCCATGAACGCGCCGTAAGGTCGCAACGTGGGTCGGCGTCACTTCTGGGCATCTGGGAGTGACGCTGGCAACGGTTGGCGCCGACCACGGTACGCCTGCCCCTGCCGCACCGCCTCGCTGTAGGCCGGCACCACCTCGCGCTGGAAGTCCCGCCAGGCTCGCAGCAATTCCAGGCGTTCGGAGGCGCAGCGCTTGGGCCGACGCTCCTGTGGATCAGTGCCCAGGTCGAACGCGACGCAATGCTTGTCGGTCGGTTGCCATTGCAGCTTGCCGCCGTCGGCCCACAGCCCGCTTACCGTGCCCTCGTTACCCCAGAAAAATGCGACCTTGCGACGCAGCTTGGTCTGGAACAGGGACTCACCCTGCAACAGCCTGGCGTCGTAGGGCAGCCCCAGCGCGTCGAGCACGGTTGGCAGCAGATCGATGTGCAACGTGTCCCAATCAACGGTCTTGGCAGGGAATACCCGCGGTTGCCAGAGAATCGCCGGCGTCGCCAGGTTTTCCTCATAACTACCGCGGGCATGCGCCCAGTTCCGATCGTGCTGGCCGAACGATTCGCCATGGTCGCCGGCCAGCACCACGATCGTCCGGTCCAGCCGGCCGTCCCGCTCCAACCCGTCGTAAATCCGCTTGATCATCTGGTCCAACAGCCACAGGTTGTCGTGGTACCGACCGATCAAGCGCGGGTCGCGGAAATGCCGCCACGCCGGACCGTAATCCGTGTATTCCCAGTGGGCCACGTAGCTGTAGTAGACCGCCGCGAACGGTTCCTTGGCCCGATGCAGCCGCTGCACGAAGGTGTCGACCACCGCCGGTTCGTCCTTGGAAAGGCCCTCGCCGCCCGGGTTCTTGGTCACGGTCGACTCGTCGAAGCCGACCAGTTCGCTCAGCCCCGCATGCTGCAGGAAGGCTTTCGGGAAGAAATACGTGAGCTTGCCCGGCGTGTACAGGAAGCGTTCGTAGGTCCGCGGCAGGAAGGAAAACAGCGCTGGCACGTGATTCCGCTTGTCGGTCGAGAACATCTTGAGCGCTGGCACCGGGTACACGCCGCTGAACTGGGCGAACAGGCTGGTGGCACTCGAATTCGACGGCGAGCGGTGGTGGCGCAAGAACCAGCCTTGATCCGCAAGCTTGTGGGTAAACGGCATCGGCAGGATGCCGCGGTACGTCTCGCCTTGGAAATAGCGCATACCCGTGCTTTCCATCACGATCCACACGACGTTCCATGGCTTCTTCGCCGGCGGCTGGATCTTCTCGGCCGACGGCGGGTCGCTGATGCGCGGATCCTCCAGGAACAATGCGGGCTCGCCCGCCAGCGGATCCGCGGTCTGAGTCGCGGGATGTGCTGGATCTAGCAGGGTTTGCAGCGCGGGTGCGGCCCGCAGCGGTTGGCGCTCGCGGGGCATCGCCTCGTCGGGCGCCGGCCTGGCGTGCAACCACACGTCCTGCAACGTGAACCAAAGCGGCGTCGCGCCCGCCTCGCTCGGCAGTTCGCCCGCGTTCACTGGGGGTAGAAGCGCGCCCGCCGACAGCAGGATCGCCAGCGCCACGGCCCACCGCAGCGACGCCCGCAACGACACGCGCCGCGAACCGAGCCAGGCCAACGGCCCGACCAGCACCGTGGCGACGTCGACGGCGTGGGCGTGTTCGAAAAGCGCCCGCCACTCGCCAGAAGCTAGCGTATCTCGGAGCAAATCCAAGGTCAGCCCGCTGTGCAACGAGAATACCAGACGCAAGTGCGTCGCCGACAGCATGCCAAGGGCCAGCAGCAGGACGCCCGCAGTGCCGGTCACGCCGCCCCGGAGCACCCTCGCCAAGGAATCCGGTAACTTGTCGATCGCCGCCAGCCAAGCCAGCAGGACCAGGCCGGCCAGCCACGCCAACAGCACGTCGCCACCGGCCGGCCGAAACGCCAGCGTCGGGCCCGCGTCCCAGGGTTGCGCCACGCCGGCACTGCGGAGTTCGCTTGCTGCCAACCACGCCAAACGCAAGCGATAGGCCATGGCCGCGAGCAACATCGCGTCGGTCAGGTGCAGCGCCCTGGCGAGCAGCAACCTCGCGGAAGGCGAACGGGCGGGCGGCGTTTCCGGCAAGGGGGCTGGCTCCGACTGGCGACGCAGGGAAGGCCGCGATCCGTCGGGCTGATCCGACCGGGGCCGAGCAGAATAGCGCTGGCCTGGCGCGTCTGTCACGATGGCAACGGGCCCGGGCCTCGGTCCCCGCACGGAGCTCCGATGTTGCGCTGGCTCGCCGTCCTGTTCCTGTGTGCCCTGAGCTGGCCCGCGATCGCGCGCGCCGGGCCGCCGCGGCTCCTCATCGTCAGCATCGACGGTCTATCCTGGCAGCGATTCGACAACCATCGAGCGCAGTTGCCCGAACTCGCCAGGATCGCTGCGGCGGGCGCTTCCGGGCCATTGCAGAGCGTGTTTCCGAGCATGACCTGGCCCTCGCACCAAAGCCTGGCGACCGGCGCGTGGCCGATGCACCACGGCGTGTTGGGCAATCACGTGTGGGATCGCCAGGCTGGCAAGGCCATCGACGTGTGGACACGGCCCGCCGACAAGACGCCCACGCTGTGGCAGGCGGCGCACGCGCAAGGCTGGAAGACGGCGGCGCTGCTGTGGCCGGGGACCGTGAAATCCAAGGGCCTGGATTGGAACCTTCCGGAAGTGTACGGGCAAAAGGCGTTCGAAGCGGGGGCGTCGCCGGGGCTGCTGGCTGAACTGAAACAAGCGGGGCTGCCGATCGAACGGTTGGGGCGGCACGGCGACGAGGAGGCGTTCCTGCTCGATTCCGTGACCCGCGACGCCGCCCTGCTGCTGGTCACCAAGCATGCGCCGCGGTTGCTGATGGTGCATTTCCTGAGCGTGGACACGCTGTCGCACCGCTACGGTCCCGATGCGCCCGAGGCGTTGTGGGGCATGCAACTGGCCGACCGCTACCTGGGCGATCTGGTCAAGGCCTACGAAGCCGCCGGGTTGTGCGACGATCTGCGCATCGTGGTGGTGTCGGACCACGGCTTCATGCCTGTGACCGCGGGGTTGAGTCCACGCGCGCTGTGGTCGCAACTGAAGCTGCCCGCCGCCGATCGGGCGTCGGTGCAATTGGTGGTCAACGGCCACGCGCTGTTCGCCTACGTGACCGATCCGCTCAAGGCCGCGCGGCTGATCCCCTTGCTACACAAGCAGTTCGCGGAGACGGCGGGGATCGAGTTGGTGGTGCCGCAAGCCCGCTACGCCGCATTGGGGTTGCCGCTGCCCGCCACGATGGCCGACGCGCCAGACCTGATCGCGGTCGCCAAGCCAGAGATCTTGTTCTGGAATCCGCGCCTGTTCGGGTCGATTGCCGGGACGCCGCCGATGCTCGGCATGCACGGGCACCTGCCGGACCGGCCGCAACTCCAGGGCGTGTTCCTGGCCTCGGGTCCCGGTGTGCGCAAGGTCGCGAACGTGCAGGGGATGCGAGTGATCGACGTGGCTCCGACCGCCGCGAAACTCGCGGGTCTGCAGTTCGAGGCACCCGACGGCGCGGTGCGGGCGGACGTCCTTGCCGCCGAACTACCTGCCACGGCTACGAAATGACAGAATCGTACCAGGGCGCAAAGATTTCTCTGGCGCCCGCGAATGAGCAGGCCTATCCTGGGATTGCCCAGACGGTTGCGGGGCAACACCCGGGGACCTTACTTCAAACACAAGGGAGCTGGGCTCGACTTTCGGGAACGTTCATGCCCACCTGCCCGGTTCGCCGGACTGTCAGTGGGAAGAGCTGAACCGGACACTGGCTCCCACCTGGACCTCAGGTCCAGGGTAGACCCCGCGACTGGAAGGGCACTGTTCGAGAGACAACGGTTCGAGAACACGGCGCCGCGCGAATCTCCAAGGTTCGCGCGGCGTCCTGCGTTTTGCGCCGCGCGTGTGCAAGGCCCGGCTTGTCGCCGCGACCCGGACGGCCCATCCTAGGCTGGCCATGCACTTCCTGTTGCACAACCAGCCCGGCCTGACCGTCCGCCACGTCTACCCCGGCGTGCAACTACATGCCATTGCACGGGAACGCGCGTGGGCGAGTCAGGGCTACCAACTCTTGTTCGCGGACCTGCACGACACGACGCTGAAATGGCAGCCAGCCGGACGGGTGCCGATGCCCCTGTGGCGCCGTGGTGCGGTCCACAATGATCTCATGGGCCAAGCGCTGCGACTGGGCGTGCACGGCCTGCTGCCCCTGGCTTCGGGCGCGTTCCTGGCCAGCGTCAGCGGGCGACTGTTGCGCAGCGACGACGGCCAGACGTGGGAACCTGTGTTGCATTACGAGGAGTTCCGCAAGCCGACGCGCCACGGTCTCAGCGCCGATCGCCAGGGTCGGGTGTGGCTGGCCCAGTACGCGCTCAACCCGGAACGCACACAGACCATTCGGCTTTGGCGCAGCGATGACGACGGCCGGACGTTTCACGAAGCCCACCGCTTCTTGCCCGGCGACGTGCGGCATATCCATTTTCTCCAGCAGGATCCGCATGATGGCTCGCTCTGGCTAGGCACGGGCGATACCGACGCCGAGTCCGCGCTGATGCGCTCCGAGGATGGCCACCGCTGGGAGACCGTCGGCCGGGGCAGCCAGCAGTGGCGCGCGATTGCGTTGGCATTTCGCGAGGATGCGGTGCTGTGGGGCACCGACGCCGGCCTCGACGCGCCGCACTACGCCAACCGGATCGTGCGTCTGGAGCGAAAAACCGGGCGGACCGATGAATTGCAGCGGTTGCAGGGACCCGTGCACGGCATCACCTCGCTGCCGGGCGGCGCCATGCTGGTGGCTACGGGTGTCGAAGGCGGGCGCAACGAGGTCGATCGGCGCGTGCACGTCTGGCATAGTGCCGACGGCCTGAACTTCCGTGAGGTCGCGCACTTCCTGCGCGGATTGCAGCCCAGGCGGGTGCAGTACGCGGTGTGCCATTTCGCCGCGGGGCAGGCGGAGACGCAGCGGGTGTTCCTGGTCTTGCGCGGCGTGCTCGCGGCGCCGCTGGTCACGGTCGAAGTCCGCCTGTAGTTTGAACTGGAGAAGATCATGGCTGAATTCTGGACCCACTACGGCCTGTTCCTGGCCGAGACCGTGACCGTCGTCGCGGCGGTGCTGCTGATCGTCGGGCGCGCGGCAAGTCTGGCCATGCACGCCCGAGGTCATGGCCACGATCGGCTGACCACGCGCAAGTTGAACAAGCGTTTCCGCAACATGGCCCTGGTGATGCAGCGTGAAGTGCTGGCTCCCGCCGTGTACAAGAAGCTGAACAAGGCTGCACGCGCCGCCGAAAAGGCCCCGCCCGAGGACCGCAAGCGCGTGTACGTGTTGGATTTTCACGGCGACTTGCGGGCGTCCCAGGTGACTTCGCTGCGTGAGGAAGTCACCGCGGTGCTGACCGTGGCGCGTCCGACCGACGAAGTGGTCGTGCGCCTGGAGAGCCCGGGCGGCATGGTGCACGGCTACGGGCTGGCGGCGTCGCAACTGGCGCGGATCCGGGACCGTGGCATTCCGCTGACGGTGGCGGTGGACAAGGTCGCGGCGAGCGGGGGCTACATGATGGCATGCGTGGCGGATCGCATCGTCGCGGCGCCGTTCGCGGTCATCGGTTCGATCGGCGTCGTCGCGCAGGTCCCCAACTTCAATCGCCTGTTGAAGAAGCACGACGTCGACTACGAGTTGTTCACCGCGGGCGAATGGAAGCGCACGATCACCGTGTTCGGCGAGAATACCGACGCGGGTCGCGCCAAGTTCAAGCAGGAACTGGAGGAAGCGCACGTGCTGTTCAAGGACCACATCCTGCAGTACCGCGCCCACCTGGACATCGAGCAGGTGGCCACGGGCGAGCATTGGTATGGCGTGCGCGCGGTGGAACTCGGCCTGATCGATAGCGTAGGCACGAGCGATGACGTGCTGGTGGCGGCGAGCGAGGTCGCCGACGTCATCGAGGTGCACTTCCGCAAGCACCAGGCGCTTGGCGAGCGGCTGTCGCAGTTCGCTTCGGCCACGGTCGAGCGCGTGGTCGAGGCGCTGGCGAAGAAGGCCGCGCAGCCCAAGTTCTGAAAAGTACGGGTGAAGCCGTGGCGGCTAGCGGGGCGCGGGAGCTACCGGGGCCGGAGCCGGGGCCGGTGCCGGAGCCGGAGCCGGTGCCGGAGCCGGTGCCGGAGCCGGAGCCGGGGCCGGAGCCGGGTCATGCCACGTCGCGTACTCGGGCAGCGGCGCGGGATTGGCCTTGCGCGTCCGCTCGATCAGGCCGCCCAGGGTCTTCACCGGCCACTTCTTCTGGATGATGTTCACCAGCCAGTCCGGCAACATGCCCTTGGGGTCGGTGCTGACTTCGACGATCATCTTGGTGCGCTCGGGCAGCCCTGGCAACGCCTGGAAACGGTAGAAGGTACGGTTGGCCGAGGCGCGCACGCAGCAGTCATCGTCCGGCTTGCGGGCGTCTTTCACGGACTTGATGTTGGCGATGAACACGCGGTTGACAGGGTCGGGCACACCGTCGGCGCGCAACACGTAGTCGCGGTTCGAGACCGGGAACGGCAGCGCGAACTTGATCCAGTACACCTCGGTCAGCGGGTTCGGGCGTTCCAGCGTCTTGGAATCGTCGTAGCGGTCGACCCAGAACTTGCGCTGGTTGCGATCCAGGAACACCGCCAGGATCTTGCCGATGGCCAGCGGGGCGACCGTCTCGCCGCGGAACGAGAACTGGCTGCTGCCGGGCTCGGTCTTGCGCGACACCTTCACGCCGTTGTCGGTGCCGACGTACTCCCAGCCGCCGGTGTCGGCACGCGCGACGCTCGACAGCGCGGGTGTCAGGCTCAAGGTCAGACAGGCCGCGAACAGCCACGAAAACGAAAACTTCATGAATTGCCTCGAATGGGGGGCTCGACCGACCCGGTTGGCGCATCCCCAGAGGCGCGAACACGGGCAAGGTCTGGTATCCTTGCATGGAACCGCGAGCGCGGGCAAGCGGAGCACGACAGGCCGGGTGCGGTTCTGGATTCCGGGTCGGTGACGCTGCCTCTGGCGAATGTAGGGGTGGGCTTCCAGCCCGCCCTCCTCGAACACCGACCGGTTGGGGGCGAACCCAAGGATATGTCGACAGCACGCGGCGTAAAGTACGATGGAACCACAACGACCTCCAAGGCTGCCGGAGGGCGGGCTGGAAGCCCGCCCCTACACGCATCTACAGGTGATCGTTGATTCGGCGCTTTTCCCGCGGACCCCGACCAAGATTTCGGAACCGCACCCCGACAGGCCGACTACAGGACGCAGCGATGGGCGCGCGGATTCATTTGGCAAGTGGAAGGCGCGCCGGCGTGGTGACGACGTCGAGCAGCGCCGGCTCCTCCAGCATGCGGACGATCTCGCGCTGCATGACCGCCGCCTGCAACCCGTCGATGATCCGGTGATCCAGCGCGATCGTCAGGGGCAGCACCGGCCTCACTTCGACCTTGCCGTCGATCGCCACCACCTTGTCGTACACGGCGCCCACCAGCAGCACGCCGATGCAGCGACCGCCCGGATACAGCGGTGCGTAGGCGTGGCGCACGCCGAACATGCCCAGGGAGGTCACCATCACCGAACCGAACGGATCGTCTGGCACGCCCAGCGCTTTCAGGTCCAGGCCCCAGTCGTGGTTCAGGTAGGACAGGAAGCGCAGCATCGCCTTGGCCAGCCACGCCGGCAGCCACTGCAGCAGGGTCTTGATGCGCGCCAGGTTCGGATCGTCGCGATTGCGGATGCGCGATGCGGTCTTCTCGAGTTCGGTGGCGATTTCCGCGGTGGTCAGGCCATCGGCCCTGCGCAAGACGACACCTGAGAGATCAGCACCTTGCAGCTTGCTCTTGTCGGCGGCCGGCACCGCCACCTGGCAAAACACGTCGACGTCGCGGCGCTGCCACAACCGCCCGCGCCGAATCAGGCAGTTCAGTTGCGGATGCGAGCCCAAGGTCGCGGCCATCGCCCTCGCCACGGCGTGCGTCATCGAGACCTTGACCCCCGTTGTTTCACGCACTTCCTGAAGATACGGCTGCAGCAGCGTCACGTCGACCTCGGCACTGCCCAAGATGGTCGGATCGCGCGGCGGATCCCAGGTCACCGCTGCCAGCGTGCGGAACGCAGAGACGTGTGCGGGACGGAAGTAGCGTTCAGTCATGGGGTACCTCGTCGGTCGGCAAGGCGCCACGGCCAAGGCGTGCACGTATCGCCCATGCCCGGCCAGCACGCAAGATCGTCGCCGCTCAAGGTTCCCCTTGCCGCCAGGCCGCCGTCGTTGTACACATTGCCTAGCACGCCGGTAGACTTTCTCGACAGTCGCCGCGCCTCCTCTTGCCAGCGGGACGAACGCCTTGATTTTTGCAGATATGCACATCCCCGCGACCGTAGGCGGCGCCTTGACGTTGTGGGGCCCGACCGCGCTGGTCGGCATGCTCGTCGGCTTTTTCGTCGGCCTGACCGGCGTCGGCGGCGGCGTGCTTCTGGCTCCGGTGCTCATCTACATGGGCATCCAGCCGAGCGTCGCGGTCGGCACCGATCTCGTCTATGGCTCGGTGACCAAGCTGGTCGGCACGGTGCGCAACGTCCGCGAGAAGCGCGTGGACTGGAACTGGGCGCTCGCGCTGGCAGTGGGCAGCCTGCCGGCGGGTCTGGCGGGCAGCTACCTGGTGCAATGGCTGAAGAAGAACGACGCCGGGGCCGAGAAGTTCCTGCTGCATTCGCTCGGACTGGTCCTGACGCTGGCCGCCGTGCTCAACCTGGTCAGTGCGCTGTACCTGCGCGGCCGCGAAGTGCAGACCGTGGCCGATTGGACGCCGACCAACTGGCTGAATCGCTTGCGTGTCGCCTTGCTCGGCGCGGTGATCGGCTTCCTGGTCGGGCTGACCTCGGTCGGCAGCGGATCGCTGTTCGCGATGATGCTGATGCTGACCTCGCGCTTGCCCGTGCAACGGCTCATCGGCACGGACATTGCCCACGCGATGCTGCTGGTGGCAGTGGCCAGCGTTGCGCATCTCGACATCGGCACAGTGGACCTGAACCTGGCGACCAATCTGCTGGTGGGATCCATTCCTGGCGTTTTGATTGGCGGATCGCTCACCGGGGTCGTGCCGCCGCATCCGCTCAAGGTGGGGCTTTGCGTGCTGGTGCTGGCCGCCGGCGTGAAAATGCTGTTCTGACGAGTGCGGGCTGCGTCAATCGTAGTGGTGGTACCGCGAATCTCTCAGCAGTTCACGCACTTCCTCGTCCTCTGTCTGCGCGAAGTCGTCGTACCACAGCCCCACCGCCACCAGGCGCGTCGGCCGCAGCACCGTCACCACATCGTTCACGCTCGTCTCGAGATCGGCCACCACCGAGTCCTGGGCTACCGGCACCGCCACCACGATGGCCTTGGGGTTCTGCGCGCGCACGGACGCCACCGCGGCGCGCATGGTCGCCCCCGTTGCCAGGCCGTCGTCGACCAGGATCACGGTCTTGCCGTCCAGATCCGGCGCGGCTCGTTCGCCCCGGTAGGCGCGCTCGCGGCGTTGCAGTTCGACGTTTTCGCGCAAGGCCGCCGCCGTCAGTTCGGCCTCGCTCACCCCCACCATCCGCAGCACGCCCTCCTCGCGAATGACCACGCCTCCGCTCGCAATCGCGCCCATCGCCAGTTCTTCGTGCCCTGGCGTGCCGAGCTTGCGCACCACCAGCACGTCCATTGGCGTGCCCAGGCGCTTGGCCACTTCGTACGCCACCGGCACGCCGCCGCGGGGCAGCGCCAGCACGATCACATCCTCGCGGTGCGCATACGGCCGCAGCCCGTCGGCCAATTCACGACCAGCACTGCGTCGGTCGGCAAATCGTTCGCGCATGGAGCCTCCTTGGTGCGCCCACTGGCCAAAATCGAAGCGACCCTTTGCGAGGGCAGGCTTCCTGGACGTACCCGACGACCCACGTTCGCGCCGTCCAGTCCCGGGAGCAAGCAAAACGCACAGCAAGTAACGAATTCAAGGTACTACCCGGTCAATCGGCGCGATGTCCTGGGCGCCAGATGGCTAACGCGGGAACACCACGTCGGCGGCGGGAAACGTGTGCACGCTGCCGTCCTGCAGCCTGACCCGCACCTGCTCCACGCCGCCGATAAGCGACCCCACGACGACTTCGCCCGCATCGCCAGTCGGCAGCAGCACCGCCTGGCCCGCGGGCGCGTAGTCCAGGACGCAGAACTCATAAGGCGTTTCCAGGGCCTCCTCGCGCAGGCGCAGCCACACGTCAGGGAAGTCGCGTTCCGCCACTTTCCACGTCCATTCACCGGGTTGGTCTGCCCGCGCCCCGGTCACCACCAAGCTCACGCGCGTTTCCACCCGCAGTGTCACCACCACGTCCTGCCAGGCTGACAATTCGACCGCCTCCAGCCGCAAGTTCGGACCATGCTCTTGACACCACACGGCAATACGCCGCACCAGCATCCGGTCTTTCGGGCCTCCGGGCAGCGCGAGCCACTCGACCAGTTCCGCCAGGTTGAAGCGCTCGGGGTTCAGGGGCGAAGGTGAATTCTGGTCGGGCTCGTCGTTCATGCCGCGAAGTCTACCCCGCTGACGCGTGAACGAGTACCCTGCTGCCCCCATCCGCGCACTTCGCGCAAGAATCGAGCCATGGCCAACGCGACCGAAGACCTCCTCCGCGACCTGCTGACCCGCCGCGTGCTCGTGCTCGACGGCGCGATGGGCACCATGATCCAGCGCCGCCACCTGCAGGAAGCGGATTACCGGATCAGGCGGTTCGAAGACCATCCCCATGATCTCAAAGGTAATGCCGACGTGCTGGTGTTGACGCGCCCGGACGTGATTGGTTCCATCCACGGCGAGTACTTCGCGGCCGGCGCGGATCTGGTCGAAACCGATACGTTCAACGCCAACGCCATCAGCCAGGCCGACTACCACTTGCAGGACTTTTGCTACGAGATGAACGTCGCGGCGGCGCGGATTGCCAAGGAACAGGCTGAATCCTGGACGAAACGTACCCCCGACAAGCCTAGATTCGTCGCCGGCAGCATCGGTCCGACCAACCGCACGCTGTCGCTGTCGCCAGACGTCAACGATCCGGCGTTCCGGGCCACGACCTACGCACAAGTCCGTGATGCCTATGCCGATCAGGTGCGCGGACTGCTCGACGGCGGCGCGGACGTGCTGTTGGCCGAGACCGTGTTCGACACGCTGAACCTCAAGGCCTGCCTGTTCGCCATCGAAAACGAGTTCGAGCGTCGCGGCAATCGCGTGCCCGTGATGATTTCCGTCACGATCACGGACAAGTCTGGGCGCACGCTGTCGGGGCAGACCGTCGAGGCGTTCTGGATCAGCATCCAGCATGCGCGGCCCTTCTCGGTGGGCATCAACTGCGCGCTCGGGGCCGCGGAAATGCGCCCGTTCCTGCAAAATCTCGCGCAGATCTCCAACAGCTACGTGTCGTGCTATCCCAACGCCGGCCTGCCCAACGCGTTCGGCGACTACGACGAGACTCCTGAACAGACCGGCAAGCTCGTCGGCGAGTTCGCGCGCGAAGGTTTCGCCCAGATCGTCGGCGGTTGCTGTGGCACTACGCCCGACCACATCGCTGCCATCGCCAAGGCCGTCGCCACGCATCCGCCGGTGCGCATTGCCGTGCCCAAGGACAGCTTCGCGCGCTTCTCTGGTCTCGAACCGCTGGTCATCCGCCCCGACAGCAACTTCCAGATGATCGGCGAGCGCACCAACGTCACGGGATCCAAGCGGTTTGCCGAGCTGGTCCGCAACCGCGACTACCAGACTGCCCTCGAAGTGGCGTTGGACCAGGTGCGCGGCGGGGCCAACATCCTCGACGTCAACATGGACGAGGGGTTGCTCGATTCCGAACAGGCGATGATCACGTTTCTCAACCTGGTCGCCACCGAGCCCGACATCGCCCGCCTGCCGATCATGGTCGATTCCTCGAAGTGGACGGTGCTCGAGGCTGGCCTGCAGATGCTGCAGGGCAAGGGCATCTGCAACTCCCTGAGTCTCAAGGAAGGCGAGGCAGACTTCCTGCAGAAAGCCAAGCTCGTGCAGCGCTACGGCGCGGGCGTCGTGGTCATGGCTTTCGACGAGCAGGGCCAGGCGGACAACACCGGGCGGCGACTGGAGATCTGCAAGCGGGCCTACAAGCTGCTGACCGAGGACGCCGGCTTCGATCCGACCGACATCATCTTCGATCCCAACGTGTTGGCGATCGGCACCGGCATCGAGGAGCACGCCAATTACGCGGTTTCGTTCATCCAAGCCACGCGCGAAATCAAGCAGGCCTGCCCCGGCGTGCGTATCTCCGGCGGCATCTCCAATCTTTCCTTCGCGTTCCGGGGCAACAACGCCGTGCGCGAGGCGATGAACTCGGCCTTCCTGTACCACGCGATTGCCGCGGGCCTGGACATGGGCATCGTCAACGCCGGCCAACTCGCGGTGTACGCGGAGATCGACAAGACCCTGCTCGAACACGTGGAAGACGTGGTGCTGAACCGGCGCGACGATTCTACGGAACGCCTGGTAACGTATGCGGATCAGGTCAAAAGCAAGGGCAAGCAGAGCCACCTCGACCTGACGTGGCGCGAGGCCCCGCTGGCGGCGCGCTTGAGCCATGCGCTGGTGACCGGGACCGTGGACTTCATCGAGCAGGATCTCGCCGAAGCCCTGCTGGTCTACCCGAAAACGCTGCAGATCATCGAAGGGCCGCTGATGGACGGCATGCGCGTGGTCGGCGACCTGTTCGGCGCGGGCAAGATGTTCCTGCCGCAGGTGGTCAAGTCCGCGCGGGTGATGAAGAAAGGCGTGGCGTTCCTGTTGCCGCACATGGAAGCGCAGAAGCTGCTGGACGGCGAAGCGCCTAGCGTGCAGGGCCGCGTGCTGATGGCGACGGTCAAGGGCGACGTGCACGACATCGGCAAGAACATCGTCGGCGTGGTGCTCG